>NZ_PSRU01000003.1:0-295188 GCF_003000935.1 Escherichia sp. R1
TCAAAGCTGATGGTCGCCATGAGCATCGGGTGCATCGCGAAGTGTATCGTCCGTGGGGCAAATATGACTCTATCGACGCGGGCGACCGCTACCAGGTGAAACGCATCACCGTGAAACCGGGCGAAGGTTTGTCGGTACAGATGCATTATCATCGCGCGGAACACTGGGTGGTTGTCGCGGGAACGGCAAAAGTCACTATCAACGGTGATATCAAACTGCTTGGTGAAAACGAGTCCATTTATATTCCGCTGGGGGCGATGCACTGCCTGGAAAACCCGGGGAAAATAGATTTAGAATTAATTGAAGTTCGCTCTGGTGCATATCTTGAAGAAGATGATGTTATTAGATGTTATGATCGCTATGGACGAAAGTAATATATAATAATTATTTCAGAATTAGAAATGATAATTATAAGTTTTCGTCTGGATAAACAATAGATAGTATGGGTTGGAAAATATGAGTTCTTTAACTTGTTTTAAAGCTTACGACATTCGCGGGAAATTAGGTGAAGAACTGAATGAAGATATCGCCTGGCGCATTGGTCGCGCCTATGGCGAATTTCTCAAACCGAAAACCATTGTGTTAGGCGGTGATGTCCGTCTCACCAGCGAAACCTTAAAACTGGCGCTGGCAAAAGGTTTACAGGATGCGGGCGTCGATGTGCTGGATATTGGCATGTCCGGCACCGAAGAGATTTATTTCGCCACGTTCCATCTCGGCGTGGATGGCGGCATTGAAGTTACCGCCAGCCATAATCCGATGGATTACAACGGCATGAAGCTGGTGCGCGAAGGGGCTCGCCCGATCAGCGGTGATACCGGACTGCGCGACGTCCAGCGTCTGGCAGAAGCTAACGACTTTCCTCCCGTCGATGAAACCAAACGCGGTCGCTATCAGCAAATCAATCTGCGTGACGCTTACGTTGATCACCTGTTCGGTTATATCAATGTCAAAAACCTTACGCCGCTCAAGCTGGTGATCAACTCCGGGAACGGCGCAGCGGGTCCGGTGGTGGACGCTATCGAAGCCCGCTTTAAAGCCCTCGGCGCACCGGTGGAGTTAATCAAAGTGCATAACACGCCGGACGGCAATTTCCCCAACGGTATTCCTAACCCGTTGCTGCCGGAATGTCGCGACGACACCCGCAATGCGGTCATCAAACACGGCGCGGATATGGGCATTGCCTTTGATGGCGATTTTGACCGCTGTTTCCTGTTTGACGAAAAAGGGCAGTTTATTGAGGGCTACTACATTGTCGGCCTGCTGGCAGAAGCGTTCCTCGAAAAAAATCCCGGCGCGAAGATCATCCACGATCCACGTCTCTCCTGGAACACCATTGATGTGGTGACGGCCGCGGGCGGCACGCCGGTGATGTCGAAAACAGGACACGCCTTTATTAAAGAACGTATGCGCAAGGAAGACGCCATCTACGGTGGCGAAATGAGCGCTCACCATTACTTCCGCGATTTCGCTTACTGTGACAGCGGCATGATCCCGTGGCTGCTGGTCGCCGAACTGGTGTGCCTGAAAGGAAAAACGCTGGGCGAACTGGTGCGCGACCGGATGGCGGCGTTTCCGGCAAGCGGTGAGATCAACAGAAAACTGGCGCACCCTGTTGAGGCGATTAACCGCGTGGAACAGCATTTTAGCCGTGAGGTGCTGGCGGTGGATCGCACCGATGGCATCAGCATGACCTTTGCCGACTGGCGCTTTAACCTGCGCTCTTCCAACACCGAACCGGTGGTGCGCCTGAATGTGGAATCTCGCGGTGATGTTCAGGTTATGGTAATCCATACTCAAGAAATATTATCAATTTTGACGTCATAAAGAATAAGCCCTGACAAGTTAGGGCTTAATTAATATATATTTTTTTTGAATTGGGGATTTGTGGTAAGATTTTTAATATGTTATTTAATGTGGTTGAATTAATGTTGACTGGAAAATAATAATGAGAACGAAAAAAGCATTACACAACTTTAAAGTTGATTTATTAATTACTTTTTTATTGGTTTTGCTAGGGTTTTATATTCGAACTGTTTTTGTTTCAAAAATGGGAAGTGATATTACTGGAGTGATGTTACTATTCACACAGTTGACAGCATATCTCAATTTGGCAGAATTAGGTATTGGAATTGCAGCTGCCAGCGTATTATATAAACCGCTCAGCGAGAATGAATACAATAAAATAACTTACATAATATCTTTGCTCTCAGTCATATACAAATATATATTTGTGTTTGTTTTGATTCTTGGCGTTGTTATAGGTATCTGTATTTATTACTTTATTGATTCTGTAAAGGTTGTAAATGGCGTTTTTTTATATTGGGCTTTGTTCGTTTTTAATACATCGTTGACATATAGTTATGCTAAATACTCCACATTATTAACTGCTAATCAGCGGTACTCAGCAGTAAGAAAAATTCAAGGTGGCGGAAAAGTTATAATAATTGTATTTCAGATATTAATTTTGTGCTTTACGCAAAGCTTCATACTTTATTTGTTAGTTGAGACTTTAGGTATTTTTTCTCAATATTTGATTTTTAAAAAAATAATTGGGAACGGAAATCAATATCTCAGTAATGAGGTTTTACTTATTGAAAGCGATAAACTTTTGATAAAAAAAGAATTAAAAATAAGAATAAAAAATATGTTCTTCCATAAAATAGGTGCTGTGCTTGTCCTTAATACAGACTACCTGCTTGTATCAAAGTTTCTGACATTAAGTTATGTGACAATTTTTGGCAGCTATATGATGGTATTTCAGATAGTAACTGTTTTGATGTCAAGTTTTGTTAATGCTATTACTGCAGGAATGGGTAATTACTTAATTAATAAAAGTAATTTAGAAATTAAGGAAATTACACGTCAATTTTATGTGATATTTATCGCCTTTGCAACATTCATATCACTAAATATGTTTTTTCTTGTTAATGATTTTATCGCAAAATGGATAGGTGTTAATTATACATTAAGTAACACCCTAGTTGCATTAATGATTGTTAACGTATTCATTAGTGTTGTCAGGGTACCTTCTGATATATTAAAAAACGCAAGTGGACATTTTGGTGATATTTATTATCCATTATTAGAAGGTGTGCTGAATATTACGATATCCATCATTTTGGCTATCATTATTGGATTACCTGGCATTATTATAGGGACAATAGTATCTAACTTAATAGTAATAATGCTTGCGAAACCATTATATCTTTACTCTAAGTTATTTAATCTTAGAAATCCGACGAGGGTTTATTTTGAATTTATTTCTCGGCCTATGTTATATTCATTATGTGTGATTGGGGTGAGCTATTTATTGCGCGATGAAATATATTCATTTAAAGTAAGTACATGGTTGGATTTTATTAACAAGCTACTCTTAGTCTCTACTCCTAGCATATTGGTAATATGTGCTATTTTCTCTACGGATAGTGACTTTAGATTATTTTTCAGAAAAATTATATATGTGATTATGAAGGAATAAAAATTTCGAAAATGTATTAATCGAAATTATGCAACGAGCTTTATTTTTATAAATGATATGTGATCTTTTCCCGAATAGGAGTAAACAATGTCAAAGCAACAGATCGGCGTCGTCGGTATGGCAGTGATGGGGCGCAACCTTGCGCTCAATATCGAAAGCCGTGGTTATACCGTCTCTATTTTCAACCGTTCCCGTGAAAAGACCGAAGAAGTGATTGCCGAAAATCCAGGCAAAAAACTGGTTCCTTACTATACGGTGAAAGAGTTTGTTGAATCTTTGGAAACGCCTCGTCGCATCCTGTTAATGGTGAAAGCAGGTGCAGGCACGGATGCTGCTATTGATTCCCTCAAGCCATACCTCGATAAAGGTGACATCATCATTGATGGTGGTAATACCTTCTTCCAGGACACCATTCGTCGTAACCGTGAGCTTTCTGCCGAAGGCTTTAACTTCATTGGTACCGGTGTCTCCGGTGGTGAAGAGGGCGCGCTGAAAGGTCCTTCTATTATGCCTGGCGGGCAGAAAGAGGCTTATGAGCTGGTTGCGCCTATCCTGAGTAAAATCGCTGCCGTGGCAGAAGACGGCGAGCCATGCGTTACTTATATTGGTGCCGACGGCGCAGGCCATTATGTGAAGATGGTTCACAATGGTATTGAATACGGAGATATGCAGCTCATTGCTGAAGCGTATTCTCTGCTCAAAGGTGGCCTGAATCTCTCTAATGAAGAACTGGCCCAGACTTTCACCGAGTGGAATAACGGTGAACTTAGCAGCTACCTGATCGACATCACTAAAGATATCTTCACCAAAAAAGATGAAGACGGTAACTACCTGGTTGATGTGATTCTGGATGAAGCAGCAAACAAAGGCACCGGTAAATGGACCAGCCAGAGCGCGCTGGATCTCGGCGAACCGCTGTCGCTGATTACCGAGTCTGTGTTTGCACGTTATATCTCTTCTCTGAAAGATCAGCGCGTTGCCGCATCTAAAGTTCTCTCTGGCCCGCAAGCGCAGCCAGCAGGCGACAAAGGTGAGTTCATCGAAAAAGTTCGCCGTGCGTTGTATCTGGGCAAAATCGTTTCTTACGCTCAGGGCTTCTCTCAGCTGCGTGCTGCGTCTGAAGAATACAACTGGGATCTGAACTACGGCGAAATCGCGAAGATTTTCCGTGCTGGCTGCATCATCCGTGCGCAGTTCCTGCAGAAAATCACCGATGCTTATGCCGAAAATCCGCAGATCGCTAACCTGCTGCTGGCCCCGTACTTCAAGCAAATTGCCGATGACTACCAGCAGGCGCTGCGCGATGTCGTCGCTTATGCAGTACAGAACGGTATCCCGGTTCCGACCTTCGCCGCTGCGGTTGCCTATTATGACAGCTACCGTGCCGCTGTTCTGCCTGCGAACCTGATCCAGGCACAGCGTGACTATTTCGGGGCGCATACTTATAAGCGCATTGATAAAGAAGGTGTGTTCCATACTGAATGGCTGGATTAATCTGATTTAACCAACAATAAAATTGAGGCCCGGCGTATATTGCACCGGGCTTTTTTTTGCCAAATATCTATAGACTAAATTTCACTGCTTAATATTAACTTAATAAACATCAGCTATTCTTATAAAGAAAATCTGAATTGTTTTTCGTTGCGTTGACCATCTGACAACGTAGCGTTAAAACTTTTAGCATCTTATCACGATGCTAAAAACATCATGATTCACAGTTAAGTTAATTCTGAGAGCATGAAATGAAAATCACCATTTCCGGTACTGGCTATGTAGGCTTGTCAAACGGGCTTCTAATCGCACAAAATCATGAGGTTGTGGCATTAGATATTTTACCGTCACGCGTTGCTATGCTGAATGATCGGATATCTCCTATTGTTGATAAGGAAATTCAGCAGTTTTTGCAATCAGATAAAATACACTTTAATGCCACATTAGATAAAAATGAAGCCTACCGGGATGCTGATTATGTCATCATCGCCACTCCAACCGACTATGATCCTAAAACTAATTATTTCAATACATCCAGTGTAGAATCAGTAATTAAAGACGTAGTTGAGATAAATCCTTATGCGGTTATGGTCATCAAATCAACGGTTCCCGTTGGTTTTACCGCAGCGATGCATAAGAAATATCGTACTGAAAATATTATTTTCTCTCCGGAATTCCTCCGCGAAGGTAAAGCCCTTTACGATAATCTCCATCCGTCACGTATTGTCATCGGTGAGCGTTCAGAACGCGCAGAACGTTTTGCTGCGTTGTTACAGGAAGGCGCGATTAAGCAAAATATCCCGACCCTGTTTACCGACTCCACTGAAGCAGAAGCGATTAAACTTTTCGCTAATACCTATCTGGCGATGCGCGTAGCATACTTTAATGAACTGGATAGCTATGCAGAAAGTTTAGGTCTGAATACTCGCCAGATTATCGAAGGCGTTTGTCTCGATCCGCGTATTGGCAACCATTACAACAATCCGTCGTTTGGTTATGGTGGTTATTGTCTGCCGAAAGATACCAAGCAGTTACTGGCGAACTACCAGTCTGTGCCGAATAACCTGATCTCGGCAATTGTCGATGCAAACCGCACGCGTAAAGATTTTATTGCCGATGCCATTTTGTCACGCAAACCGCAAGTGGTGGGTATTTATCGTCTGATTATGAAGAGCGGGTCAGATAACTTCCGTGCGTCTTCTATTCAGGGGATTATGAAGCGTATCAAGGCGAAAGGCGTTGAAGTGATCATCTACGAGCCGGTGATGAAAGAAGACTCATTCTTCAACTCTCGCCTGGAACGTGATCTCGCCACCTTCAAACAACAAGCCGACGTCATTATCTCCAACCGTATGGCAGAAGAGCTTAAGGATGTGGCAGATAAGGTCTACACCCGCGATCTCTTTGGCAGCGACTAACATCTTGTTATCAGGGCTATTTACGCCCTGATTGTCTTTTGTTACCTCCGCAATAATTCATTATTTTTATCACTTATCCTATAGCATTCACGGGGATTATCGCTAAACTATGCGGACTTGGAAATTTCCGTCAGTTAGGGTAATGATGAGAGTAGAAAATAATAATGTTTCTGGGCAAAACCATGACCCGGAACAGATTGATTTGATTGATTTACTAGTGCAGTTGTGGCGTGGCAAGATGACAATTATCATTTCCGTCATTGTGGCTATTGCCCTGGCTATTGGTTATTTGGCAGTAGCGAAGGAGAAATGGACGTCAACAGCAATTATCACTCAGCCCGACGTGGGGCAAATTGCTGGCTATAACAATGCCATGAATGTTATCTATGGTCAGGCTGCACCGAAAGTATCGGATTTGCAGGAGACGTTAATTGGTCGCTTCAGTTCTGCCTTCTCTGCATTAGCAGAAACGCTGGATAATCAGGAAGAGCCAGAAAAACTTACCATCGAACCTTCTGTTAAGAACCAGCAATTACCATTGACTGTTTCTTATGTTGGGCAAACTGCAGAGGGCGCACAAATGAAGTTGGCCCAATACATTCAGCAAGTTGATGATAAAGTGAATCAAGAGCTAGAAAAGGATCTCAAGGACAACATTGCTCTGGGACGGAAAAACTTGCAGGACTCTTTAAGAACCCAGGAAGTGGTCGCGCAGGAGCAGAAAGATCTGCGTATCCGTCAGATTCAGGAAGCGTTGCAGTATGCGAATCAGGCGCAGGTGACAAAGCCGCAGATTCAACAGACACAGGACGTAACCCAGGATACTATGTTTCTTTTGGGGAGCGAAGCGCTGGAGTCGATGATTAAGCACGAAGCGACCCGTCCGTTGGTGTTCTCATCAAACTACTATCAGACTCGTCAAAACCTGCTGGATATTGACAATCTTGACGTTGATAAACTTGATATTCATGCTTACCGCTATGTAATGAAACCGACGTTACCTATTCGTCGCGATAGCCCGAAGAAAGCAATTACCTTGATTCTGGCTGTGCTGCTGGGCGGCATGGTTGGCGCGGGGATTGTGCTTGGGCGTAACGCGCTGCGTAATTACAACGCGAAATAATATTATTGTGCATTTAAGAGAAACGGGCAGGGTGGTGACACCATGCCCGTTTTTTTTGCCGGATGCGATGCTGGCGCATCTTATCCGGCCTACGTGTGTTGAGATAATGTGTAGGCACGATAAGCTTGCGCATCGGGCAATGGCTCCGGGTGTGACAACAACATCACACCTGCTCAGCACGCAACTCACTGATGCCGTTTACGCAGGTTCTCAATTACCGTCGTTAAATCCAGATCCTGATCCTGCAACAGCACCAGCAGGTGATACATCAAATCAGACGCTTCGTTGGTCAGTTCAAAGCGGTCATGTACCGTTGCTGCCAGTGCGGTTTCCACGCCTTCTTCGCCCACTTTCTGCGCAATGCGTTTGGTGCCGCTGGCATACAGTTTGGCAGTGTAAGAGGTTTCCGGGTCGGCGGATTTACGTTCCGCGAGCAGTTGTTCCAGTTGATACAGGAACAGCCACTGGTGAGCGGTGTCGCCGAAGCAGCTGCTGGTGCCTTTGTGGCAGGTTGGCCCGATGGGATTCGCCAGCACCAGTAACGTGTCGTTGTCGCAGTCCGGCGCAATGCTCACCACATTGAGGAAATTGCCCGAGGTTTCGCCTTTGGTCCACAGTCGCTGTTTAGTGCGCGAGAAGAAGGTAACTTTACCGCTTTCGATGGTTCTGTCTAAGGCTTCCGGGGTCATGTAGCCCAGCATTAACACTTCGCCGGATACCGCGTGTTGCACAATCACCGGCATCAGACCGTCGGTTTTTTCCCAGTCCAGTTCGCGACGTTGTTGTTCTGTTAACATATCCTGATCTCCACGCCCTGTGTTGCCAGGTACGCTTTTAATTCGCCAATATTGATTATTTGTTTGTGGAATACGGAAGCTGCCAGCGCACCGTCAACGTCGGCATCGCGGAAGGCTTCCAGGAAGTGTTCCATGGTGCCCGCGCCACCGGAGGCAATCAGCGGGACGTGGCAAACTTCACGCACTTTTTTCAGCTGCTTGAGGTCGTAACCGTTACGCACGCCGTCCTGATTCATCATGTTGAGGACGATTTCTCCGGCGCCGCGTTTTTGCACCTCCTCTACCCAGTCGAGCGTTTCCCATTGAGTGACGCGGGTGCGGCTTTCATCGCCGGTATATTGATTCACATGATATTTACCGGTTTCGGCGTCGTACCAGGTATCAATACCGACCACAATACACTGCACGCCAAAGCGATCCGCCAGGCGAGTAATTAACGTCGGGTCCGCCAGCGCAGGAGAGTTGATGGAAATTTTATCCGCGCCAAAGGAAAGAATTTTCGCGGCATCTTCCAGAGACTTAATCCCACCCGCCACACAAAACGGAATGTCGATCACTTCCGCCACGCGAGATACCCAGCTTTTATCTACCACACGGCCATCGCTGGAAGCGGTGATATCGTAGAACACCAGTTCATCTGCACCTTCTTCGGCGTAGCGTTTTGCCAGTGGCACGATATCGCCAATGATTTCATGGTTGCGAAACTGTACGCCTTTCACCACCTGACCATCACGAACGTCGAGACACGGGATTATGCGTTTTGCCAGCATGCGATGGCCTCCTTCACGGTGAATTTACCTTCCAGTAATGCACGACCAACTATTACGCCGCGCACGCCAGTGCCACGTAGGGCAGCAACATCGTTAATGTCGCCAATGCCGCCGGAGGACTGAAACGCCACTTGCGGATATCTGGCACACACTTCTTCATATAAAGAGACGTTAGATCCCGCCAGCGTACCGTCGCGCGAGATATCGGTACACAACACATGTTTCAGGCCGACGGGCAGATAGGTTTCCACCAGTTGTTCCAGTGAAACGCCCGAGTTCTCTTGCCAGCCGCTGACTGCCACTTGCTTGTTGCCTTGCTCGTCAATACGGACATCCAGTGCCAGCACCAGCGCATCGGCACCGAAACGTTCAAACCAGCCTTTCACTACGTCCGGTGATTTCACTGCGGTGGAACCGACCACCACGCGCGCAACGCCAGCTTCCAGTAACGCCGCCACGTCTTCTTCACTACGCACACCGCCGCCAACCTGCACCGGGACGTTAACGCCCGCGACCAGGGTTTTAATCAGCGGGATTTGACGCTTAGCCGGATCTTTGGCCCCGGTCAGATCCACCAGATGCAACACTTCGGCACCTTGTGCGGCGTAATCCTGTAAGCGCGGCAGCGGGTCGTTACCGTAATCGCGTTGTTTGCCGTAATCGCCCTGATGGAGACGCACCACGGTGCCGTCGATTAAATCTAATGCCGGAATAATCATCACATCTCCAGGAAGTTTTTCAGCAACTTAGCGCCAGCGGCACCAGAACGCTCCGGATGGAACTGCACGCCGTAGAAGTTATCTTTTTGTACCGCCGCGGTGAACGGTTCGCCGTAATTACACTGGGCAATGGTCCACGGATTGACCGGCATTGCGTAGCTGTGAACAAAGTAAAAGTACGCGCCGTCTTCAATCCCCTGAAACAGGCGGTTGCCTGCCTGCGGGTAAACGCGATTCCAGCCCATATGTGGCAGTGGCAGACCAAAGTCGGTCATTTTCGGTACGTCTTCGTCGATGATGCCCAGCAAGTCGACGCCATTGCTCTCTTCGCTGCGTCGTCCCAGGAGTTGCATCCCTAAGCAGATGCCCAGCACCGGTTGGGTACAGGCTTTGATGAGATCAAACAGCTCGCGCTCACGCACCTGATCCATCGCTGCTTGTGCGGTGCCGACGCCGGGTAAAAACAGTTTATCGGCCAGCAACACAACGTCCGGGTCACGGCTGACTTTGGGTTCATAACCGTGGCGCGCAATGGCAGACTTCACAGAGTTCAGGTTGGCGCAGCCAGTATCAAGGATCACCACGTTCATTACAGCACTCCTTTCGACGAGGGCAGGGTGTCGCCTTCGACGCGGATGGCCTGGCGCAGGGTACGACCAAAGGCTTTGAACAGGCTCTCTACACGGTGGTGATCGTTTTTACCTTTGGTTTTCAGGTGTAGCGTCACGCCCATGGTGTATGAAAGCGAACGGAAGAAGTGCTCGATCATCTCGGTGCTGAGATCGCCCACGCGCTGGTAGGTAAATTCAGCTTTATATTCCAGGTGCGGGCGACCAGAGATATCCAGCGCGCAGCGGGCAAGGCATTCGTCCATCGGCAGCACAAAACCAAAGCGGCAAATACCGCGTTTATCGCAGAGGGCAATTTTTAACGCTTCCCCCAGCGCCAGGCCGGTATCTTCGACGGTGTGGTGATCGTCGATATAGAGGTCGCCTTTGACGTTGATTTCCATACGGAAACCGCCGTGGGTGGCGATCTGATCCAGCATGTGATCAAAGAAGCCAACGCCGGTGTTAATCTTGCTGCCACCTTCGCGATCCAGCCACACCTGGACGTCAATTTGCGTCTCTTTGGTGTTGCGCACTACATGGGCGTAACGGTCTCGTTTAGTGAGTTGCTCACCAATCATCGGCCAGTTCAGGATTTCACGGTCGTAGCGTAAACCATTAATGCCCATGTTTTCCGCTAGTTGAATGTCGGTCGCGCGATCGCCAATCACATAACTGTTGGCGCGATCCATCGCTTGCTCAGCCAGATAACGCTCCACCAGTTTTACTTTCGGCTTACGGCAGTCGCACTCATCGGCGGGCAGGTGCGGACAAATCAGCACTTCATCAAACTGCACGCCTTGCGAGGTGAAGATCTGCATCATCAGGTTGTGCGGGCCTTCGAAATCCACCTGCGGGAAACTTTGTGTTCCAAGACCATCCTGATTAGTGATCATCACCAGCTTGTAGCCCGCTTTTTGCAGCCTCAGCAGCTCCGGGATCACGCCCGGTTCAAAGGCGAGTTTGTCAAAACGGTCCACCTGAAAATCACTCGGCGGTTCGCTAATCAGGGTTCCATCGCGATCGATAAAAAGATACTTCTGACTCATCAAACTTGCTCCGCACGTAAGGCGTCAATGACGCGCTGGCTTTCTTCACGGGTTCCGACGGTAATTCGCAGGCAGCCGCTTAAAGAGGGTTGTTTATTCTGATCACGTAAGATAATGCCCTGATCCCACAAAGATTTAAACACTGCGCTGGAGGCTTTAAAGCGTGCCAAAATGTAGTTGGTTTCAGAGTCAAAAAACTGCTCCACGCAGGGGATCTCTTTCAGTGTGGTAATCAGGTATTCACGTTCTGTAATAATTTGCGCCACTCGTTCGCGCATGGCGACGATTCCCTGCGGGCTTAACGCCTGAGCTGCAATGTCGGCAACCGGTGTCGAGAGCGGGTAGGGGGCGATCACTTTCATCAGCAGGTTGATGACTTCTTCGTTTGCCAGCGTAAATCCGCAACGAAGCCCCGCCAGAGCAAAAGCTTTCGACAGTGTGCGCAAAATAGCCAGGTGCGGATATTCCGCCAGCCAGCCAGCCAGCGATGCCTGCGGGCAAAACTCGATATAGGCTTCATCGGCAACCACAATCGCCTTACCGCGGGTTAACTCCAGCAGGGTGCGAAAATCCTGCGGGTTGATCAGTTGCCCGGTGGGGTTGTTGGGGCTGCAAACATAGACCACTTTTACGCCGTCCAGCTTGTCGGAAATGCCCTGTAAGTCCAGTTGCCAGTTGTCCAGCGTCGGCACTGTGTGGCACTCGACGCCAATGGTTTCAGCGCTGACGCTGTACATGCCGTACGTTGGCGGGCAGTAGAGGATGGCGTCTTTACCCGGTTCGCAAAAAGCGCGAATCAGCAGTTCAATACCTTCGTCCGCGCCACGGCTGACCAGCACCTGTTCCGGTTTTACGCCTGCATATTGCGCGTAATTTTCAATCACCGCTTTTGGCTGACATTCCGGATAGCGGTTGAGCGTTTGTTGAGTGAGCTGAAACTCCACGGCTGTGGGGTATTCGTTGGCGTTCAGCCAGACGTCGCCGTTACCGCCCAGACGACGCGCCGACTGATACGGCGTCAGGTTGCGGACGTTTTCACGCGCTAAATCGGTAATAGTCACGGTGCTCATGCTTGCTCCTTAAGGGCGTTAACACGCAAAGTAACGGCATTTTTGTGGGCGGTCAGGCGCTCGGCGGCGGCGAGTGTTTCAATGGTCGACGCCAGCACGGAAAAACCTTCTTTCGAGAGTTCCTGCACGGTCATGCGCTTCTGGAAATCTGCCAGCCCGAGGCTGGAACAGGTGGCGGTGTAGCCGTAAGTCGGTAGAACGTGGTTGGTGCCGGAGGCGTAGTCGCCTGCCGATTCCGGTGACCAGTCACCAAGAAATACCGAACCGGCGCTGGTGATGCCATCGACCAGTTCGCGGGCGTTGCGGGTCTGAATGATCAGGTGCTCCGGGCCGTACTGGTTGGAGATCTCCACGCACTGCGCTAAATCTTTAGTCACGATCAGGCGGCTGGCGTTCAGTGCCTGGCGGGCGGTTTCGGCACGCGGCAGTTCTGCCAGTTGGCGTTCGACGGCCTCGGCAACGCGACGCGCCATATCGGCGTCGGGGGTCAGTAAAATCACCTGTGAGTCCGGGCCGTGTTCAGCCTGAGAAAGCAAATCAGAAGCCACGAAATCCGGCGTAGCGCCGCTGTCAGCAATCACCAGCACTTCCGACGGACCTGCGGGCATATCGATCGCCGCACCGTCCAGACGCTGGCTTACCTGGCGTTTTGCTTCGGTGACAAAGGCGTTACCCGGCCCGAAGATTTTGTCCACTTTCGGCACAGATTCCGTACCAAACGCCAGCGCGGCAATGGCCTGTGCGCCGCCGACGTTAAACACGTCCCGCACACCGCACAGCTGCGCCGCATAAAGGATCTCATCGGCAATCGGCGGCGGTGAGCACAGCACCACTTTTTTACAGCCCGCAATACGCGCCGGAGTTGCCAGCATTAATACCGTTGAGAAGAGCGGGGCGGAGCCGCCAGGAATATACAAACCCACTGAAGCCACCGGGCGCGTGACCTGCTGGCAACGCACGCCTGGCTGCGTTTCTACATCTACCGGCGGCAGTTTTTGCGCAGTGTGGAAGGTTTCAATATTCTTTACTGCCACCGCCATCGCCTGTTTTAGCTCGTCGCTCAGGCGTTCGCTGGCGGCGGTGATCTCATCAGCAGACACCTTCAGCGCGGTAACCGTGGTTTTATCAAACTTCGCGCTGTATTCACACAGGGCCTCATCGCCACGCGTTTTCACGTTATCGAGAATATCGTTAACGGTGCGGGTAATGCTTTCAGAGGCGGAGATCGCCGGGCGCATTAACAGCTGGCGTTGTTGCTCCGCAGTACAGCTATTCCAGTCAATGATTGTGTTAAAGCTCATGGCGATCACTCCATCATCTTCTCAATCGGCAGGACCAGGATTGAACTGGCACCCAGCGCTTTCAGTTTTTCCATCGTTTCCCAGAACAGGGTTTCGCTGCTGACCATGTGCATCGCTACGCGTTGTTGATCACCCGCCAGCGGTAGAATGGTTGGGCGTTCGGCACCTGGCAGCAGGGCGATGACTTCATCCAGTCGGTCGGTCGGTGCGTGCATCATGATGTATTTTGATTCGCGCGCCTGGATCACGCCCTGAATACGCGTCAGCAGTTTGTCGATCAGTTGCTGTTTGGATTCTTCCATTTCGCCATCGCGTTGGATCAGGCAGGCTTTCGAGCGGTAGATAACTTCGACTTCGCGCAGGCCGTTAGCTTCCAGCGTGGCACCGGTGGAAACCAGATCGCAAATCGCATCCGCCAGTCCGGCGCGCGGCGCAACTTCGACAGAACCGTTCAGTAAGCAGGATTTAAAAGAGATACCTTTCTGGTCGAGATAACGCTTGAGCAGGTGAGGATAAGAGGTGGCGATACGTTTACCGTTTAAGGAGAGCGGGCCGTCCCAGGCTTCATCAACCGGCGTTGCCAGCGAAAGGCGGCAGCCGCCGAAATCCAGTCGACGCAGGGTAAAGTAGCGTGGATCTTCACCCTGGGCGCGGCGGTTAAGCAGCTCTTCTTCCAGCACGTTTTCGCCGATAATCCCAAGGTCTACCACGCCGTCCATCACCAGACCGGGAATGTCGTCGTCACGCACGCGCAGAATATCAATCGGCATGTTTTCTGCCATCGCGATCAGGCGCTGGGTGTGAAGATTGATTTTAATGCCACAGCGCGCCAGTAATTCGCGTGAGTCATCACTTAAACGGCCGGATTTCTGCATAGCTATGCGTAAACGAGTGTTGTCTGTCATTTTCTTATTCCTCTTTAAACCTGTCTGAACCGTTATCAACTGCGCAATAAAAAAGCCCCCGGAAGATGATCTTCCGGGGGCTTTCTCATGCGTTCATGCACCACTGGAAGATCTGAATGTCTTCCAGCACACATCGCCTGAAAGACTAGTCAGGATGATGGTGATGATGGTGGTGTTTAAATTGAACGCGTGTCATAAAAATCTCTGTGAATGTTTATTCAACTGATGTCTTTTAACCTAAACCACTTTCACGTTAGAAAGCAAGGGGTTTTTTATATATTTTATGGCGATGGATTTGTTTAATGAATGAGCGGGGAAAGGAGGGGGCTAAGAGGACTGTCCTCTAACTTGACAGCACCAAAAAGAGCAAAGTCTGATTTTTCGTCTCGCTGACAATATCTTGATCTACAAACTAATTAATAAATAGTTAATTAACGCCCATCATTGTACAATGAGCTGTACAAAAGAGGAGATTTACATGCGTACAATTAGCTACAGCGAAGCGCGTCAGAATTTGTCGGCAACAATGATGAAAGCCGTTGAAGATCATGCCCCGATCCTCATTACTCGTCAGAATGGAGAGGCTTGTGTTCTGATGTCACTCGAAGAATACAACTCGCTGGAAGAGACGGCTTATCTACTGCGTTCCCCCGCTAACGCCCGGAGATTGATGGACTCAATCGATAGCCTGAAATCAGGCAAAGGAACGGAAAAGGACATTATTGAGTGAAACTAATCTGGTCTGAGGAATCATGGGATGATTATCTGTACTGGCAGGAAACAGATAAGCGAATTGTTAAAAAGATCAATGAAATTATCAAAGATACACGCAGAACACCATTTGAAGGTAAGGGGAAGCCAGAACCCCTGAAACATAATTTGTCAGGCTTCTGGTCCCGACGCATTACAGAGGAGCACCGTCTGGTATACGCGGTTACCGACGATTCACTGCTCATTGCAGCATGTCGTTATCATTATTGAACAGATTCATTCATAGAATGAATTGTCAGTTTTGATACGCTAGCGTAGCCTTATAGATCTAAGGTGTATCAGGAGATAACGGATGAAAAAGGTCGCAATTGTCGGGTTAGGGTGGTTAGGCATGCCGCTGGCGATGTCACTTTCAGCGCGAGGCTGGCAAGTCACCGGGAGTAAAACCACACAAGATGGTGTCGAAGCGGCCCGAATGAGTGGCATTGATAGCTATCTGCTTCGCATGGAGCCTGAGTTAGTTTGCGATTCTGACGATCTGGATGCCCTTATGGATGCCGATGCGCTGGTCATTACGCTTCCGGCACGTCGTAGCGGCCCCGGCGATGAGTTCTATTTACAAGCGGTACAAGAGTTAGTGGATAGCGCGCTGGCCCATCGTATTCCCCGCATTATTTTTACCAGCTCGACATCTGTCTATGGCGACGCGCAAGGCACGGTGAAAGAAACCACCCCGCGTAATCCGGTGACCAACAGTGGACGAGTATTAGAAGAACTCGAAGACTGGCTGCACAATTTACCCGGTACTTCGGTCGATATTCTGCGTCTTGCGGGCCTGGTCGGACCGGGACGTCATCCCGGACGCTTCTTTGCCGGAAAAACCGCCCCTGATGGTGAACATGGTGTTAATTTAGTCCATTTAGAAGATGTTATTGGCGCTATCACTCTGTTGTTACAGGCACCTAAAGGCGGACACATCTATAATATATGTGCGCCAGCTCACCCTGCGCGTAATGTTTTCTATCCGCAGATGGCCCGTTTATTGGGGCTGGAACCTCCGCAGTTCAGAAATAGTCTGGACAGCGGCAAAGGTAAGATTATTGATGGCAGTCGGATTTGTAATGAACTGGGATTTGAATACCAGTATCCCGATCCGCTGGTAATGCCGCTGGAGTAAACGATCACGCCAGCAGGACGCCGCATACACTGCAAGGGGGCGTGTATGAAACCACTGCTGGATGTGTTGATGATCCTCGATGCCTTAGAAAAAGAAGGCAGTTTTGCGGCGGCGTCAGCCAAACTCTACAAGACGCCGTCCGCTCTGAGTTACACCGTTCACAAGCTGGAAAGCGACCTTAATATTCAATTGCTTGATCGTAGCGGACACCGCGCTAAATTCACCCGTACCGGAAAAATGTTATTAGAGAAAGGGCGGGAAGTTCTGCATACCGTGCGAGAACTGGAAAAGCAGGCGATCAAACTGCATGAAGGCTGGGAAAACGAGCTGGTGATTGGCGTGGACGACACGTTCCCTTTTTCTCTGCTTGCGCCTCTCATTGAAGCTTTTTATCAACATCATAGCGTGACGCGCCTGAAGTTTATCAATGGCGTACTCGGTGGTTCATGGGATGCCCTGACTCAGGGGCGAGCGGATATTATCGTTGGCGCGATGCATGAGCCACCATCTTCCAGTGAGTTTGGTTTCTCGCGGTTGGGCGATCTTGAACAAGTCTTTGCGGTCGCGCCTCATCATCCGTTAGCCCAGGAAGAAGAACCGTTAAACCGTCGTATCATTAAACGATATCGGGCGATTGTGGTGGGGGACACTGCGCAGGCAGGCGCTTCTACGGCCTCACAACTTCTCGACGAACAAGAAGCCATTACCGTTTTCGATTTTAAAACCAAGCTGGAGCTGCAAATTAGCGGCCTTGGCTGCGGCTATTTACCACGGTATCTGGCGCAACGTTTTCTCGATAGTGGCGCGTTAATCGAGAAGAAAGTGGTCGCCCAAACTCTCTTTGAACCCGTCTGGATTGGCTGGAATGAACAGACCGCAGGGCTTGCCAGCGGCTGGTGGCGAGATGAAATTTTAGCAAATAGTGCGATCGCCGGTGTTTATGCAAAATCTGATGACGGAAAATCAGCCATTTAAAGAAAAATTATTATGACAAGCCTCTCATTCTCTTGTCATTTCCCCCCCATTTAGGCACAATGCGCCGCTGTCAAAAAATGACTAAAAACCGACGTTTAATTAGCGTCGGTTATTTTTTGCTTCAAACCAATCATTCATACCAAGAGGCCGGGCTTCGTACCGGATAGATATTTACTAAAAATCGACAGTTGTTGTCGCTGAGGAATCCAAAAAAATGGGGCAATTTTTTGCTTACGCGACGGTTATCACCGTAAAGGAGAATGACCATGTCGCATAACGTTACTCCAAACACCTCTCGCGTGGAATTGCGTAAAACGCTTACGTTAGTTCCGGTTGTAATGATGGGTCTAGCCTATATGCAGCCGATGACGCTGTTTGATACATTTGGTATCGTTTCAGGCCTCACGGATGGTCATGTGCCGACAGCCTATGCGTTCGCATTGATTGCGATCCTGTTTACGGCTCTGAGCTACGGGAAGCTGGTTCGCCGCTATCCTTCTGCTGGCTCTGCATACACTTACGCCCAGAAATCCATTAGTCCGACTGTCGGCTTTATGGTGGGTTGGTCTTCTCTGCTCGACTATCTGTTCGCGCCGATGATCAACATTCTGCTGGCGAAAATCTATTTTGAAGCTCTGGTGCCTTCCATTCCATCGTGGATGTTTGTGGTGGCGCTGGTGGCCTTTATGACCGCCTTTAACCTGCGTAGTCTGAAATCCGTAGCGAACTTCAACACTGTAATCGTCGTGTTGCAGATAGTGCTGATCGCGGTGATTCTGGGCATGGTGGTTTATGGCGTATTTGAAGGTGAAGGCGCTGGTACGCTGGCGAGCACTCGTCCGTTCTGGTCTGGCGATGCGCATGTTATCCCGATGATTACCGGGGCGACAATCCTGTGCTTCTCCTTTACCGGTTTTGACGGCATCAGCAACCTGTCGGAAGAAACCAAAGATGCAGAGCGCGTGATCCCGCGTGCGATTTTCCTGACCGCGCTGATCGGCGGCATGATCTTCATCTTTGCAACTTACTTCCTGCAGCTGTACTTCCCGGATATCTCTCGTTTTAAAGATCCGGATGCGTCACAGCCTGAAATCATGCTGTACGTTGCGGGTAAAGCGTTCCAGGTTGGCGCGCTGATCTTCTCCACCATTACCGTACTGGCGTCCGGTATGGCGGCGCACGCAGGCGTAGCGCGTCTGATGTACGTAATGGGTCGTGACGGCGTGTTCCCGAAAAGCTTCTTCGGTTATGTACACCCGAAATGGCGTACTCCGGCGATGAACATCATTCTGGTTGGCGCGATTGCCCTGCTGGCAATCAACTTCGACCTGGTAATGGCTACGGCGCTGATTAACTTTGGTGCGTTGGTGGCGTTCACCTTCGTTAACCTGTCGGTCATCTCGCAGTTCTGGATCCGTGAGAAGCGTAACAAAACGCTGAAAGATCACTTCCAGTATCTGTTCCTGCCGATGTGTGGTGCGCTGACCGTTGGTGCGCTGTGGGTTAACCTGGAAGAAAGCTCAATGGTTCTGGGTCTGATCTGGGCTGCTATCGGTCTGATTTACCTGGCTTGCGTAACCAAGAGTTTCCGTAACCCGGTTCCGCAGTACGAAGACGTAGCGTAATCTTACAAACCGGATGACATAATCATCCGGTAAATCTCAAAAAGCCGGAGTTTGTCGCTCCGGCTTTTTTGTTTCAGACGATCTCTTCCGCGTACTGCCAAAGCGCTTTTAACAGCGCCACTTTCTCTTTGTCATCGGCATACTGTTGTGCCAGCATCTGCAATTCATCAGCGTAGCCCTGCAAAAACTCTGGCGTGAAGACCTGGCGGCGGTGCTCCAGCCAGCGTTGCTGCTCGGCATAATCCAGCGTCCCCGGGAAGTTGCGTGCTCGATAATTGAACAACAGTTTTTCAATTCGTTTATCAACAAAAGTGATATCCAGTGCCGGTAAATTACGCGGCTCGGTTTCCAGCACAATTTTCATTGCTGCACGATCGGCGTCACTGAAAAAGCCATTATAAAGCTGTGCATCCACGTTCTCTGAAGGCGTAAACGGTTCGGCTTCCGCGAATATCGCCACCACTTTTTCACGCACTTGCGGATTTTCACGCAGAATTTTTAGGTTATCGAGGCAATGCTGACGATTAATTCCCAGTCGGTCGGCATCTTCCGGGCGTAGCGTATTCGCCTGGGCCAGTACCGGACATTTATTGATATGCACCAGCTTAACCGGAACGGCGGCGTTATCGCCAAGATCGGCTTTTGCGGTATATAAACGCTCGCGCAATGTGTCGCTATCCAGCTCCAGTAATGGCGAAATGTCTCCTGCCAAATCCACCATAATTACGGCATTGCGATTTTCAGGATGCCACGCCAGCGGTGCCACCCAGGTGGTATTGCCGCGCCATGCCCCAAACATTCCGGAAACGTGAACCAGGGGTTTCATCTGCGGAACATCAATCAACGCCATCAGTTTGTGTTTATTACGATGGGTAAAGAGATAATCAAACAGGCGTGGCTGACGCGTTTTTACCAGTTTCGCCATCGCAATAGTGGCGTACACATCAGCCATCGCATCGTGGGCGTTGCTATGTTCAATACCATTCGCTTTGGTTAAATGCTCAAGGCGAAAGCTCGGTAGACCGTCATCATTTTCAGGCCAGTTTATTCCTTCCGGGCGCAGGGCATAACAGGCACGCATAACATCCAGTAAATCCCAGCGCGAGTTATCATGCTGCCAGCTCCAGGCGTAAGGATCGTAGAAATTACGATAAAAAACGTTGCGTGTGACTTCGTCGTCGAAACGCACATTGTTGTAGCCCAGAATACAGGTCTTCGGTACGGTAAAAAGCGAGTGAATACGGGCGGCAAACGCGGCTTCGTTTTCTCCTTTCGCCCGTGCCTCCTGCGGGGTAATACCGGTAATTAATACTGCTCCAGGCTGGGGTAAATAGTCATCCGCGGGCTTGCAGTAAAAGACTTCGGGTTCGCCGATGACATTGAATTCGTTATCAGTGCGAATGGCTGCGAACTGTGCAGGGCGATCTAACGCGGGGTGCGTTCCAAAGGTTTCGTAATCGTGAAACAAAAAGGTAGATTGTTGCTTACCGTCATTCATCATTAGGTTAAATCCGTTATTTCTGCTGTCTGCCAGAGTATCAAATATCACCGTGCTAATCAGCTTTAGCGCGACAATTTGGCAGCGAGTGGCAAGAGTTCATGTCAGATAAAAATGAGATAGTAGTCACATTTTCTTGCACTTTATTCCAGCCAGTTCATAAGTATTTCCGTAAAAAGAACAGCTATTTGAAACACCTGAGGGTTTGCTGTTGAAACGCCGTCTTATTATTGCTGCTTCTTTGTTCGTTTTTAATTTATCGTCTGGTTTTGCGGCGGAAAACATTCCTTTTTCACCTCAACCTCCAGAGATTCATGCCGGGTCCTGGGTATTGATGGATTACACCACCGGTCAGATTCTCACCGCGGGTAATGAGCATCAACAGCGCAATCCCGCCAGCCTGACAAAGCTGATGACGGGCTATGTCGTGGATCGCGCTATCGATAGTCATCGCATTACGCCGGACGATATTGTCACCGTGGGGCGTGATGCGTGGGCGAAAGATAATCCGGTGTTTGTCGGTTCTTCACTGATGTTTTTGAAAGAGGGCGATCGCGTATCGGTACGTGATTTAAGCCGTGGTTTAATTGTGGATTCCGGAAATGACGCTTGTGTTGCACTGGCTGACTATATTGCCGGTGGGCAACGGCAGTTTGTTGAAATGATGAACAACTATGCCGAGAAGCTGCATCTCAAGGATACGCATTTTGAAACAGTGCATGGTCTGGATGCACCTGGCCAGCATAGCTCGGCTTATGATTTAGCTGTGCTTTCTCGCGCTATCATCCACGGCGAGCCCGAGTTTTATCATATGTACAGTGAGAAAAGCCTCACCTGGAACGGTATCACCCAGCAAAACCGTAACGGGTTATTGTGGGATAAAACCATGAATGTTGACGGCCTGAAAACGGGTCATACTTCTGGTGCTGGGTTTAATCTCATTGCTTCGGCTGTAGATGGGCAGCGTCGTCTCATTGCAGTGGTAATGGGGGCTGACAGTGCAAAAGGTCGTGAGGAAGAGGCAAGAAAATTACTGCGTTGGGGGCAACAAAACTTTACTACGGTGCAAATTTTGCACCGGGGGAAAAAGGTCGGTACGGAACGCATCTGGTATGGCGATAAAGAAAATATCGCCCTGGGAACGGAACAAGAGTTCTGGATGGTGCTACCGAAAGCCGAAATTCCACATATCAAAGCCAAATATACCCTTGATGGTAAAGAACTCACCGCGCCAATTAGCGCCCATCAGCGGGTAGGGGAAATTGAACTTTACGACCGTGATAAACAGGTGGCGCACTGGCCGCTGGTTACCCTGGAATCTGTCGGGGAAGGCAGCATGTTTTCCCGCCTGAGTGATTATTTCCACCATAAGGCCTGACCTTTCTTTTGCAGCAGACTGGCAGGAGTGCGAGTCTGCTCGCATAATCAACACTCATTCCTTGTGGTTTTAATATTGCAACTATACTGTATATAAAAACAGTATTAGTGGAGGCGTCATGAACTACGAGATTAAGCAGGAAGATAAACGTACCGTTGCAGGTTTCCATCTTGTTGGCCCGTGGGAGCAGACGGTAAAGAAAGGTTTTGAGCAGTTGATGATGTGGATAGATAGCAAAAATATTGTGCCGAAGGAGTGGGTTGCTGTCTATTACGACAATCCAGATGAAACACCCGCCGAAAAATTACGCTGCGACACCGTCGTGACGGTACCGAATAACTTTACGCTCCCCGAAAACAGTGAGGGCGTCATTCTGACAGAAATTTCAGGTGGTCAGTATGCGGTGGCGGTGGCTCGTGTAGTCGGTGATGATTTTGCTAAACCCTGGTATCAGTTCTTTAATAGCCTCTTGCAGGACAGTGCTTATGAAATGTTACCAAAGCCCTGCTTCGAGGTTTACTTGAACAATGGCGCGGAAGATGGGTACTGGGATATCGAAATGTATGTTGCGGTGCAGCCAAAACATCACTAATTCATCTCAGGGCGGTGTGTTAACGCGAAGACCACTCTTTTTTTGAAAGCGAAAAGAGTAAGATGCGCCTTTCAAATTTTTCGCTCCTGCCGGGAAATTACACTGTTCCCGGTATGTCCGTCGGATAACTCAGAGGCGCGCCTTCTGGCCGACAGATGTGTTATGAGCGCTTTTAATCTTCATTACGGAGTTTCTGCGTGCGTGCCGATAAGTCATTAAGCCCGTTTGAAATCCGGGTATACCGCCATTACCGCATTGTGCATGGTACTCGGGTCGCGCTGGCATTCCTGCTCACTTTTCTCATTATCCGCCTGTTTACTATCCCGGAAAGCACCTGGCCGCTGGTCACCATGGTGGTGATTATGGGGCCAATCTCGTTCTGGGGGAACGTTGTCCCTCGTGCCTTCGAACGTATTGGCGGTACGGTGTTGGGTTCGATTTTAGGTCTTATCGCTCTGCAACTGGAGTTAATTTCGTTACCGCTGATGTTAGTCTGGTGCGCGGCGGCGATGTTTCTTTGCGGTTGGCTGGCGCTGGGCAAGAAACCGTATCAAGGATTATTGATTGGGGTGACGCTGGCAATTGTTGTGGGTTCCCCGACAGGTGAAATTGATACGGCGTTATGGCGAAGCGGCGATGTGATCCTCGGCTCTTTACTGGCAATGTTGTTTACCGGTATCTGGCCACAACGGGCGTTCATCCACTGGCGCATTCAACTGGCGAAAAGTCTGACCGAGTATAATCGGGTCTATCAATCTGCATTCTCACCGAACTTACTCGAACGCCCACGTCTGGAAAGCCATCTACAAAAACTCCTGACCGATGCCGTGAAAATGCGTGGGCTGATTGCGCCCGCCAGCAAAGAAACCCGTATTCCCAAATCGATATATGAAGGTATCCAGACCATTAATCGCAATCTGGTTTGTATGCTGGAGTTGCAAATCAATGCATACTGGGCCACGCGCCCCAGCCATTTCGTGTTATTGAACGCGCAAAAACTTCGTGATACCCAGCACATGATGCAGCAAATACTGCTGAGCCTTGTTCATGCGCTGTACGAAGGTAATCCGCAGCCGGTTTTTGCCAATACGGAAAAATTGAACGATGCTGTGGAAGAGCTGCGTCAGTTGCTCGATAACCACCATGACCTGAAAGTCGTGGAAACACCAATCTATGGTTATGTGTGGCTGAACATGGAAACAGCGCATCAGCTTGAATTGCTATCGAATCTGATTTGCCGGGCCTTGCGCAAATAATTCCTGACTTCAGAATCATCTTGCTGCTGCTTCGATTCAGCAAGGATAAAGGGTATGATAGTGAAAAGGGATAAAAGCATTGTCATCTGCGGCAGCTATGAGTAATGTTGGCCCTAACGAATAGCGGTTGCTTAAACGAATCCGACTCTCACATTATCAGGGGTATAAAAATGGAAACTACCAAGCCTTCATTCCAGGACGTACTGGAATTTGTTCGTCTGTTCCGTCGTAAGAACAAACTGCAACGTGAAATTCAGGACGTTGAGAAAAAGATCCGTGACAACCAGAAGCGCGTCCTGTTGCTGGACAACCTGAGCGATTACATCAAGCCAGGGATGAGCGTTGAAGCAATCCAGGGCATCATCGCCAGCATGAAAGGTGACTATGAAGATCGCGTTGACGATTACATCATCAAAAATGCCGAGCTCTCCAAAGAACGCCGCGATATCTCCAAAAAGCTGAAAGCTATGGGCGAAATGAAAAACGGCGAAGCGAAGTAATTCCTGTTTTATTCAATGAGGGTTGCCCGGCAACCCTCATTGCTCATTGATTCTTATCTGTTATCACCGTCATCATTCTCATCTGAGAACCTATCGAAATTAGCGACAGCCTTCTTCTGTATGCAGCAAGGCAAAAAGTTCTGTAACTCCATTGTTTTTAACCGCACTGGTTACTAACACGTTGTGCGCTCCAGCTTCCCGTAACCAACATTTCACCAAAGATATTTGTTCCATACTGGCTAAATCTGCTTTGGTTACTACTCCAATGACCGGGCGATTCATTGACGAGGTAAAGCCTGGCGAAAAAGGTGACCACGGTGCGTCCGCATTAAGTACCAGCGCGATAATGTCTGCTTCGCAGGCACTGACCAACAATGCACTGTAAAGGCTGCGGTTTTCGAGGTATTCGCCAGGTGTATCAATGGTGGCCGGGGACCAGACGATAGCCTGCGTTTTCTGATAATAAATATTTTCGCCACGCAGACATTGCGTGAGTGACGTTTTTCCGCACTGGCTGGGGCCGATAAGCATCATACGTTGCATAACGTCAGGTCCGCGTAATGGGGCAGGCGGTAAAGCGCATCATTTCACCCAGCGTACGGGTAACCTGGCTAAGTGCATATTCAATGGCAGAAACATCACCAGTCAGCACTACGGCACCGGTAAAACGATCAAGAAAACCGATCTCTACAGCGCCTGATTTTGTGGCGATATCGCATGCGATGATAGATGCTTCGCTGGGGGTAATCGTCAGAATGCCAATAGCAGAAACGGTGTCTGGTAAACCCAATTTCTTAAACAGATCCTTCCCAGGATTGGCGATGACATGTGCCAGCGTGACCTGCTTACCAGGGACATATTCCTGAATCATCCGTTCAGT
Organism: Escherichia sp. R1; assembly: GCF_003000935.1. NCBI lineage: Bacteria > Pseudomonadati > Pseudomonadota > Gammaproteobacteria > Enterobacterales > Enterobacteriaceae > Escherichia > Escherichia sp. R1. The sequence goes on from NZ_PSRU01000003.1 coordinate 25,325, forward strand.
TGTGTGCTGAGTTGTCATTATCCCTCCACCATCTGACGCCACATGGCTTCATGTGGACGGGCAATCACCGACCGATAGACCAACAAACCTTTTTCTCCCGCACGCTCGCTGGCGACAGAGACCGCGTTATTAACATCTGAAATATCGCCAGCAACCACCATGTAGCATTTTCCGCCAATGCCAAAAGCCATATGCACGCGAACGAGAATGACATTCGCAGCTTTGACAGCACAATCGGCAGCGTCAATGCAGGCAGCGACACTCCAGGTTTCGACTACGCCGACAGCCCGGTGCTGCTCAACATGGTTCAGTCCGCTGATTGCAGAAAGGAGACTGGGATGAATATTCGGCAGGACAAGACTGTCGACCAGCATTTCACCAGCAAGGGAAGCACCGCTGTTGATGGCCTGTTGCACCGCACCCACATCGCCACCGAGCATCAGCAGAAATTTTCCGGGACATAGCGTTTTGCTGACCAGTAACTCAACGTTTGCGCTTTTCAGCATGGCGTCGCCGGTTTCCATCCCTTTCGCGATACTGCTAAGTTCTAAAATACCTACCGCTTTCGACATCGTTAACCTCTCACAAGCGTAATTGCGTTTTCTGTCACATCGCTGACCATGCCATCAATACTGGCATGAATGGGGGCACCTAATGTGCCGTGTGGAATTTGACCTACACATTGCCCATGAACGACGCGATCGCCTTTTTGTACACACGCAATTGCGCTGGCACCGATGTGCTGGCGTAACAATAACGTCACTTTTTCGGTCTGAGGCACCTGTTCAGACAATGGCGCATCCTGATACCACGGGGTTAAGCCAAGTCTGGTTACCAGCCGTTTTACGGGAATCAGTCGATAATTTGCCATGGGATCAGCAGGGTTTAAGGCACCTTCGTAGCGGAGATTTTGTGCGCGTAATTCCTGCTTAAGCAGGCGGTTTATGCGCATTGGTGAAATTCCTACCGGACAGGCGACGCTGGCGCAGACGTTGCACTCCGAACAGGTGAGCGCCGTCAGTAACAGTTGTGGCGTAGCGAGCTGTTGGTAGTTAACCGCACGTACTAATAAATGGGGGGCCAGTTCGTGACCGACTAAATGACGTGGGCAGAGATCGGTACACAAGCGGCATTGCTCACAAACAGTTTTCGCGACGGCAAGTACGCTGCGGTCATTCTGCATTCGACGTTGGATCAGTGAATGAGAGTTGGGTAAAACCAGCAATCCGCCAGTGGTTTTGCTGACGGGGGTGTCGAGCGATGTGATCAAACTTCCCATCATCGGCCCGCCATTGATAAAACCAGGAGCATCTACTGTTGCGCCGCCCGCCAGCGCCAGGACTTCACGTAAAGACATGCCGATGGGGACGGTTACCGTTATTGGTTTCGCCACTGCACCATTAATAGTGAGTGTGCGGCGCGTCACTGGATACTGTTGCTCGACGGCTCTGGCAATATTAAGTACGGTTTGAACATTATTGACCACCACACCGACGCTAACGGGTAATGCAGCGGGTGGAACGCGGCGACCAGTTGCCATCCAGATGGTCAGCACTTCGTCTCCTGCGGGGTAAACATCGGGCAAAATATGCAGGCGGATATCCGGTGGTAACAGTGGTGTGAGTGCGTTTATTGCCCGTTGATATTTTTCTTTCAGCGCGATGATTCCGCTACTGGCCCCGGTGGCTTTCATAGCATAGTGAACACCGCGAAGCAGGCGGCTGGCTTGCTGCACCATTAACTGTTGATCCACTTTCAACATTGGTTCGCATTCCGCCGCATTCACCAGGAACGTGTCAACACGCGCTTGTAGCTTAATATGGGTTGGAAAACCTGCGCCGCCAGCACCCACAACACCTGCTGCTTGTACTCGCTCGCGGATGGTCTGGTCATCGCAGGAGGTTAACTCGACGTTCATAACAACTCCTCGAGCAGTTCTGCAATCGCGGAGGCATCAGCCGCACGCGGGTTGGTACGCAACGTTGCATCCGCCAGCGCTGCCTGAACCATATCTGGTATGCGTATTGACCATTCTGCTTTTTTTTCTTTCAGCGCATTGGCAAGTGTTGGCAGCGTACAGGTTGTTTTAAGCTGTTCAATATGTTGAATAAGTGCATTCAGGCTGGCGGTGTCATTGGCGTTGTCCGGGCATAAATGGCACGTTTTCGCCAGCCGGGCGTAGCGTTTGGCTGCGCGCGGATCGCCAGCATTAAAGCGGATTACCGCCGTGAGCAGGAGCGCATTCGCCAGGCCGTGCGGCAGATGAAACTGTCCGCCGAGTTGATGAGCAAGTGCATGGTTTAAACCGAGTCCGGCCTGGCTAAAGGCTATTCCTGCAAGCGTCGATGCATTATGCATTTTGCCACGGGTGGCAAGACAATCGCCTTTCTTCACTGCAGTGGGCAGGTATTGAAAAACAATTTGCACGGCTTTTTCGACCAGTGCATCCGTGAAGTCGCTGGCGCGGGGAGAAACATAAGCTTCAAGCGCATGGGTTAAAACATCCATCCCGGTATTGGCCGTTATCGCTGGTGGCACGCTGACGACCAAAGATGGATCAAGGATCGCGATATCCGGATAAAGTGCATTATCGAAAAGGGGATATTTAATCCCTTTCTCAGGATCGCTGATGACACAAGCACTGGTCACTTCGGAACCGGTACCGCTGGTGGTAGGAATGGCTACGCAGGTTTCAATTTCAATGCCACACTGGCGACCGAACCAGACAATCGCTTTTGCGGCGTCCAGGGCAGAACCGCCGCCAAAACCGATAACCACATCCGGGCGTAAAGTCTGCATTTGCGCAATGCCTTTCACCACGGTCTGGATAGTTGGGTCGGGCGTTATTTCGCTAAAAATACTGAGACGATTACTGTCGGGCAGCGCCTGATGCAACGTGTCAATGAGTGGTGAGTGTGCCAGAAAGACGTCGCAAATAATCCAGATGTGCCTATTCGTGAAACGGCTCAGTATGTTGAGACTTCCCGTTCCGCTGTATAAACGCGTCTGCAGTGAAAAAGTTTTCATTTCCGTTTCTCTAGCGAATGGAAAAGCCGCTGGTTAACACGCAGCGTCGTGAGCGGGCAAAAGTCCGTGCTGACGTTGTACCCTCTCCGGTCGGTGTTGCAATGGTAAAGGTCGTAAAGCCTTCGCCGCCGACGCCAATACCCGCCCAGGAGGGGCCGTTTTTGACAAAGATTGAGGTTTGCATAACGCGCGCGGCAAGGTTGAGCCGTGAGACGTTCTGCGAGTGCATAATTGCCGTGTGGTGCAAGCCGTCTTCCACTTTCAACGCCAGGGCGAGAGCGCTGTCAAAATCGTTGACCTTCACAATGGGCAGCATTGGCATCAGTTGTTCACACGTAACCCAACTATCATCGGCGTCAACAACAGCAATCAGTAGGCGCGGCGCTTTTGCGGGCAAAGGGAGGCTCGCTGCTTCCAGCAAGGCTGATGGGCTTTTCCCAACCAGTTTTTTGTTGGCGCTACCGTCTGGCAGGCAAATTGCACGCAATTTCTCCGTTTGTTCATGGTTAAGAAGAAGTGCGCCAAAGCTTTGCATCTGCTGAATTAAATAATCTGCCACTGATGCCACGACAATCAGGCTTTTTTCAGCGATACACGGCAGGTTGTAATCAAATGAAGCGCCGTTGATGATGTCCTCGGCGGCTTTCACAATATCCGCTGTTTCATCGACAATGCAGGGTGGGTTACCCGCTCCGGCACCAATCACTTTCTTGCCACTTTTCATTCCCATGGCGACGATCCCCGGGCCGCCGGTAATCGCCAGAACGCTGATTTTAGGGTGCGCCATCATCTGTTCGGTGGCGGCAAAGGTTGGTTCAGATACGGTAACGATCAGGTTGTGAATGCCACTACAGCGAAACGCGATGTCTTCGATTGTGGTAATCAGTTTTAACGAAACGTATTTGGCTCCCGGGTGTGGACTGAAGTAGACGCTATTACCTGCTGCCAGCATGCTGATGCTGTTGTTAATGATGGTTTCCGTGGGGTTGGTGCTTGGCGTGACCGAGCCAATAACCCCAAACGGGGAGTATTCAAACAAAACCATGCCACCATCACCGGTTAGTGCAGTGGTGGTTAAATCTTCAATTCCTGGCGTATTATTGAGTGCTGCTTTGTTCTTTAGGTACTTATCCTCTTTATTTCCCATCCCTGTTTCACTGGCGCTTTCTTCTGCCAGTTCTGTAAGGCGGGGCATTAATTCTTCGCGAATGGCGCTGATAATGGCGCTACGGGTTTTAAGCGGGCACTGTTGAAAGCGTAAAAAGGCCTGGTGTGCTGCGCAGACCGCTTCATCAACAGTCTGAAAAATAGCGTTTCTTTGCATTCGTGGCGTAGCGGGGACAAGTTGTTCACGCAGAATATTGCGGATCAGTGTTTCTAATTCAGAGTTATTCATTGGTTTACTCCCACGTTAATTGCCGCCATTGCGCTTTGGGCAATATCCATGTCTTGTTCAACGCTACCGCCGCTGATGCCAAGCCCGCCAAGCAATTTTCCGTCACGCCAGAGGGGGAAGCCGCCACCAAAAGTGACGACTTTGCCTTGCATATGGCTTTCGAGCCCGTAAAGCGGCGCGCCGGGTTGCACGGTATCAGCAAGTTTGTGGGTTGCCGTTTTCATCGCCACGGCGGTCCAGGCTTTTTTCGGTGCCAGTTCACTGCTGACCAACAGGGCATCAGGCATCCGCCAGGTAACACTTTCTGTTCCGTTGGCATCAACAATGCTGATGACAACGGGAATATGCAGTTCATCTGCGCGCATTGCCGCACTACGAATGAGCTGGTGAAGATCCTGAAAAGTGAGCGGCATTGTGCGTTCCTTCAATGCTGGTGTGTGGTTGGCTTCGTGATAACGTTTTGTGATTTCCTGAATCATCAGGTTTTGATGAGCAACATTGTCCTCCACGCGGGCGAGGGCATACAGGCAATCGGAAAGTCGGTTGATATAGTGCAGCAAAACATTCCGGACGATGGTTTCCGTTGTCAGTTCAACCAGACGTCTTTCAGCCCGTCGAGCCACCGTGCGGGCGAAATGCATGCGGCTTGCGGCTTCACATCGACCAGGCAGAATGAAGCTGTGAACTGGAGGGACGGCGTTCATTGCGCTATCGATCGCGTTTTCCAGCGCGGCAATTTCTTCCGTACCGATGTAACGCAGCTGCGCTGACGGCTGTTCGCTTTCACTGGCGAGTTCAGCGCTAAACCAAAATATCTGTTGTTGAATGGCTTCCAGTAAGATGCGATGGCTTTCGATGGCGGTGGCGCAATAACACAGACTGAGTGTCGCGTTCAGTTCATCCAGCGTGCCATAGGTTTCGACACGTAGATGAGTTTTGCTGACGCGCTGTCCGGTAAATAAAGACGTACTTCCTGAATCACCTGTTCGGGTATAAATTGCCATCTTTCAACTCCTTAGCGCGAAAGCGTATCGACAATGCCGACCACTGCCAGGTCGATGGCTTCGTTAGGGCCGGAAAAAACATGTCTGGCGCTGGAACCACTGCTGAGGAGTACCAATTCACCAACGCCTGCGCCGACTGAATCAACGGCAACTTCGTCGCCGGTTAATGGCGTGAGAGGCAGTTCGCCGTCAGCACTGACCCGGCGAACCAGCAGCAGTTTTTTCCCGATCAGAGAAGGTGATTTTTGCGTGGATACTACCGCGCCAGTGACTCGAGCCAGATGCATAGGTTACTCCTGCCTGATTAACTGAATATTTCGGGTAATTGCCGCTTCACGAGCCAGTGCGGTCACACAACATTTTCGCTGTAACACCAGTATTCCCGAGCTTAACTGTGCAATATCGGCATAACTTAAAAGTCGATCACGATGAAGGTAGATCGGTTGCCCTTGCTCGTCGCACCAGCTTAGCGGTAGACGGGCGAGAGTCTTCAATTCAATGGCGTTCAGGAAATGACACTGCAACGACAATTGAATGTGCAATCCCCAGGCTAACGCTTCGTGTATCTGAATTGCTGCTCGATCTGACGTTTCGTTCCCCGCAAGTTGTCGTAGCAGCGGCAGATCGACATATCGGATTTGTAATGATGCATACTGATGAACTATCTCTTGAACGCTGGCGTCTCGCAGTTGAAAAACAGTCAGCACGAGTGTTTTTCCCGCACGTTGTTTAAGGCGAAAAACCACTTCGTCAACAATACGTTGCATCAGCATGTTATTCATGGCACTGACACCAGTGTGGCAAAAACGTCAGGGCTATCAGCCCCTGCGGCGTTGGCTTCATCGGTATCAATATGCATTTCAAGACGCATATCCGGAGAGACGCGAACAGCGACGTTTTCGAATATCAGTCGTCGCTCATCACCTTTAATGGCAACCGCCACTTTATCGCCATGCGTAACGCCATAAATCAGGGCATCCAGCGGAGACATATGAATATGCCGTTGTGCGACAATGACGCCAGATGTGATCTCCAGTTCCGCAAATGGGCTTATCAAACGAATCCCTGGAGTGCCGCTGAGATCGCCTGACATGCGTAGCGGGGCGGTGATCCCTAACGTTCTGGCGTCCGTACGGGAAATTTCCACCTGGCTTGCATTGCGTAGCGGCCCCAACAAGCGAACGTTGTGCAATTTACCTTTTGGTCCCTCCAGCGTAACAACCTGTTCAGCAGCGAATTGGCCAGGTTGCATTAACAGCTTTTTCTCGCTAATCGGTTGTTCAGGAAAAAGACGCAAATAATCCGCTGTTGAAAGATGAATATGACGACTGGAAACACCCAGAGGGATAGGGCGCTCGCGCATCTCATCCAGAATCTGGCTCACTGTTTCCTGCAAGGTTTGTTTATCCACTGTTACTCCCCTCGCTTATTGGCGTGCAGGCAAAGTGAGCGGGGCTCACCTTTTTGCCGCTGACATGCCGGGTCAAGACACAAATTACAACTGATAATCTCTGAGATGACGGTTGTTGCTGGTGTTTCGCTTGTTTCAACCGTCACAGTCAATGCTTCAGTTGTGTGGGGCAGAATGCCGTCTCCCGGACGGGCAATCACTTTGTGTGCGACGAGGCCATTTCGCTGTCCGGCGAAACTGGCTCCCGTCGCGATCGCCGCATTAACCGAGGCGACGTCACCGGTGATTTTGATGAGCGTCCAGCCTGAGCCATTGGTCTTCTCAAGGCCAACCAGCGTGATGGACGCGGCTTTTGCCATAGCATCTGCGCAACTGATGGCGAGTGCCAGACCACTGACTTCAAGTAATCCCAGTGATTGCTTCACGCTGTGCTCCTTAGCGAATGGGGTTATGCTGATTTAGGTAAAATAGCCTCAACATCACTGTGTGGGCGCGGGATGACATGGCAGGATTTCACTTCGCCAACGGCGCTTGCGGCGGCGCTTCCTGCATCAACGGCGGCTTTTACTGCGCCAACATCGCCACGGACCATCACCGTAATCAGACCCGAACCAATCTTTTCATAGCCAACCAGCTGCACGTTGGCGGATTTAACCATGGCATCTGCAGCTTCAATTGCGCCAACTAACCCTTTTGTTTCAACCAGTCCTAGTGCGTTGTTCATACTGCGTTTCTCCTGTGGATTATGAGTGGAGTTCCCGGAAGGGAATCCCTTTTACCAGGCGGGCAGCGTTAGTGCCGATGCTGCGCCTGGCATGGTTATCTTGTTGATACATCAACGTAAACAGTGGCGCTGATGCCGGTAAGTTTTTGTAATGCACAATCAGTTTTTCCTGATCGCAGGCAATGCCAACCAACAGGGGAGATTGACGAGCAGCCAGCCAGGCGCTATCGATAACTTCACCTGACGGAATGTGTTGAATGCGAAAGGGAATACCTTCCTAACTCTTGCGGAGTGATGGTGAGCCCTACGCCCAGCCCCACTCCGCCCGGAGTTTTCGGGTTGTGACCGATCATGGTTGATTCGGTGATGATAGTTTCAGTGATGGTTTCCATCGCCACATCACCAATGACCGGAGTTGCTTCGTTGATACGAATAAGCGAAATATCGCTAACATTGATGCCGACTTTTTTCGTTGCCTGTGCGAGCGCCTCCTGAATACCATGGACGTTACGCAACGTACCTTTAATTCCGGTGGTTTCCGCCAGGGCGCTACTCACGAGCGACAACTCTCCAGTTGCACTGAGCGTTGCCAGCGCAACCTCTGTTGATGAGTTGCCGATATCAATGCCTGCTATATATCGCATAATTCGTCCTTAATCGTCGCCTTTCAGTTTTTTGCGCTCGACATAAAGTTCCGCAGCTTCACGGACAAATGCAGCACAAATTTGGGCCTGATAACGCCGTTCAAGATCGTCAGCAATGGCAATAAGTTCTTGCTTAGTCGAACGATAAGGGCGTAACGCATTGTAGATTTCGAGGATGCGATCATCCGGTACTGAGGTAAGCTCAGCGGCGCGTTCAAAATTCATCGCCAGGCGATCACGACCAGCATCTCTGGCAATCGCGGCCTGAATACGCAATGTTTCAGGGGTAATGCGCATATCCTGGGCGGTGACGTTATCGCTTAGCACATTTTCCAGAGTGAAATCGTCGAGCGTTTTATTGGTTGCTGTTTTAACCCATTCCGGATGTTTATTTGCCAGCGGGTAATCCGTCACTTTGGCGCTCTGTATTGACGCGCTGGGGACCGCAGAAACAGGAGCTGCATCCTGTAAACTGTTCATGCGGTTCAACACGTCCCTGACCATCGACTCAATTGCATCGGTATTCATGAAGGTTTCCTTTGTTAAAACGTCACGCGCAGTTCTTGCGGTTTTTTGCCAGTGACCACGTACTTCGTCTCTTTGATATGCAAAATGGCTGATTTGGCCTGGTATTTAGGCCGCGCCATTTGATCGTTGAGGGTCGGAACTGGTTGTGGAGACTCGCGCTTCGCATAACGCGCGGCGTTTTTGCCAATCTGACGATAAGTATCCAGCGTCAACAAAGGCGCTTGTGGGAAAAGTTCCAGGTTAGACAAGGGAGGAAGTCCCTGCTGGTGGATAACCGTTGTGCCTTTCGACTGAATACCGATAGCAATACCTGAACCACTAAGACGATCTCCTTCGACTGCTACGAATGCGACATCGGACGATTTAAAGCAGCGAATCACACGGGCTTTAATGCCTTCTTCTTCGATACCGGCAATCACTTCGCGCAAAATGTTTTTATGCGGAATACCGATGATATTGACGGTTTGCGCCAGGCCGAACGCCGGGCCTACAGCAATAATGACTTCATCTTGCTGAGTGCCTTGTTGGGCTTCGCCAATTTCGGTCAGAAAATTTTCGGTATCTGGCACTGAAGAGACAGTTGCAGAGACAGGTGCGCGAAATGAAACGGACTTGTCGCTGGTTTGCATTTCTGCCAGCACGTCTTCGATAATCTGACGCAGTAATTTTTCGTTAATTTCCATTTCTCACCCTTAGTCAATTTCGTTGGGATCAAGTGCACCGGGAATATTTTTGATCTCTTCCCAGCGTTCCCCTTGCAGGCGGTAACCTGTAGCTGGTCCGGCGTAATCATTGACGTCATTGACCGCAGAGAGCACTTGTCCGTCATCGACGATGATGGCTGAGGTATGGAGATAATCGCCGGTCAGTTTTGCTTTTTGCATGTTGAGCATGTCCTGGGCGACATCGGTAAAACCGCCTTGCGCCAGGGCTTTCACCACTTCCAGGCTGTTACGGTTTTTATTGATGATCTCCTGGGCGAACTTGATGTCTTCCACAATATTGCGCTCAGGCATATCTTTCGAACCGTGGGCATAGGTTGCCGCTTCGACTTCTTCATCGGTAATTGGCGGTAGTCCCATACCGGCAAAGACAGCCTGTAAAGCGCGAGCGGCTTTATTGCGGATTGCGATAACATCTTCTTCGCGTACTGGTCGCAGCCCGCCATCAACCTTCAGGTCACGCTGAATGACGTTGTAATCATCGAAGTCTTCAGCATCTTCGTTTGAACCAGCAAACATGTTGTCGTAGTTCGGCACAGCGGAAAAACCGGAAGAGATAAAGTCGGTACCTGGCAGAAATTGCATCAGGAAACGTGCGGTACGGCGCATATCCGAGTGGGTAAAGGTCTGGTCATTACTGGAGGCGCATTCCAGATCCAGCGATGAGCAAATTAAGTTTTCCGCTAATACTGCACGGATGCCTGATGGCACAGCTGATGGAACACCGATGCAGCTTACCGAACCATTCTGCAGACCCTGAACGCCTGCGGCTTTGGTGATGTAAATACATCGAGCCTCGAGATAAAGCATTGATTTGCCTTCCGCGTAACCCATCTGTACTTCAGAGCCGGAGCCGGAAGTAAAGCGCATTTTTAAGCCGCGAGAAGCATAGGATGACGCGAGAAATCCTTTTGACCACGGGGTATCATCGCCATCGGTGAAAACAGGTTCTGTACCATAGACAGAAATTGTTTCGGCGTAACAGGTGTGGCCTAACATACCGAGTTTCAGTTCGGTGGCTTCTTCCAGTGAACACTGGGTCAAGACGCCCGGACGTCCCACCTGTGAGCCGACCAGCAGGGCGATGGCGTTGAACGGTGCATAGCGAGCAACGGCAACGGTGGTTTCCTGTTCATCAAACCCGCGCCATGCGCCTTCAGCTGCGTCGGCGGCAATTTGTACCGGGTTATCTTTGATGTTGGTGACGTGAGCCTGTTGTGATGGTGTTCGACGGGCGCGCATTTTCTGCATCGCCATCATCATCTCTACCACGTTCATCTGCGAAACCACTTCGACGATTTTTGCAGGCGTCATTGCTGTGGTAAGGGGAACGATATCGCTACGTTTGACATTTGGATCGCACAACATATTGGCAAGTTTTACCGAATCCATCGCGATGACTTCTTCTGCGCGCGCGAGATTGATACCGTAGCGGGCGATAAAGTGGTCGATCAGGTCAAACTGACTGGCGGGTTTTCCATCCAGTTCGGTAACGACGCCGTTAACAATTTTGATTGACGGTTTAGGATCGTTCGGGCTTTCCATCGCAATGAAGCCTTCTTCAATCCACTCTTTAACGAAACCGTCCTGGTTGACCGGGCGTTTTGCCAGTGCTTCAAATCTTTTCGATCTCATAAATCTGCCTCAGAGAATTCAGATGTAGGAAGGGCGATCGTTTTTCGGTGTATCGCCGAGAGTCGAAAGCACGGTTTTACCGATTTCGCGTGCGGAGATGACCGCCTGGCGGACTGCGCCGGAGTCACCCGAGATAATCAGAATGACTTCGTTGCTGTAGCTGGTGCCTTGAGCGGGGGAGCTGTATGCCACGACATCCACATTGGCGGACTTCAGCGCGGTGTCGGCCATCAGAACACCCACCGCAGCCGGAGCGCCGACAATAACGCCGCAAGCCCGTCCCAGTGGAGCGCCAAACGCTTTTTCCAGTGCATAGCTGGCGCGGGCGGTGTATTGCAGTTCAAGATACCCGGCTTCGTTGGCATAGACATCACCAAAGGTCCGATCGAGTTCTTTCAGGGCAACTTCAATACCGCGTTTCACGTCGGAAACATCGTTGCCACCTAAGAGGATCAATGAGCCGTGTCCGGCACCGCCTTTAGTATCCCGAGGAAGTTCAATGCTAATAACTTCAGTGTTGGTGGCTTTTACCGCTTCATCAGCGGCCATAATGTGTGGCCCTGCGCCAATACGCGCCCCCAGAATGCCAATGGAACGATAGCGTTTTTCAAGTTTCATCGCGTCCAACAGGGCGCTATCAACGTTCGCAATGACCAGACCTACAGTGTCGCCAATAGCGGTGCCAACAAATTCTGTTAACGTGCAGCTTTTTTCTGCCATAGCCGTCTCTCGTATTTGATGAGTGGTTTTCGGGAGAACCTCATGCTCTGGCGTCGCTACGCGAGCGATGACCTGCGCCATGATCTGTTCGACCAGTTCATTGCTGCTCATGGGTTAATTCCCTTTGGTAAGATTTTTTCGACATCGGTATGTGGGCGGGGAATAACGTGTACGGCTTTTACTTCGCCGACGTTACGCGCAGCTGCGGCACCCGCGTCTGTTGCCGCTTTTACCGCCCCGACATCACCACGAACGATGACGGTCACCAGCCCGGAACCTATTTTTTCGTAGCCGACCAGCAAAACATTTGCCGACTTCACCATGGCGTCTGCGGCCTCTATGGCGGCAGTTAAGCCTTTGGTTTCTACCATTCCTAACGCTTCTTGTTGCATAAAGACCTCGCCTGGATTTTTTTGACGATATGACTATAAAAAAAAGCGAGGAAAAAGAATGGCTGACTTAATCGGCTAATGAGAAAAATTAATAGAGAACAAATATAATAAAATTGCTTTTATGAACTATATGTTGTTAATTTATTGGTTGTTTTGTAGATATTTCAATGTGAATTAATTGCGTTGGCTAGTGAGTTTAATCGCGAGTAATATTTCGTTGAGTTTGGTTCGAAGGAAGGAACTGTGATATTTGTTTCAATTTTATTATGTCATGATGGCAATTTTTTATTGTAAAAGTTTGGTGGAAATTATTACTTTCAACACTGATTAACGCTGTGTTGCATGATTCGGCAATGACAATAATTTGTTATGTTAGCACGATTTTTACACGAGTCTGTCATGCATGTTGGCAATATTTTCTGCAGAGCAATTTTTTATAGTTGCGCTCGGTATACACAACAATCAGCGCATAGTTGGCTGATAAAGAAAAACTCCGTAAAGAAGGTGTCACTATGAATGATTCACTCAAGGCGCAATGCGTTGCCGAGTTTTTGGGCACCGGACTGTTCCTCTTTTTTGGCATTGGTTGTTTGTGCGCCCTGAAGGTTACCGGGGCAAGTCTGGGACTGTGGGAAATTTGTATCATTTGGGGATTAGGGATTTCGCTTGCTGTTTACCTTACGGCAGGTATTTCCGGCGCTCATCTCAACCCGGCAGTTACCATTGCTCTGTGGCTGTTTGCCTCTTTCCCAGCCCGTAAAGTGCTGCCATTTTGTGTGGCGCAATTAGCGGGTGCCTTTGGTGGTGCGGTTCTGGCATATTCTCTCTACAGCAGTTTGTTTACCGATTTTGAATCTGCTCACAATATAGTGCGTGGTAGCGCAGAAAGTTTACAACTCGCCAGTATCTTCAGTACTTATCCAGCAGCGGCGATTAATGTATGGCAAGCAGCGTTGGTCGAAGTGGTCATAACGTCCATGTTAATGGGGTTGATTATGGCGTTGACCGATGACGGTAATGGCGTACCCAAAGGACCGCTTGCGCCTTTACTCATTGGTATTCTGGTTGCTGTTATTGGTGCTTCTACCGGACCATTAACCGGTTTTGCCATGAATCCAGCGCGTGATTTTGGACCTAAAATTTTCACCTGGTTTGCGGGTTGGGGGGAAATTGCGATGACTGGTGGACGCAATATTCCTTATTTCATTGTACCCATTATTGCACCGATCATTGGGGCATGTGTTGGTGCGGCGATTTATCGCTATCTCATTGCAAAGAATTTACCTGTCAATAGTGTAACGCCTAAAGAAATCAGCGAATAACGAAATAATTTGGCAGTTATAAACGTTTATTTTTTTACTGTTTGTGATCTGCTTTCCGAACTTATTAAAAAGTCTCCCGCTTCACGGAGGCTTTTGTTATTGTCCTTTGTGCTTCTCGTCAGTAAATCATCAAGGATGATGTGAAGATTAAATGTAAAACAATTGTTTTGCTATAACAATAAATTAACTGGGAGGTTTTATCATGATTTCTGCGGCGACACTTAATTCAGAACTCATTAATAAAATCGCGCAGGATTTTGCGCAGGCGACCAGCCTTGCGGTTGTCGTGGTCAATATTCACGGCGATGAAATTTCCGAGCTGTTTAACTTCACTCCATTTTGTCAGATGATGCGGCAACACCCTCAGCTGAGCACTCGATGTCGCATGAGCGATCGTTGTGGGGGTCTGGAAGCCTCTAAATCCGATCAGCCTTGTATTTATCGCTGTCATGCCGGATTAACCGATTTCTCTATTCCACTGGTAATCGCCGGGCATTTAGTTGGTTTTGTATTGTGCGGGCAAGTTCGTCTGCGTAATGATGATGTCGATTTGGTCGATATTCTGAATGTCGATGATTGCTGGCAGGCAGATCCCGAATTACTTAATGAATTTCGCAAAGTCCCTGAGATGGATTACTCAAGAGTTATGGCCTCTGCGGATTTGTTGAAGTTGATTGTAGAAAATTGCCTAAAAAAACAACTCAATTTTGTGGTTATTAAAGAGAACAAATCTCAGTCAGATTCGTTGCGCCAGACTCGTGCGCCTGGTCCCCACGACAATAAAATGAAAAAAGCTTTACGTTATATTGATGCGCATTTATCAGACGATTTGCGTCTGGAAGATGTCGCCTCGCACGTTTATCTAAGCCCTTATTATTTCAGTAAGTTATTTAAGAAATACCATGGAATCGGGTTTAATGCGTGGGTAAACCAACAACGGATGGCCAGCGCTCGTGAGTTACTGTGCCATAGTGACTGGAGCATCGCCAGCATTGCGCGTAATTTAGGTTTTTCGCAAACAAGTTATTTTTGCAAAGTTTTCCGTCAGACTTATCAGGTTACGCCGCAGGTGTATCGACAGCAAGTGAGTGATAATGCGGCGATGGAAACGGTATAGAGTAAATGCCCCAAAAAAAGAGGACGGTTTAAATAAACTCTGCAATGAATAATTAACGTTATTTACCTGTTATGGGAAAAGTGAAATCAGCTCATAACATACGCTGACAGGTGTGGCACATTTGTGCCTGGGAAGAGGGTGAAAATCCCTCGCAGCCCCCGCTGCTGTAATGCTGACAAACCCGAAAATGCCACTGATCGCGAGATTGGGAAGGTCGGGAGAGGATGACGCTAAGCCAGAAGACCAGCCAGTCAGTCAATACCAACAACTTCGGTGGGAAGTGGGTTGCCCGGAAGCGTCCGGTAGAGTACAGGCGCGTCTTTATACCCCTACCACCCTGAAAGGATCAGGGTATGGCGGCATCATTTAGTTCTTTCATCGCAGTGCCGACAGGCACCAGGGCTGCACTTAAGGTGTGGCAATCTTGTTTCATGGCTTATCAACCAGACCGCCATTACAGGAAATTAAGTGGAGGGCGAGGGGCATGAAAACGATAAAACCCGAATCGATAGCTCTTTTTTGCCTCTTATCTGGAGATGTGGATCTGGCGAAACATCTGGCGGAAATATTGCCAATAACCTGTTTTGTTGGTGAGGACTGGCAGCAAGATTTCCAGCCTTTTGACGGTGGGCCTGTGCAATCGTTATCAGATGCGTATAGCTATTATTCAGTGCTGCTATTGATAGCAGCTGAAAGCGAGATATCCGTACCAGAATGGCTCGCTCATTCTGAGGGAACGACGGTAATTTTGATTGCAGAACACAATGCCCGTTTGCTGAATGGTCCGGCTGGTGGGGCTGTAGCATTAATCCATTATCTGAATGAGATCTGTCATGCCAGAGAAACCGCTGTCAATGACGCATTTTGTCGGACGTTAACACGAGGAAGTCTGGCTATTCCGCAATGCCATCTTCTTTCGTAATGGATTGAGAATGCTGGATTTTTAATTATATTACGCGCAGTATTAATCGCGTAAATGTTTTGCGGTCAGCAACGGTGGGGGATCCATTGTTCTGTTCAATGAATACCATCATACAATTGAATCAGGAGTCGGTATGATGATTTTGGTGACGGGGGGCGCACGGAGCGGGAAGAGTCGCCACGCAGAGGCGCTTATTGGGGACTCTTCACAGGTTCTGTATATCGCCACCTCGCAAATCCTTGATGATGAGATGGCTGCACGGATAGAACATCATCGGCAAGGCCGCCCGGAGCACTGGCGCACAGTGGAGCGTTGGCAACATCTTGATGAATTAATTCATGCAGACATTAACCCGAATGAGGCTGTGTTGCTGGAATGCGTTACCACAATGGTGACTAATCTGTTGTTTGATTATGGCGGCGATAAAGACCCTGATGAATGGGATTATCAGGCGATGGAACAGGCGATTAATGCTGAGATTCAGTCGTTGATTGCTGCCTGCCAACGTTGCCCCGCAAAGGTTGTATTAGTGACTAACGAAGTGGGAATGGGGATTGTGCCGGAGAGTCGTCTGGCACGACATTTTCGTGATATTGCCGGGCGGGTAAATCAGCAGTTGGCCGCTGCGGCAAATGAAGTATGGCTGGTGGTTTCGGGTATTGGAGTAAAAATCAAATGAGTAAATTATTTTGGGCGATGCTCTCATTTATTACGCGTCTGCCTGTACCGCGTCGCTGGTCCCAGGGACTGGATTTCGAGCATTATTCTCGCGGTATTATTACTTTTCCTTTGATTGGATTATTGCTTGGCGCGATTAGCGGGCTGGTCTTCATGGTGCTGCAGGCATGGTGCGGCGTACCACTGGCGGCACTGTTTAGCGTACTTGTGCTGGCGCTGATGACCGGGGGATTCCACCTGGACGGCCTCGCTGATACCTGTGATGGCGTATTTTCTGCACGTAGCCGCGATCGCATGTTGGAAATCATGCGTGATAGCCGTTTAGGCACCCACGGCGGTCTGGCATTGATTTTTGTGGTACTGGCAAAGATTCTGGTGTTAAGCGAGTTGGCTCTGCGTGGCGAACCGATCCTTGCATCGCTGGCGGCAGCATGTGCGGTCAGCCGCGGGACTGCCGCATTATTGATGTATCGTCATCGTTATGCGCGGGAAGAAGGGCTTGGCAATGTGTTCATTGGCAAAATTGATGGGCGACAAACCTGCGTCACACTCGGCTTAGCCGCTATTTTTGCTGCCGTATTATTGCCGGGTATGCATGGTGTGGCTGCTATGGTGGTGACGATGGTGGCGATTTTCATCCTCGGTCAGCTTCTCAAACGTACGCTGGGCGGGCAAACGGGCGATACGCTGGGAGCAGCCATAGAGCTTGGTGAACTGGTCTTCCTGCTGGCACTGCTATAAAGAGACGTAACATGCAAATACTTGCCGATTTACTGAATACGATCCCAGCCATCGACCCTCCCGCTATGTCGCGTGCACAACGGCATATTGACGGGTTACTCAAACCTGTTGGTAGCCTGGGAAAGCTGGAGGCGCTTGCCATACAACTGGCAGGAATGCCGGGGTTGAATGGCATACCGCATGTGGGCAAAAAAGCGATACTGGTTATGTGTGCCGATCACGGCGTCTGGGAGGAAGGGGTCGCTATTTCTCCAAAAGAAGTGACAGCCATACAGGCTGAAAATATGACCCGCGGAACAACCGGCGTGTGTGTGCTGGCAGCACAAGCGGGCGCTAACGTCCACGTAATTGATGTTGGTATTGATACTGCTGAGCCTATCCCCGGGCTTATCAACATGCGTGTCGCACGAGGTAGTGGCAATATTGCTTCAGCTCCGGCAATGAGTCGCCGTCAGGCTGAAAAGTTGCTTTTGGACGTCATATGTTATACGCGGGAGCTGGCAAAAAACGGTGTCACGCTGTTTGGTGTAGGTGAACTGGGGATGGCAAACACGACACCGGCAGCGGCAATAGTCAGCACAATCACTGGCTGGGATCCTGAAGAAGTGGTTGGGATTGGCGCAAACCTGCCGACAGATAAACTGGCTAATAAAATTGATGTTGTGCGCCGGGCGATTACGTTAAATCAACCAAATCCTCAGGATGGTGTTGATGTCCTGGCAAAAGTGGGTGGATTTGATTTGGTCGGAATAGCTGGAGTGATGTTAGGTGCTGCTTCCTGCGGTTTACCCGTGTTGCTGGATGGATTTCTTTCTTATGCTGCTGCGCTCGCAGCCTGCCAGATGTCTCCTGCAATCAAACCGTATCTCATTTCTTCTCACTTGTCGGCAGAAAAAGGCGCGCGTATAGCGCTGTCGCATTTGGGGCTGGAGCCTTATCTCAATATGGATATGCGTTTAGGTGAGGGGAGTGGTGCAGCTCTGGCGATGCCCATCATCGAAGCTGCTTGTGCGATATACAACAATATGGGCGAACTTGCTGCCAGTAATATTGTTCTACCGGGGAATACGACTTCTGATTTGAACAGCTAAAAACGAAAAGTCTGATAAAAGCTATACTTATCGGATAGTATTCGCGACTTAGGAAAGGGACATGATGCGTCGTGTAAATATTCTTTGCTCATTTGCTCTGCTTTTTGCCAGCCAAAATAGCCTGGCGGTAACTTATCCATTACCTCCAGAGGGTAGCCGTTTAGTGGGGCAGTCGCTTACTGTAACTGTTCCTGATCACAATACTCAGCCGCTGGAGACTTTTGCCGCACAATACGGGCAAGGGTTAAGTAATATGCTGGAAGCGAATCCGGGCGCTGATGTTTTTTTGCCGAAGCCTGGCTCACAACTCACCATTCCGCAGCAACTGATTTTGCCCGCCACTGTTCGTAAAGGGATTGTGGTTAACGTCGCTGAAATGCGTCTTTATTACTATCCGCCAGACAGTAATACAGTGGAAGTCTTTCCTATTGGTATCGGCCAGGCTGGGCGAGAAACCCCGCGTAACTGGGTGACTACCGTTGAACGTAAACAAGAAGCACCAACCTGGACGCCAACGCCGAACACCCGGCGCGAATATGCGAAACGAGGGGAGAGTTTGCCCGCATTTGTTCCTGCGGGGCCCGATAACCCCATGGGGCTGTACGCGATTTATATTGGCAAGTTGTATGCCATCCACGGTACCAATGCCAATTTTGGTATTGGGCTCCGGGTAAGTCAGGGCTGTATTCGTCTGCGTAATGACGATATCAAATATCTGTTTGATAATGTTCCTGTAGGCACTCGTGTACAAATTATTGATCAGCCAGTGAAATACACAACGGAACCGGATGGTTCAAAGTGGCTGGAAGTTCATGAGCCGCTGTCGCGCAATCGTGCAGAATATGAGTCTGACCGAAAAGTGCCATTGCCGGTAACCCCATCTTTGCGGGCGTTTATCAACGGGCAAGAAGTTGATGTAAATCGCGCAAATGCTGCGTTGCAACGTCGATCGGGAATGCCTGTGAATATCAACCGTAACGGATTTTGACATTCAAAACGTCTGGTTTGTCGGTCTGTGTAAGCATTCCGTCATCCAGAACAGGTTGTTTCGAATCATACAAATGATAATTTTCTTCTCATATGCGCATCTCTTATGAGCATAAACGTTATACTCTTCTGATTTATACATGTTTGCGGATGACATGATCAATGGAAAAGAGAATGACGAAACAGAATAAAAACAGCCGTTGGCAGGGTTACGATCCTCGTTACATATACTCGCTCGTGGTCAGACGCTATTTTGCGGATATGAAAACCAAGATTGAGATTGCTGAGGAGCTTGGCGTTTCCCGCTTTAAAGTTGCCAGATTGATCGATGAGGCGATCGAACAGGATTATGTGAGGTTTATCTTCCCTAAGCAGCAAGCGATGGATGAAGAAATCGCCAATAATCTACGGAAAAAATTTCATCTGGAAGATGCAATTGTTCTTTCAGTTGCTGAATCATGGACGACGCAAGAAGAACTCAATCACAAATTGGGTGAAGTCACCGCTGAATATCTTATGCAATCTCTTCATGAAGGTATGAAAGTGGGGATCGCCTGGGGACGTGTATTATCAAGTACGGTCAGTAAGTTGAGCAAGCTGCCTCCTTTAGACGTTGTGCAGTTATCTGGCGTACATCCGGGGATAGAGTTTAGTCAAGGGCCAATAGATCTTATTCATAAGATCGCTGCCATTTCGCAGGGAAAAGCGCACCCAATGTACGTGCCGATGTGGGTCGATGACGAAGAGCTTGCTGCCAGACTGGCAGGTGATCCAGCGGTATTAGATACACAGCAATATTACTCGCAGTTGGATGTGGTTATCACCGGGATAGGTGACTGGAAATCAGGTTCTTCAAGCTTGTGTAAAATATTTCCGGATACCTGGTGCGAAGCTTTGTTTCAACAAGATATCGCTGCGGATGTGTGTATCTCGTTGGTCAGCAGGGAAGGGAAGATTCTTCATAGCCCTATTGAACGTCTGGGATTTGGCATTTCGACGGATCAACTACAAAAAGCCAAAAAAGTGATTGGTGTCGCCGGAGGGGAAGAGAAATATGAAGGCATTCTTGCTTCGCTGAAATCTGGACTTTTAAACGTCTTAATTACTGATTTTGATACGGCTATTAAACTTCTGGATTAATAGGCGTATCAGTGAAGAAAGGGCAGTACCGCTGATTCTGCCCTTTTAATTTCAGGATGCTGCGAGAGTATCCTCTACATATTTAGCTACGCGCGTTGCAGGTAAATTGCGGCAAGTCTCAACAAAGGCGTTATCCTGAAACAGTGTGAATAAACGACGCAATATCGACATATGTTGATCACTGGTGGCAAATGCCAGGTTAAACATAATGCTACAATCAACTGTTAAATCAGCATCTTCCATTTGCCCGAAAGTGACATCATTGGCGAAACGAACAATACTGATACTGTTTACATTTACCAGCGTGTAATCGGCATGGGGAATGGCGATACCCTGACCGTTTGCCATCATTAGCCCTGTCGGATAGCTTTTTTCACGTTCCAGGCAGGCGTCAATGTATTCTGCAGTGATGTAGCCTTTTTCCAATAATTGCGTACCAGCAAAGGTGATCGCCGTTTGATAGTCACTGATGCTGTTATCAACATCATTCACCAGAATTTCAAATTTCATTGCACACCTGTTATTTCAACATCT
This sequence comes from Escherichia sp. R1, assembly GCF_003000935.1. Classification (NCBI taxonomy): domain Bacteria; kingdom Pseudomonadati; phylum Pseudomonadota; class Gammaproteobacteria; order Enterobacterales; family Enterobacteriaceae; genus Escherichia; species Escherichia sp. R1. The sequence continues at coordinate 46,060 of NZ_PSRU01000003.1, forward strand.
CTTCTTTAACTGCAGCGAAAATCTCATCTTCGCCCAGACCAGTCAGTAATCCAGCGCCAACGATGACACGAGTAGTAATGGCCGGGTTATCGAGTTTGGTCGATGAAACCACCAGGTCATAGCTGTTGAAGGTATCGCTGGTGCATGCCATTAACGAAGATTTATCGACTTGCGCTTCAATTTTCTCTTCTTTCAGGAAGTCCTGCAGTACAGAGACCATGATGGAAGATGAGGCAATTCCGTTTCCGCAAACTACTAAGATTTTTTTCATTTGATTATTCCTCTGTAAAAGATTTAAAGCGCTTTTTCTAAATCCGTTTCAATCTGGCGACGTGATTTTTGTTTAATTAAGTATCCAATAGATAACAAAAGGATACCTGCCATCACATAGCCAATGATTCCAACATGGCTCAGGGCGGCAAACAGACCAGTAAATGGATTCGCAGACGGGTTAAGCGAAGAGTACATCACGCTGGCATCCGGGTTTGTACCAAACTTCTGGAAGACTTCGTTGGTAGCCGGTGCCATCCACGATGCAATATACAGACCACCACCGAACAAAATGATCGAGGTCACCCAGGTGCGAATAATGTTGCCATTGAAAACAGGCACCATGCAGGCAATGAAAAACACAAACTGAGAGAGGTCACCCAGTGGCATAACGCGGTTGCCGGGCAAGATCACTGCGAGGATCACAATCACCGGGATCAGTAATAATGCCGGGGCGATAACTGACGGATGACCCACAATCAGGGCAGTGTCCATTCCAACAGTGATTTGACGATCCGGGAAACGTTTGACCAGTTTTTTGCGTGCCACGTTGGAAAGCGGAACAAGCCCTTCCATCATGATAGAGGTCATACGTGGCAACAAAAGCATGACTGCAGCCAGATACATCCCTAACTGTAGGCTGGCAATTATGGTGTGGTAGGGGGATTTCCAGCCATAACCACAAAAGCCCAACAAAATACCAATAATAAAACCAACCATAGTTGGATCGCCCAGAATGCCAAACCGTTTTTGAATAGTTTCGGCGGTCACATTCAGATTACGGAAGCCTGGGATGCGATCATAAATCCAGTTGAATGGATAAGCGAAAAGTAAGTAGGTATTGGCAACCGGGTGAGAGATCGCAACACCTTTTGGCAGGTTAAAGAATTTTTCGTTATTTTTAGCACCGAGATCGGCAGCGATCAGCGCCCAGACATGGAATAGCGCGGCGGTCAATGCGCCATACAGGAAGCTACCAGAATAGACGCCAACAATTGCCCCCATTGACGCATTTTGATGAAGGTTGAAAACATCAACGTTAACACAGTCAGTCAGGCGGGCGACCAGCATTGCAATATTTACCGCAACACAGAGGGGAATAATGATAGCGCCCATGCTGGAGCCAAATCCCATAACCGCAGTCGCTGCGCCACCAACATCGATGGCACTGAGCGAGGAACCTGTTGCTTCTGCTAATCCGGTGACTGCCGGTTGCATTTTTTCCAGCATCAGTTTGATGGTCATGGTTAGCGCAATGAAACCAATGCCTACTTTGATGGCAGACGAGATACATTCAGAAAGAGGACGGCCAAGTATCTTCATCAGTACCAGGAAGATGACCGGGATAAATATAAAATTTCCCAGATCGTTTATAAATTGCGTGATCAGTTCCATACATTAACCCTCAGATTTTTCATCATCTGGTCGGAAACCCATATTCCAGCGTACATCAGCGGGCTTAACCAGCAATGCATTATCGTTACGTTCAGCTTCCAGTAAGTTCTTTTTAGAATTTTCTCTGGCGGTGGTGAAGTCGAATGGGTTATCCAACCATGCATCGACAATCATTTTGCTGTATTCGAGATCGTTGACCCGGCAACCCAGTCCAATAACTTGTGCGTTATTGCTGAGTCGCGCCCGCTTTGCGGAGTAGGGGTTAGTAACCGCAACGGCTCTTATGCCCCAGTGTTTGTTGATCTGACAAGTAAAGCCAATGCCAGTCCCACAAATGTAAATTCCCAGACGGCACTCATCGCGTTGAATAATGCCTGCCATTTCGTCGGCCAGACGCGCGAAGTTATTGACACCTTGTTCCTTACATGTGACGGGATCGTACACGATCTCCATGTTTTTCTCTTCTATGAGGTATTTTTTTATCTCCTCTTTACGTGCAAAACCTACATCATCGCTTGCGATAGCAATCTTCGTTTTCATTTCATTTTGCCTGTCGTTAAGTAACTAAAGCCAAGTATGCTGTTGGTAAATATTGGTTGTCAATTGAGATCAAAATCACAAAATTTATAACTGATTGATTTTTATGATATTAAAAACCAATAAAAACAAATAAAAAATAAATTAAGCCAATTGAGACAAATTGGGATTGTACAGTGGCGTTGTAATGAATAATAAAAATTCATTTATTATCAATCGGATATATGGCTTTTGAACTATTGTCTTTATTGGGCTTATTTGTACTTTCCACGGTTAGTGTTTGTTTTTGTTTGCATCATCTGTGCTATGCTTGGCGTTTTCTCAGATGGGCAATAGATTTCAGGAGGAAGGATGTATCTGGTTGATGAAAGGCGAAAGTTAATACTTGAAGACTTAATGTCGGCAGGTACGGTCTATGTCAGTGATCTCGCAAGAAAGTATGAAGTAACGTATGAAACCATCAGGAAAGATTTGACCCATCTTGAACAAAAAGGGCTGCTGATCAAAAGCCATGGTGGGGCGACTTTAAAGCAAAGGGCCATAGAGCATCCCTTTCAGGTCAGGGAAAAAGAGAATAACTCTTATAAGAAGGCGATTGCTCGTAAAGCGCTTGATTTTATTCCGCCTAATAGTTCGATGATTATCGGTACGGGCAGTACCACTTTTGAGCTGGCTAACCTGTTATGTATGAAGTCTGGGTTTAAAATCTTCACTGATTCGCTCCCCGTTGCCAGTGTGTTGATTGAATCTGACAACCAGGTTTTTCTCTTTGGCGGCGAACTGCGAAGAAAGAGTTCCTCAGTGTTTGGGGGGTGGGCGGTATCTATGATCAACGATATACATGTTGATCTCTGTTTCATTGGAACCGACGGCTTTAGTAACATGACTGGTCCATCAACGCCTTCTTCTTCTGATGCGTTTTTGGATCGCACGATAATTTCGCACTCAGACAAAAAATATATCCTCGGAGATTACACCAAGTTTGAGCGCAGCAGTTTGTTTAAGATCTGCGACTGGTCGGAGATCACCGCCCTTATTACCAACGATCATGCCGACAAAGAGGGGATTGCCGAAGTCGCAAAATACACGTCAGTAATAACCTGCTAGAACTTACTACGACACGCCTTGTCCCTTCGAATCAGCTTAGCCAAATGTAATCATTTCCCAATTATCAAGTGAGCATCCCTGGTGATGCTTACTTATCGATCTCTATTCAATTCGTCCTCTACTTATTGTCAGTTTTACTTCCTTTTTCGCGAAGAAATCATTTTTTAATTACACAATGCTCATATGAGCATAAAGATTATCGCCATTATGTGCTTTTTTGTGATCTGGATTTAATTTCTCAGATCTCGTTATTTATCCACAGGATCGTTGTGTTATAACTGCTCATATGAATATTTGTTAATGCTCATATGAGCATTGTGGGGTGAGGGGAAAAGGATATGATATCGATCAGTGTTGCCGATGGTGCGGGACTACAGAATTACGATGCCGTGCTTGAACATATTTATAACACGCATCGTGAAACGAATACGGTGAAAGAGAGCTGGCTCAAGGCTATGCGTAAACGCGAAGCGGAATATCCGACAGGAATAGAACTGGAAGGTTATTCTATCGCTATACCACACTGTGATAGTGAACATGCGAGTCAACCGGCTATTTATATCATCCGTCTGCCAGAAGCAATACCTGTGAACAGGGCTGATGAAGATGGAATATTGTGGGTCAGACTCGTCGTTAATCTTATTGTTACGGATCCTGCTGACCAGCTTCGATTGTTAAAGTCATTATTTAACCATCTCCAAAATGAAGAATTTTACCAAAACTTACTGACACTTCCCGTCGATGATGCAAAAGCACTTTTTGTGTCCAAAATAATCCAATAGTAAAAACTGGAGTTTATTATGATTAATATTCTTGTTGCTTGTGGTAGCGGTGTCGCTACATCTACGCTTGCTGCTGATGAAGTGAAGTCAGTATGTGCTGAATATGGTATTACGGCATTTAAAATCAACAAATGCAGTATGGCTGAACTTTCTTCTGAGATGGCTCATGCAGATATTGTACTCACAACTAATAACTATAAAGGTGATATTGGAAAACCACATATGAGCGTTGCAGGTTTTGTAACGGGTATTAATGAAGGAGCATTACGCAAGAAATTAGGAGAGTTATTAACTGAATTAGCAAATAGCTAAACCTGACAGGAATAATAAAAATGGAAATGTTGAAAAATTTAATGGAAACAATCACCGGAATGGGGGCGACTGCAATACTGCCGCTGGTGATATTTATTTTAGGTCTGGTGTTCAGAATGAAACCAGGTGCCGCGATCAAGTCGGGCATCACAGTCGGTATTGGTTTTATTGGTTTAGGGTTGGTTGTTGGTTTATTAAACAGTTCATTACAGCCAGCTATTGAATATTACTCAAAAGTAGGTAGTGGTTTTACGGTTGCAGATATTGGTTGGCCAGCAGTCGGTGCTGCTGCATGGGTAGCACCTTTTGCCGCATTAGTGATACCAGTTGGCATCGTACTTAACCTGATTCTGGTGCGCCTGAAATTAACCAAAACGTTGAATGTTGATATCTGGAACTATATGCATTTTTTAGTTCCGGGTGCTCTGGCATATTTTGTGTTCGACAGTTTTATCATCGGTTTCTCTGTCGCGGTGGCTTTGAGTATTGCGGCTCTGTTTATTGGCGATTTGATTGCGCCCAGATGGCAAAAATATTATGGACTCGAGGGAACGACCTGTACCACGATGATTCATATCGGCTGGACTCTGCCGTTCGCCTGGGTAGTAAATAAAATCATTGATTACATCCCCGGGTTAAATAAGTTAGATGTTGACTTAAACAGCGTGCAAAAACGCCTGGGTGTCTTTGGTGAACCTGCAATTATCGGTATTATCGTTGGCGCATTACTCGGAGTTTTAACGAAACAGGCCATTACCACAATTGTTCCCATGGCGATGGGGGTTGCTGGCGTAATGGTATTGTTACCTAAAGTGGTCGGTGTGCTGATGGAAGGTCTTAACCCGATTGGGAAAAGTGCCAAAGAAATCATGCAAAAACAGATGGGTAAAGATGCTGAATTAAACATCGGTATGGATTGTGCACTGGCATTGGGGGATCCGGCGACGGTCACCGTGACAGTCATTACCATTCCTTTAACCATGCTATGTGCTCTGGTATTACCTGATATTAAGATCTTCCCAATTGGCGTATTGATGTCAATTATTTATATGACCACCATGACCGTAATGGTCAGCAATGGTAACGTGGTTCGTTCGATTATCTCGACCTTGTTATTCTGCGTTGTAGTGATGTATTTAGGCGGTTATGTCGCACCAGGGGCAACGCAATTTTTAGCTGGAGCCGGTGTAGGCTTGCAAGGACAAGGTACAGATTTTGTATTAACCGGCCCGTGGGAAATTTTAACCTATTGGTTGAGCACCGTATTACATTGATTTAATAATCTGGAGTTTTTAAATGGCAAAAATATTACCTTCTATATTTGGCGCGGATATTTTACGCCTGAAAGATGAAATTCATTTTCTGGAAGAGGAACAAACTGAAATATTGCACGTTGATTTAATGGATGGCACTTACGTCAGTAATATTGCCTTTGGCCCAAATCAAATTGCAGCAATGAAAAAAGCCAGTTCGATGATCTTTGATGTGCATATGATGCTGGCAAATCCTGAGCGACATATTGATGATGTAATCAATACCGGGGCGGAGATGATTTCTGTACATTATGAATCTACGCCACATGTACATTATATTATTCAAAAAATCAAAAAAGCGGGGCGCAAAGCAGGTGTTGTGCTTAATCCTGGGACACCTGGATCTGTCATCGAGTATTTATTAGATGATATTGATTATATATTGTTAATGACAATTAACCCCGGGCAACCAGGCCAGACATTTATTCATAAAAGTCTGGAGAAAATCCGTAATACCAAAAAAATGATATCTGGCAGAGATATTCAAATTGAAGTGGATGGTGGCGTTAATCTTGATAATGTGAAACAAGTTAAAGAAGCGGGGGCTGACCTTATTGTTGTTGGCGGTGCATTATTTAACAAACAGCCTCATGAAAGTTACCAGGCATTAAAAATCGCTGTTCAGTGATCACAATCTAAAAATTTTACATCCAGCTAAGTGAGGTTTTCGATTTCATATCGGGAGGAAAACCTCAACTAAAAAGTCTTTAATGGAGAAAAGTAATGAGTAATTTTGCAGGTAAAGTGGTTTTAGTTACCGGAGGTGCTCACGGTATTGGCAAAGGGATAGCTAAACAATTTGCTGATCGTGGTGCACATACTGTTATTGTTGACTATAACGAAGAGAACGGCAAGGCCACTGCAGCAGAGTTAACTTTTGGCGATGTTAAATCGCTGTTTGTTAAAACAGATGTCTCCGATCCACAGGCATTAGTCGATGTACGGGAAAAGGTAATTGCTACCTTTGGTCGTATTGATGTGTTGATATTAAATGCCGGTGTGGCATTTGCCAATAAAGTTAACAATATTTCTTTTGAGGAATGGAATAAGACTATCGCAATTAACTTATCAGGATTATTTAATACCGTTAAGGCGTTTTATGATGATTTCCTGACAAATAAGGGATCTATTGTTTATATCTCATCGGGATCAGCGCTTTCGGGGACTGGGGGCGGTGTGAGTTATCCTGCCAGCAAAGCGGGAGGTGAAGGGTTGATTCGCGGTCTGGCAAAGGAGTTAGGACCAAAAGGCGTCAATGTTAATGCGATCGCTCCTCGCTTAATAGACACCGGAGAGATGATGCGGGTCAATTATCCAACACAAGCCGATTTAGACGCTGTCCTGGAAAAAATACCCGTCCGTCGTCTGGGGACTATCGATGATGTGGCTAACCTGGCAATATTTTTGGCGGATAAAGATAACTCTTATATTCAGGGACAAACCATTTTAATGGATGGTGGCCGGACTATTGCTTAAAAAGGGAGAGAAAAAATGAGTGTTCAAGAAAATACTATTAATATTCTGCATGAATTAGAGAATAATGCGCTGAAGATTGACGATTCTCAGGCTGCACAGTTTATTTCGCAAATCAGAAATGCCCGGCATATTTTTTTGCAGGGAGCTGGGCGTAGTGGCATTGCTATTCGCGCTTTTGCTAATCGCTTGCTGCACTTAGGTTTTTCAGTAAGCGTTGTGGGAGAAATATCATCACCGCATACCCAACCTGGAGATCTATTAATTATTGGGTCAGGCAGTGGTGAAACTACCAGTTTGAAAAGTCTGGCACAAAAAGCAGTTGATAGCGGAGTAAACGTCGCTCTGGTCACTATGAAAGCTGATTCGACGATCGGTAAATTAGCTCAATCTGTGTTGGTACTACCAGGAAGTGTGAAAGACGATAACAATCGTGTTGCAGGCACTTTCGCGCAACCAATGGGCTCAGCTTTTGAGCAACTCTGCTTTATTACTTATGATGCAATTGTTCTGGCGTTGATGTCGGAACTGGGTGAAAGCAGTGCCACAATGTTTACCCGACATGCTGATCTGGAATGACCAATAAGTTGGTAATTAGAAAGCAAAAAGCCTGCTCGAAAGCAGGCTTTTTTGAATTTGGCTCCTCTGACTGGACTCGAACCAGTGACATACGGATTAACAGTCCGCCGTTCTACCGACTGAACTACAGAGGAATCGTGTGAACGGGGCGCATATTAATGGCAGTGCATGGTGATGTCAAAGGGTGAAATGCATTTTTTTGTTTGTTTGCTGCCAATTTCAACAAAGTGGTGAGCTTTCAATCTTATTGGGTAATGAACCATCGTGGTGCATACCCTCCTTTTATAGGGCAGGTGAATGCGACTGCTGATAAAAAGGGCCAATGACGAATCTATCATAATCTCTTATTTGACAGTTGGTTAGCTTGCGCATCAACGCCAAAATAGAACTGGCAAGCATCTTGCATTCTGGTTGTAAGTAATGGCGGCACTTGGGCCGATTCTTAAAAACCGGAGGCAACATGAACTTCAGACGCCTGAAATACTTCGTAAAAATTGTAGATATTGGTAGCCTGACCCAGGCTGCTGAAGTATTGCATATCGCACAACCAGCGCTCAGCCAGCAGGTTGCCACACTGGAAGGTGAGTTAAATCAACAGCTTTTGATTCGCACAAAACGGGGCGTTACGCCAACAGACGCCGGAAAAATTCTCTATACCCATGCACGGGCCATTTTACGTCAGTGTGAGCAGGCCCAACTGGCGGTGCATAACGTTGGTCAGTCATTATCGGGGCAAGTCTCGATTGGCTTTGCGCCAGGAACCGCTGCGTCATCCATCACCATGCCCTTATTACAGGCGGTTCGCGCTGAATTCCCGGAGGTCGTTATCTATCTTCATGAAAATAGTGGTGCAGTGCTTAACGAAAAACTGATAAATCACCAACTCGATATGGCGGTTATTTATGAGCATTCCCCTGTGGCTGGGGTATCCAGTCAGGCTTTGCTGAAAGAAGATCTTTTCCTGGTAGGAACTCAAGATTGCCCGGGGCAAAGCGTTGATGTTAATGCTATTGCGCAAATGAACCTCTTTCTCCCCAGTGATTACAGTGCTATTAGACTTCGTGTTGATGAGGCTTTTTCCCTACGGCGACTCACGGCAAAAGTCATTGGTGAAATTGAGTCTATTGCCACGCTTACCGCAGCGATTGCCAGCGGCATGGGCGTTGCAGTATTACCCGAATCGGCCGCGCGTTCGTTATGTGGCGCAGTAAACGGATGGATGTCACGCATTACCACACCTTCAATGAGTCTCTCTTTGTCATTAAATTTACCCGCCAGAGCGAACTTATCACCACAGGCGCAAGCAGTGAAAGAGTTGTTAATGTCAGTGATGAGTTCTCCAGTGATGGAAAAAAGGCAGTGGCAATTGGTGAGCTAAGCGTTATATCGGGATGGAATAAGATGCGGGTTTTTATTATTTGTTATGCCGGGCATTAGACTTTAACAATAACGGGATATCTGAACTGCCCGGAGTTTACCGTGAATTTCCAACAACTAAAGATAATCCGCGAGGCTGCACGTCAGGATTACAACCTGACAGAGGTTGCGAATATGCTTTTTACCTCACAGTCAGGCGTTAGCCGTCATATTCGGGAACTGGAGGATGAACTTGGCATCGAAATATTTGTTCGACGAGGTAAGCGACTGCTGGGCATGACTGAACCGGGCAAAGCATTACTGGTCATTGCAGAACGTATTCTGAATGAAGCCAGTAATGTTCGTCGGCTTGCAGACCTGTTTACCAACGATACGTCTGGTGTTCTCACTATTGCAACGACGCATACTCAGGCACGTTATAGCTTGCCAGAGGTCATTAAAGCTTTTCGCGAACTTTTCCCGGAGGTTCGGCTCGAGCTAATCCAGGGTACGCCACAGGAAATTGCGACGTTGTTGCAAAATGGCGAAGCTGATATTGGTATCGCCAGCGAGCGTTTGAGTAATGACCCGCAGCTCGTCGCCTTCCCGTGGTTTCGCTGGCACCATAGTTTGCTTGTTCCACTCGATCATCCCTTAACGCAAATTACACCATTGACGCTGGAATCAATAGCGAAGTGGCCGTTAATTACTTACCGACAGGGAATTACGGGGCGCTCACGCATTGATGACGCATTTGCCCGCAAAGGTTTGCCGGCAGATATTGTATTAAGTGCACAGGATTCTGATGTCATTAAAACCTATGTTGCTCTTGGGCTTGGGATCGGATTAGTTGCCGAACAATCCAGCGGCGAACAAGAGGAAAAGAATTTAATCCGCCTGGATACGCGGCATCTTTTCGATGCTAATACTGTCTGGTTGGGACTGAAGCGAGGGCAACTTCAGCGTAACTATGTCTGGCGCTTTCTGGAACTTTGTAATGCAGGACTGTCAGTTGAGGATATCAAGCGCCAGGTGATGGAAAACAGTGAAGAGGAAATTGATTATCAGATATAGCAAAAAGCCCGCTATAAAAGCGGGCTTTTCAGAAATTTGGCTCCTCTGACTGGACTCGAACCAGTGACATACGGATTAACAGTCCGCCGTTCTACCGACTGAACTACAGAGGAATCGCTGTTGAGGCACATCTTAACGGCGAAAAATATTTTGTCAAACCCGATTTTTAAATTTCCCAACTGTTTGCCGTTTCTATCAACAGTTTGTTGCATTTGCAGACAATTTGTTGGCGAAAATCTTTGCAGCTTTGCTGATTCTCCCTCATCATTTGAAATGTGGTTTCACTTTCTGCAATTAAGGTCGGCTTTGAATATCTCCTCTGCTTTACGCCAGGTTGTTCACGGCACTCGCTGGCACTCTAAACGCAAGAGCTACAAAGTGTTGTTCTGGCGCGAGATAACCCCGCTTGCTGTTCCTATCTTCATGGAGAACGCCTGTGTCCTGTTGATGGGGGTCCTGAGCACTTTTCTGGTCAGCTGGCTGGGAAAAGATGCGATGGCCGGCGTGGGGTTGGCGGACAGCTTCAATATGGTCATTATGGCTTTTTTTGCAGCTATCGATCTTGGTACTACTGTCGTTGTAGCATTTAGTCTCGGTAAGCGAGATCGACGACGAGCGAGGGTGGCGACGCGGCAGTCATTGGTGATCATGACGTTGTTTGCCGTACTGTTGGCAACGCTAATTCATCATTTTGGCGAACAAATTATTGATTTCGTCGCGGGTGATGCCACGACAGACGTTAAAGCACTGGCGTTGACTTATCTGGAGCTGACCGTACTCAGTTATCCAGCAGCTGCCATCACTCTTATTGGTAGCGGGGCACTTCGTGGTGCAGGGAATACGAAAATACCGCTACTGATTAACGGTAGCCTGAATATTCTTAATATTATTATTAGCGGCATATTGATTTACGGCCTTTTCTCCTGGCCGGGACTGGGATTTGTCGGGGCTGGGTTGGGTTTAACCATTTCTCGTTATATTGGCGCAGTTGCAATTTTGTGGGTGCTGGCGATTGGTTTTAATCCTGCGCTAAGGATTTCATTAAAGAGCTATTTTAAACCGCTGAATTTTAGCATTATCTGGGAAGTCATGGGGATTGGTATTCCAGCGAGTGTCGAATCAGTGCTATTTACCAGTGGTCGGTTATTAACCCAAATGTTCGTTGCCGGGATGGGGACCAGCGTTATTGCCGGAAATTTTATCGCGTTTTCAATTGCGGCTCTTATCAACTTACCCGGAAGTGCGCTCGGCTCTGCTTCTACGATCATTACAGGCCGAAGGTTGGGGGTAGGGCAGATAGCGCAAGCAGAGATTCAGTTGCGGCATGTGTTCTGGCTGTCCACTCTTGGATTAACGGCCATCGCCTGGCTAACGGCTCCCTTTGCCGGGGTTATGGCATCGTTTTACACCCAGGATCCACAGGTTAAACACGTCGTTGTGATTCTGATTTGGCTAAATGCTTTATTTATGCCTATTTGGTCCGCCTCATGGGTGCTACCCGCTGGATTTAAGGGGGCTCGTGATGCCCGTTACGCCATGTGGGTTTCTATGTTGAGCATGTGGGGTTGCCGGGTTGTAGTCGGTTATGTGCTGGGAATCATGCTTGGCTGGGGTGTGGTTGGTGTCTGGATGGGAATGTTTGCCGACTGGGCTGTGCGGGCCGTGCTGTTTTACTGGCGAATGGTTACTGGACGTTGGCTATGGAAATACCCTCGATCCGAGCCGCAAAAGTGTGAAAAAAAGCCAGTTGTGTCGGAATAAACGACAAAATGCAGATTATTTCAGCAAACGATTTCAAATTTAAAAAACAGGCTTTGACATTGTGGGTGGGCATCGCTAATATTCGCCTCGTTCTCACGATTCCTCTGTAGTTCAGTCGGTAGAACGGCGGACTGTTAATCCGTATGTCACTGGTTCGAGTCCAGTCAGAGGAGCCAAATTTTAGTTTTGAGACATCTCTATGAGTCTCAGGACAGTTAAAAAATAAAAATTATTTTTACCCGGTCACTTTGTAAAAAAGTGGCCGGGTTTTTGATTTCTGTGTTTCGTGCGCTTAATCGAGTCTCACGCTTCAGTGAGCAAATTGCCCCTCCCCAACAGATATCACGATTCACAAGGTCAAAAATTCTGTTCCATGAAGTACCGTACAAAGATAAAGAGAAAAATGCCTTATGCGGGATGTAGCTGTCGCGTCTTTATCGGGAAACTATACGTAATTGCCACTTTGTCTTCGGTAATCAGAAAAAGAAGACCTGCCATTTTAATAAATATTATTTCTCTGGGAACGGGGATTTTTTATAAGCAATATGACGAGTTAAACATTATATTTTTATAAGGATTATATGAGATTAAAGAAATCTGCCATAAAGACAGATTTCTTTAACATATAATTAGAGATTTGCGACGTTATGATAAACTTTTTGTACATCGTCGTCATCTTCAAGGGCATCAACAAGCCCTTCAAAGATTTCTAAATCTTCTGGGGAAAGCTCAACTTCAGATTGAGCAATCATTTCTAATTCTGTTGTTGAGAACTCAGTGATTCCAGCTGCTTTTAGCGCCGCGATTCCTTTATGAAGGTCAGTAGGTTCAGTATAAATAACAATATTATCTTCTTCTTCAGTTACATCACGAACATCAACTTCAGCTTCAAGCAAAATTTCAAAAATATGGTCAGGGTCTGTTCCTTTAAATACAATCACACCCGTATTGTCAAACATATAGCTGACAGAACCTGCCGCTCCGATATTGCCGCCTTTTTTATTGAAAATTGTGCGAACGTTAGCAATCGTACGGTTAACATTTGAAGTCAATGTCTCAGCAATAATCATTGAGCCATTAGGACCAAAGCCTTCATAACGTCCCTGTACGAACGTTTCATCTCCGCCGCCTTTGGCTTTATCAATTGCTTTATCAATAACGTGCTTTGGAACTTGTGCCTGCTTTGCACGTTCAATAACGAATTTTAAAGATGTGTTTAATTCTGGATCGGGTTCACCTTGTTTGGCAGCAGCATAGATTTCTACACCGAATTTTGCATAAATTTTAGACGTTGCACCGTCTTTAGCCGTTTTTTTAGCAACAATATTGGCCCATTTACGTCCCACTGGAATGATCTCCTCGAAAATTTATTTACATTACTGGTAAATCGTTAACATGTGTTAATTCGGCATATTATATCATAACAGGAAAAATCTCGTCTATTAGAAATAAAAATATTCTAAATCCATAATTTTATATTTAATTTTATAAAAAATAATGTTGTTGGCGGGATTTTTTATAATTGTGTTTTGAAAGCATACTTGCTTTTAATATGTGGAAATCATTAAGACGATAATAAAACTCGCATCTGCCCAAGGAAGCAAACAGCCCGCGTTTATTGCAGGCTATTTGCCAGATGTCTTACTTAATCCTTCACATCTATTTCTGATAAGAAGGTTCATAACTTATTATCGGAACGGCGGCTCATTAAAGGTTCGTAATTTACGTGAATGCAGTCGGTCGCCTTCTGCGCGCAGCAAATCGATCGCCCGAATGCCAATTTGCAGGTGTTCGGAAATAGCGCCTTCATAAAAACGGTTAGCCTGGCCGGGAAGCTTAATCTCACCATGTAACGGTTTATCTGAAACACACAGTAGTGTCCCGTATGGCACGCGGAAACGATATCCTTGCGCGGCAATGGTTGCACTTTCCATATCAATTGCTACGGCCCGGCTTAAGTTAAAACGAAGTGCAGAAGCTGAGTAACGTAACTCCCAGTTCCTGTCATCTGTGGTTACCACCGTGCCAGTACGTAACCGCTGTTTGACTTCTTCACCAGGCCTGCCGCTGACTAACTTGGTAGCGTCATAAAGCGCACGTTGCACTTCCGCAATGCTCGGAATAGGAATATCGGGCGGGAGAACTGCATCAAGAACGTGGTCATCGCGTAAATAAGCGTGTGCAAGGACATAATCTCCAATGGCCTGGCTTTCACGTAATCCGCCACAGTGACCAATCATCAACCAGACATCCGGGCGTAGCACTGCCAGATGATCGCAGATGGTTTTAGCATTGGACGGTCCCACGCCAATATTCACCAGAGTAATACCCTGACCATCAGCGGTAATTAAATGCCATGCTGGCATCTGGTGTTTTTTCCATGCAAGGTCGGAAATGGCTTCTTCTGGCGCTTCGGTTTCGGCAGTGATCCAGTTCCCGCCAGCACAAGAAAGGGCAATGTAGGGACTATCAGGATCGAGGATCTGGCTGCATCCCCAACGAACGAATTCATCCACATAACGTGTGTAGTTGGTAAACAAGACGAACGGTTGAAAATGTTCTACTGGCGTACCGGTATAATGGCGCAACCGTGCGAGGGAAAAATCAACCCGGCGAGCATCAAAATGCGATAGCGGGGAGAATTCCGTTGGATGATAAATGCCGTCTGCAGTTTCATCGCCAATTTGCGCCAGTTCTGTTGTCGGGAAGTAGCGAGTTAACCCAGCGCTCATTGAGCGATCAAGTGTCAATTCAGAGCCATCGATGACATAAGGATAAGGGATTTCATGCTGCGAGGGTTGCACCGAGATATGCGCACCATAATCCTGATACAGCAACGTAAGTTGTTCATTGAGATACGAACGAAAGAGAGTAGGGCGAGTAATCGTGGTGGTGTAGCTGCCTGCGTGGGTAAAACGACCAAATGCGCGCGTTTTGGGGGGATTAGTTGTGCTACCGTCCCAGGTTACGGTCAGTGATGGATAGACAAAAAGACCTTGTTTGCGGGCGTTTTCATCAGGTAATTCGCCACTTGTAATATATTTGCCAATGGCGTTGCGTAAAGCAACTACAGATTGCTCATACAGCGCGTCGAGTTTATCCAGTGCCTGAGCTGGGGTCAGACCGGAGCCCTTATTATTCATGTGTGTCTCCTGTTCCATACAATTACCGCACATCCGATAGTATGTCACAGGAATGTGAAACAAAAGTATAAGGCGAAGATCGGATGATCTTCGCCAGGCTATCACGAGCGTTGATTGTCTTTCATCAATAAAGCGGTCATTGCAGAAATCAGGCATCCAGCCAGCAAATAAATGGCGACGCTATGCCAGTTCCCGGCAAAGTAAGTGATGAGTGCAGCGGCAATAAAAGGTGTAAATCCACCGCCAACCACACTGGCAACCTGATAACCGACTCCAGCACCACTGTAGCGATAACTGGCACCAAACATTTCGGTAAACATCGGTTGTTGCACACACACCACCATGTCATGCGCAATGTTTGCCAGCATTATGGAGAAGAAAACTATCCAGAAAATAGATTGTGCTTCAAGCGCCATAAAGAAAGGAAATGCGCTCAACGTTCCGATCAACGCGCCTGTGATATAAACCCTGCGCCGACCAAAACGATCGGCAAGCCAGGCAAAACAGGGAATTGTCAGGCAGCTTAATCCACCTACCAGCAAACCAATATTAAGGAAAAGTTCGCGCGGTAACCCCATATTCTGGGTTGAATAATTAAGTGCAAAGGCAGTAACAATGTACATCGTCAGCAACTCGCACAGTCGTAGTGCAATAATCTTCAGGAAAGCACCGGGATGTCGTAACAGAGCTTCGATAACCGGGATGCGTTTTTTCGCGGCCGCTTGATTATGTTGCTGTTGTTCAAATTCCGCGGACTCCTCCATGCCATTGCGCACCCACAATGCTCCCAGTACCAGTACGATGCTAAACAGGAAAGGAATGCGCCAGCCCCAGCTTAAAAACTGTTCGTCAGTCGTCATCATACTGATCAATGAAACCAGTCCGGTTGAAAGCAGTAAACCTACTCCGTAGCCAACTTGTACACCGCTACTGTAAAAGGCTTTTTTATTTTTCGGCGCACTTTCAACGGAAAGCAACGCTGCGCCTCCCCATTCGCCGCCGACGGCAAATCCCTGAATGGCACGCAGTGTCACCAGCAAAATAGGTGCCCACCACCCAATGGTCGAGAATGAAGGAAGAATACCAATCAAGGCTGTCGCAATGCCCATCATCCAGACGGTCAGCATTAACATGCGCTTACGTCCCAGTCGGTCGCCAAAGTGACCGAAAATGACACCGCCGAGCGGTCGGAAAAGGAAGCCGACACCAAAGGTGGCAAATGCGGCGAGCGTTCCCATCGCCGGGCTTACTTGCGGGAAAAACTCGCGATTAAACACCAGTGCGGCGGTAATGCCATAGAGTAAAAAATCATACCAGTCGACGACGGCACCAGCGAAACTGCCTAACGCAGCTCGTCGGGCGCGACTTAACGAAAGCGTCCCTTCATCGGGACGAGTGGAGATGAGCGTGGAGTCCATAATGATCCTGTTTGTACTGTCTTTTTATAATTAGTATGGAAAAGGTAACTCACATTGCCGTCGATCTATAAACGAACCTTATGAGACTACCTCGACAGAGCGCATCTGCAAATGATTTTATGGCTGATTAGCGGCAACATGAAAAATTCGATGGAAGATGAAAGCGCAGGAGTTGCTGGTGTTGTTTAAGGATTAAGCAGAGGGCCCACAGGTTCGAGATATGAAACATAAAAGTCCGCATATGCACAAAATTGCACCCTGATGATTCTGATAGACTGCATTGCATTATAACCAGTAGGGAGGCGAGGTTAGTTATGTTTTTAGTATCATCGTTGAGACGTATTGCATTTAGTTACTACGATTATAAATCTTATAATTTTAATATTGAAAAAACAGACTTTGTTGTCATACATATTCCCGATCAGATTGGCGATGCTATGGCCATCTTTCCTGTTATTCGGGCGCTTGAATTGCATAAAATTAAGCATCTATTAATTGTTACATCGACAATTAATTTAGAAGTCTTTAATGCGCTCAAACTTGAACAGACTAAATTAACATTAGTCACAATGACTATGCAGGATCACGCAACATTAAAAGAAATAAAAGATTTAGCGAAGAACATAACACTGCAATACGGTACGCCGGATCTTTGTATAGAGGCGATGCGTAAAAAGAACCTGAAAATGATGATATTTATCAGTCAGTTGAAAGCAAAAACGAATTTCCAGGTCGTCGGTTTAACCATGAAGTGCTATTCCCCTTTGTGTAAGAACGCGTCCCGGATGGATCAGAATCTCCGGGCTCCTGTACCCATGACATGGGCATTTATGATGCGTGAGGCGGGTTTTCCGGCAGTCAGGTCAATATATGAATTGCCATTAAGCGATGATGTACTCGATGAGGTACGCGAGGAAATGCGATCGTTAGGATCTTACATTGCGCTCAATTTAGACGGTAGCTCGCAGGAACGTACATTTTCATTATCGATTGCAGAAAATCTAATAGCAAAAATTCAAAGTGAAACAGATATGCCAATAGTGATCGTTTATGGACCCAAAGGGGAAGATAAAGCCAGGGCATTAGTGGATTGTTATAATAATGTCTACCGTTTATCCTTATCACCCTCGATTAAACGTTCAGCAGCAATCATAAAAGATGCTTATATGGCAATAACTCCTGACACCTCAATATTACATATGGCAAGTGCCTATAATACCCCTGTTGTTGCAATTTATGCTGATTACAAAACGCGATGGCCCGCAATGGCCGATGTTTCGGAGTCAGTCGTCGTTGGGCAAAAAATTGACAATATAAGTCTGGATGAATTCGCAAAGGCATTAAAAAGTGTTTTGGCGAGAATTTGAGGCAGTACTTATGCATAGTAATGCCGATCTGTTATGAACGGTGGTGTCATCAATACTCTGAGGCTGGTCAATCATCACAGAAAACCAGCCTTTGGATCAAAGCAATACTCACCGAAAATGATCATAGTCACACCGAACGCGATTCAGGAGGAACTGTTTGGTAAATAGCACCACCGGATCTTGGGGGCGCTGTGATTATTACAGTATTGCTATCACCGTCATTTTTGAATGTCACTTTACCAGTAGCATCAACGCCTACCCAGGAGGCCGAGCTTGAAAACGAATAATCAGCCGCCGTTTTTCCTGGTGCAAAGTTGTCATTATTCAACTGATAATACGCCCCGGTAAATCCCTGCGAAGGGAATGAAGCTGTCGGTAGGTTTGCACTATTCACTGACACTGTACCCGTCATTGGTCTGGTTTCCGCGCTAATGAATTCTATCGTGGTACTCAGACCCGCCTGATGAACACCATTCAATACGGGGATCAGCGTTGCGATACCCTCTCCGCCTCCTGTAACAGTAGCTTTGTAATCACCGTTGATATTTTGACTGTAATCAATTGCGCTAATTTTCATATAGGGCACGTTTGTACCTGATTGCACAAATTCTATCCCTTAAGAAACTTTGATCGGATTGCCTGATATATCGTGCAGAACAAGATGTAGCTCAGCACTATCGGTAAAGTCCCCTTTCAGTGATGACTGGTTGTTCTTAAGGATGGACTGCGAGGCGTCTGCTGGGCCTGCCACTAGCGATATATCTACTGTTTGCATTCCACCTGCGCTTGTGACTGTGCTTACAGTGACGCTCCCCGTTATCGCTCCTTTCACGCTTGTTGTCGCGATTCCGTTTTGATCGGTCACCGCTGTTAATGACGTTAATGTAGTGGAGCCGCTTTTTAAGGCGAAGTACACAGTGAGACCTTCGATCAGGTTACCACAGCCATCCTCAACCGTTGCCTTTAAGGTACTTAAATCACTGTTGGTGGCGGTGATAGTCGACGGATCAGCGATAAAGCTAGCAACATGTGCGGTGCTTGGGTTGCCAGTAACCTTCACGGTTGTCTGTGTCTGTATTGTGACGCCGTTATGGAACGATGCAGTCACCGTATATGTACCGACTTTATTGCTGGTCAGAACGACTGGAGCCTGACCTGAAGAGTTGGTTCTCACTTTTCCGCCACTTAACGTCGCACCTTCTAGCGTTACGCTAAAGTTGATGACCTGACCCTCCACTGGAGTGCCATTTGCAGAGGTTAGCGTTGCCGTCAGAGTAGCGCCTTTAGGAGCATTGACACCGATAAGCGGACTGGACGTGAGTGTCAGTTTTTCATCAATAGCCTCCAGTTGTTTCTCAAGTGAAGCTCCATTCGCTAGGGATGCTTTTACAGTATACGAGCCGTTTCTTTCAGGCGTCATGGTGACCTCGGCTACTCCCTGCGTATTAGTAGAGACCGTATTCTGGCTGATGATCATTTGCGAGGATTGCGCTGCACTGAATGTCGCGGGTTGATGCGTCACCGGGTTGCCAAACTGGTCGTTAACGTGAGCTTTAACTGCTATGTCTTGTGCGACCATGACCTGACCTTCAGGTATCTCCTGACTGGTAATCGTCGCAGAAATAACATCTACCTTGGCATTCAGTAATCGCGAGATGACTTCAGTAGGTTTATCTGCCAGAGAGGCTGAAACTGTTTTTAGTCCGACCTCGGTGCTTGTCACAAGAATTTCAGCGAAAACCTGATCATCCGTTTCAACGCTGGTGCTGCTTAGCGTGACGGAGGTTCCGCGGAAATTAACTTTTATACCTTCTACTGGGTTGCCGTTTCCATCAGTCACTGTTGCTTGTAGCCTGGTCATTCCAATGTTATTGGCGATGAAATTGTCCTCGGTAACGTTAAGATTAACCTGCGCAGTGAGCGTATCCGCAGTAAAGTTCACCACCAACTGCTCACTCTTACCGCCAACCATCGATGCTGTCACGGTATGAGCGCCTGCTTTTGTACCTTTCAGCGTGACTTTCGCTTTGCCATCGGCATCAGTAACCGCTTTGTCGCCATCGCTCAGCGTGAAGTTCGCCTTCACATCTTCCGGTAGAGTAAATGTTACCTCAGTGTTGGCTATCGCATTGCCCTCTGTATCAGCGACGGTGCTGTTAGTGTCGTGAGATCGTTATTGTCGGCAATCACCGGATCCTTCGAGGCTGCCAGCGTGATTTCAGCATTTGTGACGTTCGGCACATAGTTCACTGTTTGTTGCATCGAATCGCCATTTTCGAGGGTTGCCGTCACGGGAGTTCTTCAGGCTGAAATCTTCATCCACGCCCAGCGTGATTCTTGCGGTACCGAAGCGGCTTAACCAGTCTGTCATTACCCCTGAAGCCTGAGAAGAGGCCCATCCACGTGCTATGTTTGCTGCTTGCTCGCTGTTCATATCTTCGGCGAGCAGAGATCCAATTAGCTGTGAAGTACTGGCTATCTGTTGCTCAAGGTTGCCACTGCTGTTCCCCGGCGGCGGGGTTAAATTTTTTTCACTAACTTGTGCCGGGACATCCAGTTCATCACCCAGGCGGACATTATCAAAACCTCGAGCAAACGTACGAAACTGGTTGAGTTTGCGTAACAGGGGGGTATCTATAATTTGTTGCACAGGACAAACATATCTGGCTTCTGTACAGAGTCTTAAATTTTGACCATAAATAAAACCGTCCCTGTCAAGCATGCATAGTTTATCAAGTAGGTCTCCCTCAAACTGCCTGAATTTTATTTTTCCATTAAAAGTTTGTATCT
Source organism: Escherichia sp. R1 (assembly GCF_003000935.1). Taxonomy (NCBI): domain Bacteria; kingdom Pseudomonadati; phylum Pseudomonadota; class Gammaproteobacteria; order Enterobacterales; family Enterobacteriaceae; genus Escherichia; species Escherichia sp. R1. Next base: position 66,737 of record NZ_PSRU01000003.1, read on the forward strand.
TCTTAAGTATCACAGGAGACTGGAAATAGACCGATAGTAGGATGTTGCCACTCAAGGCATGACGATAAATATCGCTAGGAGTAATTTTTTGTTTTATGGCTTTGGTAGTGATCTCAACTGCTTCCGTTATAGTGACCCATGTTGACATATAATGAGTTATAAGCAATGGCTGATATTTTTTTGACATAATATTATCTCCTTCTACACAACAATTCGTTCCTTTAAGGAAAAAGATTGGTGTCACAAGTATTTATCTATGATTAATCAGAGGGTTTATGACAGAGAAAAGGATGTATATTTCTGAGTAAACATGTACAGGCCTATGGGGTGACTATTTAATGAGTAAATGCCGAATGATTTTCGGGGTGATGATTATAACTTGAGGAAAAATCCCAGCGTGGTTTGAGTAGTGTACCTGAGTGATATTTGTGTTGTGTATGCATTGATTGCAGCAGAATAAATATAGTTCAGGCTAGTATAGTTTGTGGTAGCTATGAGAATATATAATCTATTTTACCTATAAAATAATTTATATGTATGGGTTTTTTTTAGGTTGTTTGCCTGTGCTTTTATATTCTGGAGATGTGCCTTGTATATAGGATTGTTTGTTGGTTGTATTTTTTAATGTTGCGCTGTTGTGAATTTTTATTTTGATATGATTATTTCTTTAGTATAAGGAGAGAAAGGAACGAGAAAGTTAAATCTATTTATCCTAATCGCAATTTCATTGTTTAAATAATCACTATGGATTAATATTTTTTGCGACTCTGCTGAGTTGCTGGTTTTAACTAGTGGTGTAAAAGGGATACCTTTTCGGTATCCCTTTTACAATAATCAGAAGAAATCAATTCGCGTATTGATACCGACGGTGCGACCCATATTGACCTGCGCGACGGCGCTGCTGCCGTTCATGTAGCCATAGGTACGGTAACGACGGTCGAACAGGTTATCGACATAGACGGAAATGTTCATCCGTTCAGTCGCCTGCCAGCCCAGGCTGCTGTCCAGGGTGGCATAGGTGCCTTGCCGCAACTGGTTGTCGCCATCGAAATAATGCGGCCCGACCAGATTAACCGCCAGTCGGGGCATCAGTGCGCCATAGCGCGTATCAATCACGCCGTTCACGCTGCTTCCCGCGCCATAACGTGGTACGAACGGCACCCGGTTACCGTGATACAACTCACTGTCATTGGTGAATTCGGAACGGATCACGTTGCCATTGATATCCCATGACCAGCCTGGCGCAAACCGCCACTTCGCTTCAAGCTCAACGCCGGTGGCGTCGGCTTTACCCGCATTGCTTAATGTCTGCATCCCGACCGGGCCAGAGTAAAGCTGCATGTCTTTGGTGTGGGTATAAAACGTCGCGGCTTGCAGCGTGACGTCAGCGGTTTCGTAGCGGGTGCCAAGTTCATAGTTGATGGATTTCTCGGCGACGAACGGTTTGGCATCAAGACCCGCAGTAGGCACGATGTTGTACCCGGAAGGTTTATATCCCTGGGCTACACGGGTATACACTCTCCAGTCATCGGTCAGCATATAGCCTGCGGATAGCTGCCCGAGCACCTGATCGTCATTGCTCTTACCCTGGTCGCCAAACGGGTTGCCGAGCATGCTGCCGTGATATTGTGTACTGGATTTATCATGCGAGAAGCGCACGCCGCCGCCGATATCAAAACGATCGGTTAAATGCCAGGTCAGGTCACTGTATGCGGCCAGCGTTTCAGCGGTGGTATAGCCGGTACTGCTTAAATAAGGCATTGTCGGCATGTCGTAGGCTGAATTTAACTTCTCGCGGGTGTTCTGCCGGTACAGCCCAAACACCATATCAACGGTACGCGCATCGCCCAGGGTTGCGGCGCGCAGCTCCTGCACATCCTGATTCCAGCGCTGAGGCATATTGACGATTAACGAACCGGAAGGGAAGGTGCGCGAATAATGCTGCTGCTGCCAGGCGCTGATCAGGTTGAAAACCCAGTCATCGGTGGTGTATTTCCCACTCAGGGTCTGGCTGTCAGTGCAGCGCCGCATGTACGGGTCTGGTGAACCATCGCTGATCGACAGCTTACGGCCCTTAATATCATTCCATCCCACATAGGCGTCCTGGGTGGCGCGGGTACATTCGCGTGAGGCGGCAAAGCCCATTTCCCAGGGCTGATCGTCCGGCGCCAGACGCAGTTTCACATTCCCTATGCTGGCGCGGGTGCCGCCTAAGTCATCGCTTCCCGTCGCGGGGTTAATCATGTCGCCGTCATCAACCTGGCGTAACAGGGTGACGCTGCCGTACAGCAGGCCATCCTGAATGGGGCCGCTCAGGTTGAACTTACTTCGATAACTGTCGCGGCTACTGACGCCGCCTTCAATATAGCCGCGCGGCGTGCTGTCCGGCTGCTGGGTGACGATGTTGATGATCCCGCCCTGAGCGCTTTTGCCATATAACGTTCCCTGTGGGCCTCGCAGCAACTCCACGCTTTGCACATCGGTAAGCGCCTGGATGGTGTTGGTGGAAAGCTGAGGGACGCCATCGACATACAGGGTGACGGCGGGGTTATAGAAGTCCTGCGCTGAAGAGACGCCGCGTAGCGAGATCGTCGAAAAAAGCATGTTGCCGCTATTTTCAATATTGAGCCCGGGCAAGACTCTGGGGAGTTTGTCGCTGGCGGTGACGCCGGCGTCGCTTAATTCCGGCGCGCTGACAACAGTAGACGAGACGTTGTTGGCTGATGCCGAGCGGGAAGATTGTTTACTGGCGGTAACCACCAGCGTGCTTTCGTCTTGCTGTGAAGTCTGGGCATTAGCAATGGCGGGGAGCAATAATCCCCCCAAGGCCAGAGGATAAAGCCGTGTCATTTTCATTGTTGTGAGTCCCTGTAAGACGGCGAAACGCCAAAAATACCGACAATGGTGAATTGAAAATGATAACTATTTCTAATAGTAGTGCTACCCGAAACGGGTTTATTTCAACCTGTTTCGGGTCGGTTTGCGCTTATTGGGCAGAATGGCGATAACGGTCGACGGCGAGAGCCGTCAGGCGTTTTTTGTCTATCTTGCCGACGGCGGTGAGCGGCCAGTGGTCCAGAAACTCGATTTGGTCAGGAATTTTCCACGCGCTGAGCCCCATACGGGTCAGTTGTTGACGCAACTGCTGATAGTCAGTTGGCACCTGCTGCGCGATGATAAACGCGCAAATCCGCTCGCCAAGCAGCGTGTCCGGCGCGGCGACCACCGCGCAATCTTGCACTTCCGCTAAACGCAGCAGTGCCGATTCCACTTCAGCCGCGGCTATTTTTTCTCCGGCGCGGTTGATCTGCTCTTTTATGCGTCCCTCAACGTGCAGGTTCCCCACCTCATCCAGCCTGACATTGTCGCCTGTGCGGTAAAACCCTTGCGCGGTAAAGGCCTGCGCGTTGTGGGCAGGGGCGCGGTAATAGCCCGAAATGGTATAAGGGCCGCGCGTTAACAATTGCCCGGTTTCGCCCGGCGCGACGTCGTTCTCGTCTTGATCAACGATGCGGATTTCATCCAGAGGGGACAACGGGCGCCCCTGGCTGTGGAGAATGGTGGCATGCGGATCGTCCAGCCGGGTAAAACAGAGCAGGCCTTCCGCCATACCGAAAACCTGTTGCAGGGTACAGTCAAAGGTGGCGATAACCTGCTCAGCAAGCGTCGGGTCGAGCCGGGCGCCGCCTGCCTGAATGACGCGCAGCGACGAAAGGTCGCTGTCTTCCCACTCCCTGGCCTGCACCCATAATTGCGCCAGCGCCGGAACCAGGGCGACGTGAGTCACTCTTTCCTGCGCGATTAAAGGCATCACCTCATCACAGCTGGCGCTGTCGGTCAGCACCACTTTTCCGCCGCAGGCAAGCGTTCCCAGAATACCGGGGCAGGCCAGCGGAAAGTTATGCGCCACCGGGAGGACGGCGAGATACACGCTCTGTTGGCTGATGCCGCACAGTTCAGCAGAAGCGCTGAAGTTATAGCTATAGTCGGCATGTCGGCGCGGGATGAGTTTGGGCGTGCCGGTTGTGCCGCCTGAGAGCAACAACAACGCGGTGGTGGAAACATCAGGCTGCGGCCATGCCTGTCGCTCACCGTGAAGGGAGAAGAGCGGCGTAAAATCGTCGCTCATGGTCTCTCCAGCGACCAGAACATGACGCAAGCAGGCGTGTTTGTGCGCCATCTGTCGGGCCAGCTCTGCGTGGTTTTCCCCGTGAATAACGTAAGCGACGGGTTGCGCCAGCTCAATCAGCGCGTCGATATCCAGCGCCCGTTGCGAGGGCATCGCCAGCACGGGGATAACGCCCAGTCTTAACAAGGCGAACAGCAGGGTAACAAACGCGTTGTCGTTGGGAAGCTGCACAATTACATGCTCCCCCGAACGCAAACCCAGTGATGACAGACCTGCGGCAAGTTCGTCAACTTGTGCATCAAGCGCGCTGTAGGTTAACGACCCCTTTGCATCAACGACGGCAATTCGCGAGGCATAACGGGCCGCCCAGTGGCGCAACTGTTCGGCAATGGGTAAGGGATACTGTTCAATCAGAGATTCAAAGGAAGAATTCATGCGTCACCTTTCTGAAGTACTGGGCTGTTTTTGCCACGCGGTCATTGCAGAAAATGCGTGGGGAAAATGGCGGACAATCTGCGTAAAAAAGGACCGGGCTTGTTGAATGGGATAGAAGTGATCGCCGTCAATCACCACCGGGCCTGTAACGTGGCTCAGCCACTGACGCCAGGCATCGACCTGCTGCCAGGAGGCTTCGCGATCGTGGCTGCCGCACAATAACAGCGCAGGCGTGCGCAGCGGCGGACAGACGTCGGGCGAGTCGTAGTGATAGCTCTCGGTGGCGTAAAAATCAGCGCGCAGAAGAGGAAGAAACAGCGACATTAATTCCTGGTTTTCCCGCAGTTCAGGAGAACATCCGCCAATGTCTATCAGCTCAGCGATAAAGTCGGCATCATCGCGATGGCTGAGCTGGCGTTCAGAATGCAGATGCGGGGCATGGCACCCGGAAATAATCAGTCCTTGTGGCGCAAGCCCCCGTTGCTCCAGAAGTCGGCAGGTTTCAAACGCCACCTGCGCCCCCATGCTGTGCCCGGCGAGTAAAAGCGGCGTGTCAGGCGATACGGATGCTTCCAGCTCGTTCGCCAGCAGTGCCGCCAGTTGTGTAATGCTTCTGAGCGGTTCCAGATGGCGAAGGCGATCGCGCCCCGGCCAGGTCACCAGAGAAAGCGCGCAATCAGCCAGTTGCTCAGCTTGCCAGTGGCGAAACGCGCTACTGCTGCCGCCAGCGAAAGGGCACATGACCAGATGCGCAGTATTGCCGTTCCGGGCGGGCCACAGCGGTATGCACATTGCAGATTGCGTCACAGCGCCTCCTTATCATCATCGTTGTAGAAACCGGCTAACCGGTCGTGGTGCGGCGGCGTCAGGCGTCTGATCTCCGCATTGCCGGTCTTACGTAAAATCTGCTGCCATAAACGTGATAACGCGATCTGATGTACGCTTTGGCAGGCCGCTGGTGGATGTTCGCCCGCCAGATGGCTGCGCAACTGGTGTAGCAACCAGCTGACGCCCTCCGGCCCGACGGTTTCGCAGCAGTCGCGCCAGCTCAGGGGCGCCGCGCTGCGCGTCAGACCCGGCAGATCGCGCAGGATCTCCGGTCTGCGGTAGAGGCTGTGGGCGTTCTCCTGATGGTCTGCGACAAACAGGCTGGATGACCAGATGACGGGGCCGTAGCTCGCCTCCAGCGAAAGATGACCTTCCGGCCAGCCCAGCAGCAGGCGGTGCATGATAAGGCTATGCATATCTGGATCGTCAGGATCGAGATAGCGCTGAAGCAGCAGGCAGGCTTCTCCCTCCGGCCAGAAGAGTCTCAGACAGTGAAAATCGCTAAAGCTGCCAACCACGTCGCACTCCACGGCGGCGGCATCAACGCCCAGAGCCAGCAACAACAAATCCAGAGTGGAGTAGAGCAACTGTCGGCTGGTGGTGGCGTGGACCACCTGCGGCGTCTTAGCCAGACAGCGACGCAGCTGCTGCGCATCGCGAAGCCATGTGCGTCCCGCGCGCGTATGCGGATAAAACGTGTTTACCCAATAGCAGCAGCCCTGTTCCTGCGCCAGCGTTTGTAAGGAACTGATGTCATCCGGGTGGAGGGGATGCTCCTGAATGACGTGTACGCCGCGCGTCAGAAAGTGTCTGGCAAGCTGCGTACCGGTTCCTCCGGCGACGGTCGAACGCACGACAATACAGGCGATATCCGGCATCCTGGTTATCTGTTCCGGCGAGGTATACAGCGGAATGCCAAACGCATGAGCCAGCTCTCTTGAACGGGCGCTTCCCTGCGCCAGCAGGCCGACCAGTTCCAGCCCCTCCGGGGGCTGCATAAAGGCATTCAGGTACATTTCGCCAAATTTGGCGCCCACAATCAGTACGCGTTGTTTTGGGGAGGCGGACGGCATCATAACGTGTTCTCCGGTTGCGTTGAGGTTGCGCAAAGCCAGCGCGTAATGTGTTGCGCACAAGCCTGAACGTGGGGGGCTTCCATCATGATTTGCCAGTGGCTGGCTTCAATCACAGCGTCGTCGGCGTTGTTTATCCAGCCCTGCCACTCGGTTTCTGCTGGCGTCCAGTGCGCGGGTCTCCCGGCGGCATACACCATGAGACAGGGGACCGGAACGCTTTCGCCCGGCGTATGCTCAGTCAGTAAACGCAGCAGATGCGCGATGTTGTCGAGCCACGTTTCTGCCGCTTGCAGCGTCAGGTTTTGCGACACCATACCGGCCGTTTTAGCGAGGCTGATAAAGTCGGCAAGCTGGCTGTCGGGCGTCTGCTGGTCGAAATGTTCGGGCAGTGCCAGAGGCGTTTGTCCTTCGGCTAACAGGCGCAGCAGGGCCGCCCGGTTTGCGCAACAGAAATCCTGTCGGCACACGGGATCGATTAACACCATCCGAACCTGCTTGCCTTTGGCGTACAGGCGCTGTGCGGCGCCCGCCGCAAGAAACGCGCCATACGACCAACCCGCCAGCACATAAGGGCCGTGAGGCTGCTGACGACGGATGCACCCGACATACTCATCGATCATCTGGTCGAGCGTGGCAAAGCGCTGCGGCGATTTTGCTTGCAGGCCGAAAACGCGCCTGTTCAACGCGCTAGCGAGCGGCAGCCAGGCGCTGATATCGCCGTCTGAAGCGTGGAAGACAAACAGGGTTTCCTCACCGTCGCCCTGGCAAAGGGGTATCGGGTTGTCCTCTCCTGACGTAGCCGCCTGTAGATGGGCGCAGAAGTCGCTCAGCGTCGAATGGCTGAACAGATCCTGAAGGTTAGCCCTGGCAATCCCTCTCCGGTTTAGCTGCGCGACCATCCTTGTCGCCATCAGGCTGTCGCCGCCCAGTTCGAAAAAGTCGTGATGCCTTGCCACGGGGCGAGACAGCAGCGATTGCCAGAGTTCAGCCACCTGTTTTTCCAGCGCCGGATTCCCCCCGGCAACTGGCGTGGGTTTGGCTGGCTCAGTCGGCGCATCAGACGGGGCATGCAGCGGCGTAAATAACGCTTCTCTTTGCCGGATCTGTAAAATGGGCAGACCGGTGCCAAAGCGCTGCTGTAAATAGCGGCTCACGGCTTTTTTATCCGGGCGATTTACGCCAGGCGAACGCGCTACCAGCAGATGCTGGCGCAGCGGCGACGATTCCTGCGCGGGCCACGCCAGCTCGTTTGCAAACCCGGCCTGAACGAGAACCTCCTGCCATGCGGAGCGGGTGAGCATCGGTTTCTCATCCCGGCGGCGGAAATCGCGGTATCCGCTTAATCCCTCAATAAAGCCCACGCTCGCCAGCTGGAATACGCTGTTTCGCTCCGTCGCTTCAACGATCAGCAAACGTCCGCCGGCTTTCAGCAACAGTTTTAATCTGCGCAACGTCTGGACGACATGGCTGGCGTCGTGGAGCACATTGACGGCAACGATCAGGTCGTAACCCGCCTCCGGGTGGGCGGTGAAATCCAGCGGCTGGTTGATGTCGAACAAGGCATAAGACACCTGCGATTCATCATGGAAACGGGCTCTGGCGTCATTGAGGAACTGCGCGGAGACGTCCGTGAAGTGGTACGACTGCCGCGTGTTCCGCGTGGCCTTCAGCACCGGCGCGGTAGTGGCTGCGGTTCCGGCGCCAACCTCCAGAATCCGTTCTGCGCTGCACAAGGCGGCAATCTGCGCGGTATAGCGATTCAGACAGGCGCTGGCGGGGTTGTCGCGATACAGCGCGTCGGTAACGCGATGCTGCTCGTTGAACAGCAACTCCAGCGGAGAACACTGCCCGGAGAAGAGGGCGTCGTGCCGGGCGATGCAGGTTTCCAGATACTGCGCCAGCGCCTGGCTCCATTGGCTTTGCGGGCACGCTTCCTGAGGCTCAGGAATCTCGCTGAGCGGAATGCGGCAGCGCCAGCTTTCACCTTCGCGGATTAACCACTCTCTTTCCGTCAGACACTGTAGCCACTGGCGCAGCAGACGCTGGTGAGACGCTTGCGCGGACAGCGCCTGTACTATTGCGCTAAAGCGATGGGCGATCTCCGGCGTGGTAAACAGGCCGTGACGATTTAGCGTAGCCGCGATCCCCTGTAGCGCACGCGCCTCCAGCCAGCGCCAGGTCGCCTCCAGCTCATCAAGCTGCGCCTGCTCAGGCAACGGCAGCGCCAGTTGGGTAAGTTCGTGCTCATCAGGCATCGCCGCTGATGGCGACGGATCGTCGGCCATCACGATATCCAGCGTCAACGCGCCCTGTTCGGTTATTTCCGCTCTGGCCTGCCGGATGCCGGGGTATTCGAGCGTCGCCTGCTCAATATCCCGCAGGTCGTAGTCCGCCTGCGCGTTCAGCGGCCAGCGTCGGCGGGGAATGTGCCTGGCGATGCCGCTGGCGAGAGTCTTCAGGCTTTCAGGGGCGGCGATGACGGCTTGCAGGATGGCGCAATAGTCATTAAACATCGCCTCGGCAGCGCCGGGTTCCAGCACGTTGTCCATGCAGTACCAGCTAAACATCAACTCGCCGTCGCTCTCCATGACCTGATGATCCAGCCAGACCTGCGGCGTTTGCGTGAATACATAGCAGGGTTCGCCGAACAGATGGCTCATCGCCTGATCGATAGTCATGCCTTCCAGCGTCATCCCCAGCATACTGGTAAACACTACCGGCATCAGCGGTTGACGTTGTGATCCGCGCAGGCGGCCCAGCTCACGGATCACCTCAACACCGTTCATTTCACTGTGCGCCATGTTTTGCCAGAGGCGCTGTTGGGTCTGTTGCATCTGCTCTTGCAACGTCACCGGCGCTGAGAAGTTAAAATCAACCAGCGTGACGGAGGTAAAATCACCAATCAACTGGTTGATTTGCGGATGGATCGGCTGGCGATTGAAGAACGTCAGGTTCAGCGTAAATGTTGTGGTACGGCTCCAGCGCTCAAGGGTGGCGGCAAACAGCGTGAGCAGCGCGGCAGACGGTGTGACGCCTTGCTGCTGCCAGCGCTGTTTCACGGCCTGCCATTCTGTCTTGCCGATCGTCGATTTGAAGGTGGTGAAGTGTGGCGTTTCCGGGGGCGTCTCAACCACCGGCAGCTCTGGCGCTAAGGGCAGTTGCGGCAGTTTTTCCTGCCAGTAATCCCAGGCATCGTGCCATGCCGATGTCTGTCGGCGCGCCTGTTCAGCCATCACATAATCACGGAAGGTAATAGCGAGCGGCGCCAGCGTTTCACCGCGCCAGACCTGCGCCAGGTCGTCCATCATGACTTTAAAACTCTGCACATCAAACTGCAAAAGGTCGAGGTTCATATGCAGACGGTAATGGCAATCGTCGATTTCGCTGACCACCAGCTCAAAAAGAGGCCACTGGTCGGCAGGCAAAACGCGATAGCTCAGTTCATGCCGCCGTTTTTCCAGCGCGATGCGCTGTTCTTCCGGGGAAAGCGCGCGCAGATCGTCACGCGGGATGTGATACTCCGGCGTTGTCGCCAGGATTCGCTGCTGCCCGTCGGCATCAACCACCATACGCAACATATCGTGGCGTGCGATGAGCTGGTTCCATGCTTTCTCCAGTATGGCGAGATCGAACTCATCGTGGCGTTTATCCCACTCAAACAGGACGTGACAGGCGACGCCGCCATAGCCAATGAGGTGGGTTCGCCCCAGCCAGTAGGCGTGCTGAATGGGCGTCAAAGGGAAGGGCGCATAACGCTCGTCGGCGTCGTGCCGCAACACTTCCGGCTGCGAAGCGGCAGGCGTCGCCTCTGGCTTAGAACAGATAAGCTGCGTGAGTCCATGAGGAGACAGATCCTGCCACGCCCGTTCCGCATTGATGCGTACACCCAGGTAGTGCTGAATATCGCTACTGAGTTCAAGGAAGAGCAGCGAGTCCATGCCGAGTTGCAACAGATCCTGGTTTGGATGCAGTGACGCCGGATCGCTCAGCCTTAGCTGAACCGCAATCCGCTTTTTCAGCCATGCCATCACCGCTGTTTCATCGCTCAGGCTGCCGTTAAAGGCGTTGTCATCAGCAGGAGGAATGACCGGCGTTGCGGCTTTTTCTGTGGCGCTGATGTTAAACAGAGCCTGTTGTAACGGGGGCATTTTGTCGGTAAAAACGCGCATCGCCAGTCGCCACGGGGCGCCGCGCATCACCGCCTGTTCCAGGTGCCAGCAGCCTTCGGCATCGCTTAACGCGCCCATACCTCGGCTGGCGAGCGTCGCCAGCATTTCCGGCGTGGCCGCCCGACCGCTTTCTCCCCATGCGCCCCAGGCGACAGAGAGCGTTTTCGGCGCATCAAGGGTGGAAAACTGCTGGGCCAGCCCGTCCAGGTAGCCGCAGGCCAGCGCATGGGCGCTCTGACCCGGCGCGCCGAGGGTGGCGGCAGCGGAAGAGTAGAGAATAAGATAGCGTCCGTCGTGGTTGCGCAGGGTTTGCAACAGTTGGCTTGCCGCCTGCGCTTTTACCGCGAAAACGGCAGCCAGCTGGTGGTCATCAAGCTCCTGCAAGGGCGCGTCAGCCAATACGCCAGCGGCATGAATCGCTCCGGCAATGCCGCCGTTGGCCGCCAGATCGTCAAGAACCGTGGCCAGTTGCCCGGCATCGCCCACATCACAACGGCAGACGCGCGTCTGCCCGCCCTCCACGTCGCGTAGCCATGACTCATCCACGCGCGGTGCCAGCAGGGCGATGCGTCGCGCCCCTTTTTCTCTGAGCCAGTTCACGGCAAGGCGGCCTAATCCGCCAAACGCTCCGGTCACCAGATGCCAGCGGCTATCGCCGGTAAACACGTTTGCCGGTAATTCAGCGGCGCATCCCGTATTGGGCGACAGTGAAGGAAGCCAAAGGGTGTCACCCCGTGCGGCGAGCCAGCGCTGTGATAGTGAGACTGCGCTCAACCCTTGATGCAGCGTTTCCCACGGGGTGTTTTCGGCGAGATCGATGGCGGCAAGCAACCGTTCCGGCTGTTCGTTGGCCGCGACGCGAAGCAAGGCCCATAGCGCGTGATGGGATGCAGAGAGTGCTTCATTTTCCTCGACTCGCCACGCGCGGCGAGTAACCACAATCAATCCGGCTGCGCTGGCGGTGAGCGCTGCTATCACTTTCTCCGCTAAGGCCAGCGTATCCTCGCTCTCCTCAACAATCATCAGTCGTGAAGAGGCGTGCGGATCGTGAATGATGCCGTATTGCGCCAGCTCGTCGCTGCGCGCAAGCGTACCGGCGCTGAAGCTAAAGGTAAGCGGATGGTCAATGCTGGCGACGTTGAGGGGCGTCCAGCGCCATTGATAATGCGTTTGCGGCGCAGGAAGAGGCTCGGCGGGCGATAGCGGCAGCCACTCGCCAGCAGGATGACGGGCTTCAACGCGCATCTGACCGCGGGAAAAGGCTTCGTTTTGCCAGCTTAAGCGAACCTTCCCTAGCCACTCCGGGGCGGCGACGGGGGGCGGTTCCACAGGCAGAGCGTCGCCATGACGCTGTGAAAGCAGACGCCAGGCCTCCTGCCAGCGGGCGTTAAACCGTTCGGGCTGACCTGCGCAATCAGACCAGTCGGCGAGATAATCACCGTTATCCGTCAGCGCCTGCCCCAACACGGGTTCTGATGGCGCGGTGAATGTTACGGCGCTAACCGCCTGACCGGGCAGCGTGGCGAGAATGATATGTTCGCTCATCCCGGCGGTCGGGCTGCCATCCTGCGGTAGCCACGCCACTTTGCTGAATCCGGCGTGGCGGCACTGTTGTTGCCACTGAGCGGTGGTGAGGAATAACTCACCTTCGCGGGCGTCGAGATCCTGTAGCGGAAGAACCAGCGGGCCGAAAACGAAGTCAAACAGACGCATTGGCTGGGTGATTTCGCGCATCAGCAGGCGCCCGCCCGGCTTGAGCAGGGGGCGCAGATTATCGAGCGTGCGGCCAATATGGCGGGTGGCGTGAATCACGTTCGCTGCCACGATAAGATCGTAAGACTGTGCCTGGAAACCCTGAGACTGCGCCTCTTTTTCGAGATCCAGCTCGCTATACTTCACAAAATCATAGTCGGCGAATTTCTGCTGGGCGCGACGGGTGAACAGCGCCGAGATATCGGTGAAATGGTACTCCAGTGCCGGAACGCCGTTGAGTTCCGGCAGCAGCCACGCGGTGGTGCCGCCGGTTCCGCCGCCAACTTCAAGAATACGCAACGGCTGGCGGGGCTGACGCGTCTGGACAATGCCGCGTAATACCCCGGCGGCGATTTGGTTGAAATAGCGGCCAAAGCTGAATTCCTGATACAGCACTTCCACGCCGTCGGAGGCGCTTTGCGGGAAGATAATCGCCACCGGTTCTTCCGCGCCGCTCATCATTTCATATAACCGATCGCCGGCACGGGCGATGGTGTCGGGAATAGCCTGAAAACCTTCACAATAACCGGCAAGTTCCGTCAGCAGTGATTCCCGCTGTTGATGTTCAATGGGGCGGGCGCGGACGTATCGCCCGTCGGTGCAGCGGTAATCGCCGTCGACCACGCAGTTATTCAGCAGGCGCTGGAGTAGCTGCTGGTAGCGGGGCAGCAGACGTCCACGGCGCATGATGGTCATGGCGTCCACGCCGTTCTCTATGGCATCGCCGGTACAGCGTTGTACCAGTTGATCGACGTAGATGGCGTGCAGTCGCGTGGCGCACTGTTTAAGCGCTTCCAGGCGAGGGAGATCGAGCGCTGTCGCGGCGCGACTCGCCACCTCCAGCCCGGCAGACAGCGCTGCGTCGGCAGGCTCGCAGGCCGGGGAGACGCGCTCTTTCCAGTAACGCTCAGTATCAAACGGATAACATGGCGCAGCGATACGTTGTCCATCGCCCGCCAGCAGGTCGGCCCACGGTAGGGCGACGCCGGCAGCGTAAAGCTGGAGCAGGGCCTGATTGAGGACATCGCTCGCCTCTTTGTTACGCCGGGCGCTGGCTATCCAGTATGCGTTATCGCGGTATTCGCGCTGCCCGCAAGCAACCAACTGGGCATCGGGCCCCATCTCCAGAAAAACGCGGGCGCCGAGCTGATGCGCCACCTGAATACTCTGGATAAAACGCACCGGCTGGCGCATGTGTCGGCGCCAGTAATCCGCCTGGTTGAGCGTTGACTCATCAATGACGTCGGCGGTGAGCGTGGAAATAATCGGTATTTGCCCCGGCTCCGCGTGCAGTCCCGCGCAGGCGTCCTGGAACCGATCGAGTATCGGCTCCAGTAAAGCGGAGTGCGCCGCACCGGTTACGCTCAGGCGACGATAGTTAATGTCATGCTGCGAGAGCGTGGCGCAAAATACCGCGAGACGGGCTTCCGGCCCGGAAAATACCGTATGTTGCGTACCGTTGTTGGCGGCGAGATCCAGCTCAAACTGGCGAGCCAGCGGCATCAGCGTGTCTTCGTCTGCAAATACCGCCACCATCGCGCCGCTTGCGCACTGCTGCATTAGCGCGCCGCGCCGACAAACCAGTGGCATGACCTGTTCAATCGTATAGTGTCCGCAGACAACGGCAGCGGCAAATTCACCGACGGAATGCCCAATGGCGAAGTCTGGCTTCAGTCCTTCAGCACGCCAGTGCGCCGCCATCGCGATTTCAAACGCGACAATCGCCGGCTGCGCCCAGGCCATATTGTCCAGCTGCGCCGAGTCGGGGTTAAACATCGCTTCGCGCAGTGACGGCATGAGCATTTCGCTACAGGCGGAAAAACAGCGATCCAGCGTGTCGGCAAACGCCGTTGAGTGCTGGTACATCGTCTGACCCATAGTGCGCCAGTGCGAGCCCTGGCCGGTAAACAGCCACACCTGCTTGCCGCTGGCTCCGTGGCCGCTGTATACCTGCGCCCCCGATTTCTCACTAGCCCAGGTGCTGAGCGCGTCGGCGGTTTCACGGTTTAATGGCACCGCCAGGCGGAAAGGAAGATCGAGACGGCGCGCGTGCAGGGCCGTGAAGGCCAGATCGCTGGCATCCGCATTCTTCCTCAGCGCCCCGGCATAATCCGTCGCCAGCCGCCGCAACGCGCTGTCGCTGGCGGCGCTGAGCAGCAGCGCAGTACTTTTTCTGCCGCCATCCGTATTGGGGAGGCGCGCGTTGAGCGCATCGGGCAGCGAGGCGACGATCATATGGCAGTTGGTGCCGCCAATACCAAAGGAGGATACGCCCGCATAGCGCATTTCATCCTGCCACGCTTGCGCCGACACTGGTACGGTAAAGGGGCTCTCTTCAAGTTTCAGCGCCGGGTTGGGGGTGTGGAAATTCAATAAGGGTGGAATTTGTCCGCGACTGACGGCCAGAACGGTTTTCAGCAGTCCGGCAATGCCCGCCGCGGTATCCAGATGCCCCATATTGCTTTTCACGGAACCGAGCGCACAGCGCCTGTCCTGCGGGCGCGGCGCATAGACGTTGCGTAACGCTTCTATTTCAATCGCATCGCCCAGCGGTGTGCCGGTGCCGTGGGTTTCAATGTAACCTACCTGCCTGTCGTCGATGGCCGCCAGCATTAACGCCTCTTCGATGACTGCCTGTTGCCCTGCGACGGAAGGGGCGGTATAGCCGACCTTTCTGTTGCCGTCGTTGTTGACCGCGCTGGAGAGGATCACCGAGATAATCGGATCGCCTGACAGCAGCGCGTCTCTCAGGCGACGCAGCACCACGCAGCCGAGACCGTTACCGGCCCAGGTGCCCTCAGCCGAGGCGTCAAAGGGACGACAGTGACCATCAGGAGAGAAAATCATTCCGGGCTGGTAGCGGTAGCCTGCCTGCTGGGGGAAAGAGAGCGCCACGCCGCCGGCAACCGCCATATCGGATTCGCCTGCGCGCAGGCTTTCACAGGCCAGATGCACGGCAACCAGCGAGCTGGAGCAGGCGGTCTGTACCGATAACGCCGGGCCGTGCAGGTTGAGTTTGTACGCGGCGCGGGTGGCAATATAGTCTTTATCATTGCCCATCAGAGATTGCAGACCTTTTACCTGCGCGACTTCTGTCACGTTCAATGCTTCGCGACCGGGGTAGGTACTCATCCGGGAAGAGGCGAAAACGCCGGTCTTATGGGGGACGGCGCCGGGGGCATAACCGGCATGTTCCAGCGCATGCCAGACCGCCTGCAAAAACAGGCGCTGCTGCGGGTCCATCGACTCCGCTTCCTGTCGCGAATAGCCAAACAGGGTGGCGTCGAAGCAGTCGGCGTTGTCTAACACCGTACCGATATTGACATAATGAGGATCGTCAATGATGGCGACATCCAGACCGACGGCCAGAAGCTCTTCGCGCGTAAAGCGTCGGCTGCATTCACGACCTTCCAGCAGATTTTGCCAGAACGTTTCGCCATCCGGCGATTCAGGAAAATGGCAGGCGTAGCCGATAACCGCGACAGGTTCGCAGTCCGGGTAGTGTTGAACGATCGATGCATCAATGGAATCTGCTGTCGGCGCAGAAGAGAAGCGCAAGTTATCCATAATCGGTCCCGTTTCCTAATATTCACAAAGTCAATGGAACGCCATGCGTTCGCGATGGCGTTCCGGGGAAAATCAGTTTGCTTCGCGCGATATCCGCCGCTGACGACGGCGAACAGGGCGAGGTCGTTTTGTTTTCTCCACCGTGGCGACGCCGGCCAGATAATCGGCCAGGGCAGCAGGAGAAGGGTGGGTGAAGAGGTCAAGCAACGTCAGGGTGGAAAATTCGTGACGTTGTAACAAAACGTGCAGTTGCACCAGATTCAGCGACGTTGCGCCCGCCTCAAAGAAGTTTTCTGCGGGCGTGACAGACTCGCCAACCACCTCGCGGAAGGCGTCGCAAATCAGGCTGACGGTGCTCTCGTCCGCCGCAATGTGTGGCTGAGAGTGCTCAGGGCATACGCGCGGTGAGCGCTCTGCGCATTGCCCTGCGTGTTTAACGGGAGGCACCAGCGCGGCGAGCGGCAGTTGCCAGCCGCTTTCATCCTCGGCCATTCGGTTTAGCAATGCGCAATACTGTTCAAACTGGCGCTCCACCTGCCCGGCAGGAAACAGCGCGGCGACAAAATCCCAGTTAAAGCGCAGTTCGCCTTCGGATTCATAAATCTGGTGATCGAGCCAGACCTGCGGCGTCTGGGAGATGCCCCAGACCGGTTTGAGCAGATTACGCCGGGCGAGGAAGTTATCCTGCTCAAAGCCCAGCGCGCTGGTAAAGACGACGGGCATCGGAACGGCTGGCACGTTTTGCCGTTGCGCCAGTTGACGCATCACGCGGATGGCTGACACATCGCGGTGGTTGAGGTTCTGGCTCAGCCGCTGCTGTAGTGACTGCGCGCTGTGCAGCCAGCTTTCGCCGGGATGCCAGCTCAGCAGCATCAGCGAGGTGAAATCGCCCAGAATCTGGTTGATTTGCGGGTGCAGTGGTCGCCTGTCGAAAAGCGTAAGATTAAGCGTGAACTCAGGCTGCGCGCTCCATGCAGAGAGCACGGTTGACCACACGGACAACAGCACGGCTGACGGGGTGAGATGGGCGTCAGCCGCCCGTTTTTTCAGCCGATGCCAGCGTGTGCTGTCGAGTACGTCGTTCAGGCGAGCGAAGCGCGGTGTTTCAACCTCCTGAGGCAAGCAGCGCAGCGGCAATGCAGGAGCCGGAGGAATATCATCAAGTTGCGCCTGCCACCATGCCAGAGAATCTGCGTTAAGCGACTGGATCGCGGGTTGTTGCAGGTAATCCCTGTAGGTGACGGGTAGCGGCGGAGGCAACTGTTGCGGATATTGGTAGCCATGTTCCAGCTCCGCCAACAGAATCTGCATGCTCAGCCCGTCAAGTAACAGGTTATCCAGACACAGCCACAGGCGGGCGGGCATCCCGTCAACGTAACCGACCTGGAGATCGAATACCGGCCAGACTTCGGGGTTGAGTACCTGATGGGCCAGTTTTTCGCGCACCTGCAACGCCTCTTCAGGCGTATGGAGGATGTGTGCGGGTATTACCCAGCGAGGCGTCTGTTCGAGCACCTGTTGCTGTCCATCACGCACGACGGCGCGTAGCATATCGTGGCGGGCGATTAATCGGTTCCAGACCGTCTCCAACCGGGTGAGATCCAGATCGGCAATTTCAAATTCAACAAAGAAATGTGAGCCGACGCCGCCCAGGGCAAAGCCCGGCTGACGCCCCACCAGGTAAGCCTGCTGCACGTCGGTAAGCGCAAAGGGCTGGTAGCGATCTTCAGGGGAGTGGACGAATGGTTGTTCGACCGGGACGTCGGTTTTCCGCAGCGTGGCGGCAAAATCCGCCAGCCGGGGATGATTAAACAGGTCGCTTAATTGCGCTTCATAACCTGCCTGATGAAGTTGCCCGGTCAGACGGGTCGCCAGCAGGCTATCGCCGCCTTGCTGGAAGAAGTCGGTTTCTCTGGTGACATTGCCAGTTGATAAGAGTTGCTGCCAGAGGGCGGCAACCTGTTTTTCAATGTCGCCCTGGGGTAAATCCGCTTCGGCCGGGTTTTCCGCTTCAGGGGTATGACGACGCTTCAGCGCCTGGTAGTCAATTTTCCCGTTAGCCGTCAGCGGTAAGGCGTCGAGGAAGACGATCCGTTGCGGCACCATCCACCCCGGCAGACGCCCGGCGAGGGCGGCCTGAAGTTGACGGGGATCGCGGCGCACCTGCCTGTCAGGACATTGTACGAGGAAGCGTTGTAACCCCGCGACCTCATCGCCATGCTGACAGTTGAAGCCGGCCGCGCTAAATAATGCCGCCCAGTCGGCGCTGTTATGCAGCAAGGCCTCCGGCTGCCCATTGGTTAACAGGAGCGTGCTGAGTAGGGCGGACGGCGTTAACTGGCGAAACTCCATCACGTAGAGCAGCGCGCCGGGAACGGCAAGCTGTTGTAATGTCGCAAGGAGCCCGGGATCTTCCGGCAGCAGACGATGCAGGGCGTTATTAAGCCAGATAATGTCCGCCGAGTGAGCGTGCGCCGCCAGCGTGTCTGCATTCCAGAGGGACAGACGGGCGCCAGGCCAGGGGGCGAGCCTCTGCCGGGCGCTCAGCAGCATCTTCTGGCTCTGCTCAAGCCCGACATACTCAATCTGTCCGGCGTTGAGCTGTGCTAACAGCGATTCTGCGGCGCGGCCAGTGCGGGTTCCCACCTCAAGCAGGCGTACCGGGCGCTGTAAGCGCTGTGCAAGCTGTTGGCAAATTGTCGCCAGTTCCTGAATATACGGGGCGCTGGCCGGATGGTTAAAGGCCAGGCTTTCCGGCGACCACTGCGCGTCGTTCAGTAACGACAGTTCGTTACGGGCACCGCGAAGAATTTGCGATAACGTTAAATCATGTCCGCTGAAGTGCGGGTGCTCATCCTCGCGTTCTTCACCAGCGCAGACCTGATAACCTTCAGCAGCGGGCTTCAGTCGCCGTTGTGTCACCAGAAATGCTAACCAGCGTTCCACCACGGCCTGCCAGCGCGGCTGGATAGCGAGTGAGTTCATCAGGGGGAGAGGATCGGCGCCAGCGGTGTGACCCGGCTTCAGTTTTAGCAGGCGATGCTGAAGGAAATCGGCTACCTGTTCTGCGGAGATCTCTGGCGAGATGGCGCAACAGGGCAACGTTCCCGCAAGCGTGTGCCACGCCTGCGGCAGTGCCGGGTTCCGATGATCGGTAACGCAAAAAGCCTCGCCCTGAGGAACAACGTATGCCGCCAGCGTTTTTTCTTTTTCGCCGATCGCCAGAACGGTTGCTTGTTTCACCCCCGCCAGCTGGCTGAGCGCGCTTTCGATTTCGCCCAGCTCGATGCGATATCCTCCGACTTTGACCTGCTTGTCGCGACGACCGAGGAACTCGATTGTGCCATCTGGCCAGTAGCAGCCGAGATCGCCGGTGCGATACCAGCGCTCGTCCGGGAGCGTCAAAAATTGCTGCTCGCTACGCAGGGGATCGTTGAAATAGCCTTCCGCGACCCCAATGCCGCCAATCCATAATTCACCCGGCACCCAGTCAGGGCAGTCCCGGCCCTGTTCATCCACCACCCGGTAGCGTTGGTTGGTTAGCGGAAAACCGTAAGGGATGGAGCGCCAGTGGGCAGGGACGTCGTGAATTTCGCAGGCGTTAGACCAGATAGACGCCTCGGTGGCGCCGCCCATCGCGATAAATTGTCCTTGTGGCCGGAAGGCCCGATAACGGGCGGGGAGGTCAAGCCCGATCCAGTCGCCGGAAAGCATCACTGCGCGCAGGTTTTCCGGCGTGGCGTCGGCGAAACCTTCACACCAGGTCAGCAGCATATCGAACAGCGCCGGGACGCTGTTCCAGAGCGTGACCTGATGGCGCTGGATCAGCTCACACCATGCGTGAGGATCGCGCCGTTGATTTTCCATCACCATCACCAGCGCGCCGCCCGCGCGCAGTACGCCAAAAATGTCGTAAACCGATAAATCAAAATGTAGGGCGGAGAGGGCCAGCACCTTGTCATGCGGGCCAACCTGATAGCGGGTATTGATATCGCAACAGGTGTTAAGCGCTCCCCGGTGAGAAATGACTACCCCTTTCGGCGTACCGGTAGAGCCGGAGGTGTAGATAATGTAGGCCGGTTGCGTGGGGCGCGTACTACCGGGTT
This sequence comes from Escherichia sp. R1, assembly GCF_003000935.1. NCBI lineage: Bacteria > Pseudomonadati > Pseudomonadota > Gammaproteobacteria > Enterobacterales > Enterobacteriaceae > Escherichia > Escherichia sp. R1. Next base: position 86,799 of record NZ_PSRU01000003.1, read on the forward strand.
GGCGATCGGCTCCGCCTCAATGGCCTGCTGCCAGGCAAGGGCGGGAATATCGTCTGACCCGGCGCTGGCGTCGTGCTGACAAATGAGCACCAGCCGGACGCTGGCGTCAGCGTAGATTTTCTCGCGCCGTGCGGCAGGCTGATCCAGCGAAACTGGAACGTAAACCGCCCCGGCCAGCAGGACGGCCAGAACCGCAACAAGTTGTCCTGCGCCTTTCGACATCGTGATAGCCACATTATCGCCGGGCTGAACCCCGCACTCGATTAACCTGCCCGCGCAACGGCGGGCATAGTCTGTCAGCTCATGATAATTCCACTGATAACGCATGTCCGTTACCGCCAGCGCCTGCGGCTGTTGCAGAGCGATACGGAAAATGCCTTCATGCAGCAAGCCTTCGGGAATGGGTGCGCCGGTGGCGTTGACCCGTTCGCGTATCGCGCGCTGGCTGGCGGGCATCATATCTGCGAACGGCTTTTGCCAGGCGCTTTCGTCATCGCAGAGTTGGTTAATCAACTGGCAGTAGGCGTCGAACAATGTTTCGACTAACGCCGGAGGGAACAGCGCGTCGTTGCTGTCCCATTGTAGCCAGACCTCGCCGTGATGCTCGAACGCCAGATGATCTATCCAGACCTGCGGCGTTTGCGAGATGCCCCATTCCGGCTCGCCCAACGGCGATTCTGCGCGGCTGCTGTAGAGGGAACGCCCCAAATTGCTGGTAAATACCACCGGGGCGCCGTGGGGGTAGCGCTGCTGGCGTTTGAGTTCACGGAGTAATTCGACGCCGGACCAGTGGCGATGCTCCCAGTCCTCCGTAAACGTGAGCTGGTTTTTACGCGCCAGGTTGCTGACGGTATCGCCATCGCAGGCGGTATCCAGCAGAAGAATATTGGTGAAGTCGGCAAGCATCGCGCCAACCGCCGGGTGCAGCGGCTGGCGGTCGAATAAGGTGATGTTAAGCAGCAGACGCGTCAGGCCGCCCCAGCGAGCCAGCACGGCAGAAAAACAGGTCGCCAGTGCCATTGTCGGCGTCACGCCATACTCGCCGGCCCGGTTGCTAAAGGCGTGCCAGCGTGTTGCCGGGACAATCATGCGGCGTCGGGTATTACGGACTTCACGTAGCGTGGCGGGTTCGCAGGCCAGCGGCAAGACGGGCGCGGGGGGAAGCGTCGATGCTTTCGCCAGCCAGTAAGCGCGCGCGTCGTCTCTCAGTGGTTGATTGATCTTCTGCTGGTGCAGCAAATACGAGCGGAAATCATAGCGGGTGTCGATAGCCGGCAGCGATTCTCCGGCCAGCAGGGCGTTAAGCTCATCGAAGAAAAGCGTAAAGCTGGAGGCATCCATAATCAGCAGGTCAATATTGACATGGAGGCGGTGGCGATTGTCCGGCAAGAGCGTCAGCTGAAAATCAAACGTTTCGCCGATTTCCACGCGTAAAAGACGGTGGCTCAGGCGCTGGCGCAGTGCGTCCAGATAGGCCTGGCGGCTTTCAGCGTCGTTATGGCGTAAATCATGAACGGTGACGCCGTTCCAGTAAGGTTGCGGTAGCCAGACCTGCTGCCCGTCGGGGCGAAAGGCGATATGCAGCATTGGGTGGCGTTGCAGCAAGGTCGTGATGGCCTGCTCCAGCTGCGACGCCGTCAGACAATGGCCTTCAAACTCCTGATACAGGTGGCAACCCACGCCGCCAAGCGTCTGCCCCGGCATGCGGCCCGTCAGGTAGGCGTGCTGTACTGGCGTCAATGGGAAGGGGGTACTTTCGGTCATGTTCGGCCAGGATGATTCGTCGGGCGGCGTTTCTTCTTCCGCGTTCTCCGGCGACCGGCTGAGCATTAACTGGTTCCATGCCGCCAGCGTGGGGGCGGCATACAGCTCGCGAAGGGTAAGGCGGTAGCCATTTTTACGAAACCAGTGTAACCATCTCATCAATCTTATGGAATCCAGGCCGGCCTGGATCAGGTTGCTCTCTTCATGTAACTGCTGCGGCGTTAAATTCAGTTCCTGTATGAGCCGCTCGCGTAATTGTTGGTAATCAGCCGCGTGGCGGTTGTCCGGTAACAGCGAATCCTGAGATGGTGCGCCAGAAATCATTCTTCCTCCTGATGGCACGTCTTACCGAAAAGCATTACTCATATGAGAATAATAATTATTAACAATTGGATGCTACCCGAAACGGGTTTATTTATGCCCGTTTCGGGTTGGTAACAGGCGGAAAGAACAGAGGCCCGGATGGGGTATCCGGGCCTCTGTCAGGGAGGAGTTTAGGGGGGCGCGACCCCGGTTACATCCCGCGTTTAAAGGTCGAAGGAGTTACGCCAAACTGTTTCTGGAAGGCGGCAGAGAAATGGCTGGCGTTGGCATAGCCCAGATCGGCCGCCACCGTCATGACGGAGGTATTGCCGTTGGCCAGGCGTCTTCTGGCTTCCTGCATTCGTTCAGCCTGAAACAGGCCATAGACGCTGTTGTTGAACAGAACGCGGAAGCCTCGCTTAATTTTGAGAACGCTCAGACCGGACTCTCTGGCCAGCTCCGCGACGCCCGGCGCTTGCGTCAGATCAGCCAGCAGCAGATCCTTCGCCCGCAGCAGTTTCTGGCGTTCCATCGGGTTGAAGTGGCAGGAGAGGCAACTGGCGTCTTCGCGATGTTCATCCAGCACCAGACTGAGCATGACCAGACTTTGCCCCTGCAACCATAGCGTCGACGGCTTTTGTTCATGACTGAAGCCGCCGTGCATGCGCATCAGCGCGTGACGCAAGGCCTGAGCCGTTAAGTGGGTTTCAGCATTACAACGGTGCTGCTGGCAACAGCAGTGGGAGTCGATCTTATTCTTAATGACCGCGCTAATATCCGGCACCCACAGCGCGAGGGTTTCAGGGCTGAAGGAGAGGGTAATGCTCTCGAATCGGCCACAATAGGAGGCGCTGCCGCGACAGTCTGGCGTATGGGTAATGTAATGGCGATTGCGCGCAAGCTCCCAGTCGGTGTGACGCCGGAGTCCCTGAATCGCAAAGCGCGATGTGCCTTCCAGGATGCACGAGAAGTTAATCCTGCCCAGATCGTCGTGTAGCTGCAACGTCTCAGGCCGCGCAAAATGGCCCCTCCAGAGCAAAATATCCATACCTTCCTGCAACGAACAGCGCAGCAGTTCACACTGAGCAGGAATATTGCCATCGTTTGCAGGTTTCCCGACCACCAACTGGTGAATAGAGATTTCAGATTGCGTTTGCGGTGACTCCGTCATGACCTGGTTATCTCCCTGTGGCTTAGACCAATGCGGGTATAAATAGAACCGAATGGGGTAGATGAGTTATTGATAATGGTTATTATTCACATTAATTCTCAGAACGCCACCCTGAATTGTCGTTTTTGGCGTCCGTAAAAATTCATCAGGAAATTCAGTTACTCCCATGTCATCTCAATCATCCAATACTGAATCGCTGTCCCGATTTCCTCTTTGGCAGGTGATTACACCGGTTCGCAGGAAGGTTATTTTAGCTATGGCGCTGGCGGGGCTGGCGGCATTAACCAGCCTGGGGGCGCTCCTTTTTCTGGCGTGGAGCCTGCGTGACATTCGCGCGACGCCTGACGCTATTCCGGCCTGGCCGCTGGGCGGCGTGATCGGCTGCGTGGTCTTAACTTTTGTTCTGCGCTTACAGGCGTTCAACACCTCTCATTACGCGGCTTTTCATCTGGAGAACATTCTGCGCAGCAGGTTAGCCCGTAAAGCATTGCAGCTTCCGCCTGGCGTGTTACAGCAAATGGGCAGCGGGTCAGTGGCGAAAGTGATGCTGGATGACGTGAAGTCGTTACATATTTTTGTGGCCGACAGCACGCCGCTCTATGCCCGCGCGATCATCATGCCGCTGGCGACAATCGTTATCTTGTTCTGGCTGGACTGGCGGCTGGCAATCGCGACGCTGGGGATACTGGCGTTTGGATCGATTGTTCTCGTGCTCGCCCGCCAGCGTTCGGAAGATATGGCTCAGCGTTATCATAAGGCGCGCGAGCAGGTTAGCGCGGCGGTTATTGAGTTCGTGCAGGCCATGCCCGTGGTGAGAACGTTTGATAGCGGCAGCACCAGTTTTTTGCGCTATCAACGCGCCCTTGAAGAGTGGGTCGATGTGCTCAAAACCTGGTATCGCAAAGCCGGTTTTTCAGCGCGTTTTTCCTTCTCGATTCTGAATCCTCTCCCGACCCTGTTTGTCCTGATCTGGTCGGGATACGGCCTGTTGCACTATGGCAGTTTCGATTTTATCGCGTGGGTGGCCGTTTTACTGCTGGGCAGCGGAATGGCCGAAGCCGTAATGCCAATGATGATGCTCAATAACCTGGTCGCGCAAACGCGTTTAAGCATTCAGCGTATTTATCAGGTTCTCGCGATGCCGGAGTTATCGCTGCCGCAGTCTGACCAGCAGCCGCAAGAGGCGAGCATTACCTTTGAGCAGGTGAGCTTTCATTATCCGCAAGCGCGTACTGGCGCCGCGTTGCAGGAGGTGAGCTTTCATGTGCCTGCCGGGCAAATTGTGGCGCTGGTCGGGCCAAGCGGCGCCGGAAAAAGCACCGTGGCGCGCTTGCTGCTGCGTTACGCCGACCCGGACAAAGGCCATATCCGTATTGGCGGCGTGGATCTGCGTGATATGCAGACGGACACCCTGATGAAGCAACTCTCGTTTGTGTTTCAGGACAACTTCCTTTTTGCCGACACGATAGCCAATAACATTCGTCTGGGCGCGCCGGATACGCCGCTGGAGGCGGTTATAGCGGCGGCCAGAGTGGCGCAGGCCCATGATTTTATTAGCGCTCTGCCAGAAGGTTACAACACTCGAGTCGGGGAACGTGGGGTATTTCTCTCCGGCGGCCAGCGGCAGCGCATTACTATCGCCCGGGCGCTTTTGCAGGATCGCCCCATCCTGGTGCTCGATGAGGCGACGGCGTTTGCTGACCCGGAAAACGAAGCGGCGCTTATCAAGGCGCTCGCGGCGGCCATGCGTGGCCGGACGGTCATCATGGTCGCGCATCGTCTCTCAATGGTGACTCAGGCCGATGTGATATTGCTGTTTTCCGACGGACAGCTCAGGGAAATGGGGAACCATACGCAACTGTTGGCGCAGGGCGGCCTGTATCAACGGCTCTGGCAACACTATCAGCAGGCGCAGCATTGGGTGCCGGGTGGAACACAGGAAGAGGTGGTGGAAAATGAAAGACAATAATCCTGCGGATAACCTGGCCTGGCGCGTCATCTGGCGCCAGCTTATCTCCAGCGTTGGCAGTCAGGCCAGGATGCTGCGACGCAGTATGCTGGCGCTGTTGCTGGCGGCATTCATGCAGGGGATCGCCTTTGCCTGTCTTTATCCGATCATTGATGCGCTGTTACGGGGAGACGCGCCGCAACTTCTTAACTGGGCTATGGCCTTCAGCGTCGCCGCAATTGTGACGCTGGTGCTACGCTGGTATGGCCTGGGCTTTGAATACCGTGGTCATCTGGCGCAGGCCACCCATGAGTTGCGCCTGCGACTTGGCGAGCAGTTACGCCGCGTGCCGCTGGAGAAGCTCCAGCGCGGCAGGGCGGGTGAAATGAACGCCTTGCTGCTGGGCAGCGTGGATGAAAACCTCAATTATGTTATTGCGATAGCCAATATTTTGCTGCTCACCATTGTCACGCCGCTGACGGCGTCGCTGGCGACATTGTGGATAGACTGGCGGCTGGGGCTGGTGATGTTGCTGATCTTCCCTCTGCTGGTGCCGTTTTATTACTGGCGCCGCCCGGCGATGCGGCGACAAATGCAGACGCTGGGGGAAGCGCACCAGCGTCTGAGCGGCGATATCGTTGAATTTGCTCAGGGGATGATGGTATTGCGCACCTGCGGCAGCGATGCCGATAAAAGCCGGGCGCTGCTGGCGCATTTCAATGCGCTGGAAAACTTACAGACCCGCACTCACCGTCAGGGCGCTGGCGCGACGATGCTGATCGCCAGCGTCGTGGAGTTGGGCCTACAGGTGGTGGTGTTATCCGGGATCGTCTGGGTAGTGACGGGCACTCTGAACCTCGCCTTTTTGATTGCCGCCGTCGCGATGATTATGCGCTTCGCAGAACCGATGGCGATGTTTATCAGCTACACCTCGGTTGTGGAACTGATCGCCAGCGCCCTGCAACGGATTGAGCAGTTTATGGCGATAGCACCGCTTCCCGTCGCAGAGCAAAGCGAGATGCCGGAACGTTACGATATCCGCTTTGACAACGTCAGCTATCGCTACGAAGAAGGTGACGGCCACGCGCTTAATCATGTTTCTTTGACGTTCCCGGCAGCCAGTATGAGCGCGCTGGTGGGTGCCTCCGGCGCAGGCAAAACTACGGTCACCAAACTGTTAATGCGCTATGCCGATCCGCAGCAAGGGCAGATTTCTATTGGCGGCGTCGATATTCGCCGCCTGACGCCGGAACAGCTCAATAGCCTGATTTCTGTTGTTTTCCAGGATGTCTGGCTGTTTGATGACACGCTGCTGGCGAATATCCGTATCGCGCGCCCACAGGCGACGCGGCAGGAGGTAGAAGAGGCCGCCCGCGCGGCGCAGTGCCTTGAGTTTATTTCCCGTCTTCCGCAAGGCTGGCTGACGCCAATGGGAGAGATGGGCGGCCAGCTATCGGGCGGCGAGCGCCAGCGGATTTCCATTGCCAGAGCGTTATTGAAAAACGCGCCGGTCGTCATTCTCGATGAACCGACTGCCGCGCTGGATATTGAAAGCGAGCTGGCGGTGCAAAAAGCGATCGATAACCTGGTTCACAACCGGACGGTGATTATCATCGCTCACCGTTTATCCACCATCGCCGGGGCCGGAAACATTCTGGTGATGGAAGAGGGACAGGTGGTTGAGCAGGGTACTCATGCGCAATTGCTCTCACATCATGGACGTTATCAGGCGTTGTGGCAGGCGCAAATGGCCGCGCGCGTGTGGCGCGACGACGGGGGTTCCGCGTCTGGAGAGTGGGTGCATGAGTGATGTTCAGTCGAATGTGAAACCTCTGACGTTGACGACCGGGCGGGTGATTTTTGCTATTGCCGGCGTCTATGTGACGCAGAGTCTGGTATCGGCGCTGTCTATGCAGTCCTTACCCGCGCTGGTGCGCGCTGCTGGCGGTTCGCTGGCGCTTGCCGGTGCGACAACCCTGTTTATGCTGCCCTGGGCGCTGAAGTTTATTTGGGCGCCGTGGATCGAGCGCTGGCGGCTTCCGCCCGGTAGCCAGGAACGCCGTTCCCGCATGTTAATCCTGCGTGGTCAGGTCGCGCTAGCGGCGATCCTGACTATTGCCGCAGCGATTGGCTGGTTTGGGCGAGAAGGGGGATTCCCCGATACGCAAATCGTCGCGTTATTTGTTCTGTTTATGGTGGCAGGCACGGTCGCCTCCACCATTGATATCGCCAGCGACGGCTTTTGTGTCGATCAACTGACCCGCACGGGTTACGGCTGGGGAAACAGCGTGCAGGTCGGCGGCAGCTATCTGGGAATGATGTGCGGCGGCGGGGTGTTCCTGATGCTGTCGGCGGCATCCGGCTGGCCTGTCGCCATGCTGATGATGGCGGTGCTGATTATGGCGCTGTCACTCCCGCTGTGGCGCATTACGGAGCCGACGCGAACAGCGACTATCCCGCATGTTCCGGCGTTAGGTTATGCGCTAAGGAGGAAGCAGGCGCGCCTGGGCTTACTGCTGGTATTGATGCTGAATTCAGGCATGCGGTTTGTGCTGCCTCTTCTGGCACCGCTGTTGTTGGATCATGGGTTGAGCATGTCCGCATTGGGCGCGCTGTTCAGCGGCGGCAATATTGCAGCGGGCATAGCAGGAACGCTGGCCGGCGGATTGCTGATGAAATACACCTCACCCGGCAGAGCGCTGTTGACGGCTTATGGCGTCCAGGGGATCGCGCTGCTGGCGGTGGTGATGACGCTCATGATGGCGCCGGGTCATCTGCTGCTGCAGATTCTCCAGTGTCTGGTCATTGTCCAGTCCATTTCGCTGGCCTGCGCGCTGGTCTGTCTTTACGCCACGCTGATGTCGCTTTCATCGCCTTTGCAGGCCGGTGTCGACTTCACCCTCTTTCAATGTACTGATGCGGCAATCGCCATTCTGGCCGGCGTTATCGGTGGCGTTGTTGCTCAACATTTTGGCTATGCGGCCTGCTTCCTGTTTGCCGGGGCATTCACGTTGCTGGCGGCGTGGGTTGCTTATATCCGGCTGCATTCGGCAAGAGAACTGATGACAAGCGCAATTGATTGATCCGCGAATAACACAGAGAGGTAAGGGATGAAAATCAGTGAATTTCTACATCTGGCGTTACCAGAGGAACAATGGCTACCGACGATTTCTGGCGTTTTACGCCAGTTCGTAGAAGAAGAGTGTTATGTCTATGAGCGTCAACCCTGTTGGTATTTAGGCAAAGGGTGCCAGGCACGGCTGCACATTAATGCCGACGGAACGCAGGCGACATTTATTGATGATGCCGGGGAGCAAAAATGGGCGGTGGATTCCATTGCCGACTGCGCGCGTCGTTTTATGGCGCATCCTCAGGTGAAAGGACGTCGGGTATATGGACAGGTTGGGTTCAACTTTGCGGCGCATGCGCGGGGGATTGCCTTTAACGCCGGGGAGTGGCCGCTGCTGACGTTAACCGTTCCCCGTGAAGAACTTATTTTTGAAAAGGGAAATGTCACCGTTTATGCGGACTCCGCCGACGGGTGCCGACGTTTGTGCGAGTGGGTAAAAGAGGCCGGTACAACGACGCAGAACGCACCACTGGCGGTGGATACCGCCCTCAATGGTGAGGCATATAAACAACAGGTTGCGCGCGCCGTTGCGGAGATCCGCCGTGGCGAGTATGTCAAAGTGATTGTCTCGCGCGCCATTCCCCTGCCATCGCGGATTGATATGCCCGCCACGCTGTTATACGGGCGGCAGGCAAACACGCCTGTGCGCTCGTTTATGTTCCGTCAGGAAGGACGCGAAGCGCTGGGCTTTAGCCCGGAACTGGTGATGTCAGTGACGGGCAATAAAGTGGTCACTGAACCGCTTGCGGGCACCCGCGATCGCATGGGAAACCCGGAGCATAATAAGGCGAAAGAGGCAGAACTGCTGCACGACAGTAAAGAGGTGCTTGAGCATATCCTTTCTGTCAAAGAAGCTATTGCTGAACTGGAGGCCGTTTGCCAGCCGGGCAGCGTGGTGGTTGAAGATTTAATGTCGGTTCGCCAGCGCGGCAGCGTTCAGCATCTGGGGTCTGGCGTGAGCGGTCAGCTTGCGGAAAACAAGGATGCCTGGGATGCGTTTACCGTGCTGTTTCCGTCGATTACCGCCTCAGGTATCCCTAAAAATGCTGCTCTGAACGCGATTATGCAAATTGAGAAGACGCCGCGAGAGCTTTATTCCGGCGCAATCCTGCTGCTGGACGATACGCGCTTTGATGCGGCTCTAGTTCTGCGTTCCGTATTTCAGGATAGCCAGCGCTGCTGGATACAGGCGGGGGCGGGAATCATCGCGCAATCTACGCCGGAACGCGAACTGACAGAAACCCGGGAGAAATTAGCGAGCATTGCGCCCTATTTAATGGTGTAGGAGTAACTGTTTTCTAACCTCACAACCAGATTGTCCAAAGACAATTGAGTCGCTCTTTGATTCCTCTGTGACTCTATTGTCTTCTTTTGGGATAAAATAGGTGTTTTTCGTCATGAAGTTGATAAAAGTCTATATAGAACCACCTCCTGTGGAGGTGGTGGTAATTTGCCAGAGTGTGGGATTCGTTAGTATACTATGGGATAAACTTATTTTTACCAATTGTATAAGGCGGTGCATAAGATTCTCGGCATGCTTCCAGATAATCCGACCACCACTGCATCATCGCTTTGCGGGCTTCCAGGTGCTCTGCCTTATGAATATAAGCCATGCGCACGGTATTGCGCTCCTGATGACTCATCTGGCGTTCTACTGCGTCCTTTGCCCATAAACCCGATTCCATCAGCGCACTGCATGCCATTGCCCGGAAGCCGTGACCGCAGATATCCTTTTTCGTGTCGTAACCCATCACCCGCAGTGCCTTATTGACCGTGTTTTCACACATTGGCTTATACGGGTTATGGTCGCCGGGGAAGATCAGTTCATTATTACCGGTGATATCCTTAATCTGTTTCAGAATGGCGATGGACTGTTCTGAGAGGGGGACGATATGCGGCATTCGCATTTTTGCCCCGCGGCCGGAATAACGCACGCCAATAATGGGTTCTCGCGTCGCGGGTATCGTCCAGACTCGGTTTGTGAAATCAATCTCTGACCAGCGGGCGAAACGCAGTTCACTGGAGCGAATGAACACATGCAGCATCAGCAGAACGGCATGCCGGGTCAGTTCACGGCCCTGATGATATGCCCCAATACGTTCAAGCAGTTCAGGCAGCCGCTCCAGCGGCAGGGCAGGATAGTGCCGTCTGACAGGAGGTGTGGTCACGCCGCCAAGGTTTGCTGCAGGGTTCGTATCGATTAACTCCTGATGGACCGCATGGCGCATTATGTTACTCAGGTGCTGCCGTGTGCGGGACGCAACCTCCAGCAGACCTTTTTCCTCGATCCCTTTCAGCAGGTCAATGAAATGACGGGGTTTAAGTTCTGATACAGGTAGGTTCCCGATGACCGGAAAGATGTGATTGTTCAGACTGGCAAGCAGACGGTCGGCGGTGTTCTGCGACCATTTCCTGTTACTTTTATGCCACGCCAGCGCCACGTTTTTAAAAACTTTCTCCGGTGTTCGTGAGCCACGTACAGCAGCCCGCTGCTGTACCGGGTTGATATTCAGCGCCAGCATTTTACGGATACCTTCACGTTGCTGTCGCGCATCAGACTGGGAGATGGCTGGATAGGCACCCAGCGCAATGCGGGATTCTTTACCGCTAATACGGTATTTGAGATACCAGTGGCGGGAGCCACCCGGCTTGACCAGCAGATACAGACCGTGAGAATCGGAGACTTTAAAGGGTTTATCAGAAGGCTTGAGGGTGCGGATTTTTACGTCGGTAAGGGATATATGGGGGTCACTCCATTATCGAACTAACCTGACCCCAGATTTGACCACCAATTTTTCCCGATGCGTAGGGTAAAATCAAAATGCACCGAGAAGAGTTTTCACACTAACCTGTTGAATCAACATCAGATAAAGATTCGCAAGGATGCAAGAAAACAGAAAATTGGCTCCTCTGACTGGACTCGAACCAGTGACATACGGATTAACAGTCCGCCGTTCTACCGACTGAACTACAGAGGAATCGTGAGAACGGGGCGCATATTACTTAGCGGTACCTTGTCTGTCAACACTAAATTTCATAAGCCATTTCAATTGGTTAATTAATCTGCAAAGTTGTTAATTAATGAACATTCGTCGCCGAAAACGAGTCTGTATCATTAGCGTGATGCAGTCTCTGCAAAGGATCTTGTTGATAAAATTGACAGAAACGTTGCCACAATGAAGGGAAACGAGGAGCAAAAAGTTCTGGGGCGCTAAAGAAATATTCAGAAAGTACGGCAAAACATTCAGCAGGATCACTGGCAGCATAAGCATCAATGCTCGCCGCATTCTCACCAACTAATTCGATTTCTTCCTGAATGTTGTTCATTGCAGCATGAAGATCGTGTTCCCAGCCAGCAACCTCACGCAACGAAATAAAGGGAACTCCGCTGGCGCGATCGCCGTTACGGGTGTCCAGCTTATGAGCGACTTCATGAATAATCAGGTTAAAACCAGAAGCATCAAAAGAATCTTGTATATCCAACCAGTTCAAAACGATAGGCCCTTGCTGCCAGCTCTGACCTGACTGAACAATACGTTGGTTATGCACCAGACCGATATCGTCTTCCCATTCATCATCGACCACAAATGGCGCAGGATAAATTAAGACTTCATGAAAACCATCCAGCCATTCCAGTCCTAACTCCAGAACGGGCAGGCAAAATAGAAGTGCTATCCGGCAGCTTCTTAATGAATTCAGCTCAAAGCCCTGTAAAGGAACAAGCCGTTTTTGCTGTAAAAAACGTTCGGCAAGAGCGACCAATTTGCTTTGTTCCTGTTCTGTCAGACACGTTAAAAGGGGGATCGATAGTGCTTCCTGCCAGGGAAGGGCAGTTTGATGTGCTGATTCTTGTACTTTCCAGGGCCACTTAATCATCGTTTTGCTCGCAAACTCGTCACTTGAACAAAATTGCACGGACAGGGACTGTTAAAATGCCAAATTTCCTGGCATCATGGCAACCATCTGAACGGAGAGATGCCGGAGCGGCTGAACGGACCGGTCTCGAAAACCGGAGTAGGGGCAACTCTACCGGGGGTTCAAATCCCCCTCTCTCCGCCAATCATTCAACAAAATCAATTACTTACAAAGCATTTTTGATTTTGTCATGCATAAATCCCTGCATTAAAATTCCTTTCTCTCGCTCAATTTTTCTTACTACTGATGCTGTTTTTTACCATTTTGCCGCGCGTCGGGCATCCACTTTTATGCTCTCGAGTTCACACTCTTAACAACAACTTAGCCATTCCCCCGTCTCTGATGACAAAACAGTTGAACTTCAATTGTTCCAAACGGATCCTGTGAAGATATATCAAAGGAAATGGATTGTTGGAGGATGGATGAAAAGAAGTGAAATCAGGAAAGCACTGGAAGCATGGTTTGATGTGGAACGCTATGAGGCGATAGAGAAACTTACCTTACAGCAGTTTTATGTTGAGGTTGAGCGGCGCATCTTGGCTTACAGAATGTTGTTGAGCCGGAACACCATACCTACCTTTAACCGATTAATGCTGGATGATTACCGCAACAAGATCCTCAGCGGTGAAATCTTTTTCAGTGGTGATACCGCTACTCTTGGACATGAGCTTGCCAGAACCTACGCAGTAAATCCTACGACACGAAGCCACGCGCAATTTTATGCGAAAACGCTGGCATTAACCGAAGCCACGCCTGAACTCTCTGGGTTAAGCCAGTCTGAATTTCTGTCCGAGTATCTGAAAGAGACATCCCTTAATAATCTTTCACGTATTACTGTCGATATTCATCTGGAAGAAGCATCAACCGAAGAGATCATTGAACATCTGAAAGTGTTGATCCCCCGATGGAAGAGACAGCTTAAGATGAAGTCTCCAGCGCCAAGAGAGTATCGTTTTGGGAAAAGCACATTCAGAAAAATTATTGAATATCGTCTTATCCCGATGATGGACCTGATCTTCTGGGGAGAAGATAACGGCATTAAAATCCCGCTTTCACTGATTTCCTCGCTGCTTCACGAGGACAGCGACAACGATCGTGATGAAGGAATGCTAAAGGCAACGGACTACCCGTTAGCAATGGCTTTTCTGACGGATGCGAGCTATCTGAAATCGCTTGAAGATTACATGATGGAAAACAATCACTTGAAAGACTCCCCTGTTGAAAAGCATGTAGAAGACGACAGGAATAAGAAAAAATAAGCCAAGTAAAAAGGGTTACGTTCGCTCCGTGCGAACGTGATCGCATTCAGCATTAACGAATCTTTTTCCATTCACCTCCCTTCTATTTTTTCATAAAATTCTTTTATGAACGCCCCTAAATTACCATAAGCAAAATCGCTATCATTGTTCACGTCGAAACAACATAGAGAAAAGCGAAATCTCATAGAGATTACTTACAATAATAGAGGACAGACAATGAAAGAAAATAGTGAAACCAGCGTAAAACGATTTATCCGCGTTCCTGATGTTTTAAATCGAGTGGGATTTAGTCGCACGACTTTATATGAACGTATTAAGGAAGGAAACTTTCCAGACAGAGTAAAAATAGGTCCGAGGTGTGTCGCTTTTGTTGAAAGTGAGATTGATGAATGGATTGAAGCGGCTATTCGACACTCACGCCAGAACGCAGCATAAAAACAGAAACAAGATCTCGTGTCGAACAGATATCTGTTCGCTCAGGGTATCTTATTATTCTAAACAATAATGGAGAAAAATATGAAGATAGAGCTTATTACGACAAAACAGTTTATTGAACAAGCCGAATGTTATTTCAGGAGCTATATGGACGGATTGCGGAGGAATGCACCAGATGATTTTTATTATTTTCTCAACAATAAATACAATATGAATGACATTATGGAAAGTATCATTAAAAAAACGAGATGTCATTTTTACGATGACACAGAAGAAGACCAAAGAAATCGGATTTATGGAGAGGTAAGCCACTGTAAGGTAAAACAACACCTTCGTCAGCTTTGGATTATCTATAAGTGTGTATACCGCTAATACTTATACAAATATTTTTCTATTCCAATATTAAACTAAAGAGGAAATAAAAATGAATACATTTAAAAATAAAACTACTGAAGTCTTTTATGTTGTGTCCTTGCATATCTATGCGGAGCTTTTTAACTCAAAGGATAAAACGACCAGTAATATGATTATAACGCATGTAATGGATCATGAGTTTGTTTGTAAGCTAATCGATCTGGCGATGAGAAATGCTGAAAAGCATCTTCTGAAAAAAGCATGGAAAAAGAATGCTGCTGAAAAACTGTCTGAGGTAGATTTTAAAGGGGTTAAGCAGGCATTAGCCAAAATGCATTATACGGTTCTGGCGGAATCAATATGTTGATATGTTCTGATGTCTATCGGCCCCTTCTTGGGGCTGATAACAAATCTTATTTGTCTGTCCAAGGAGCAAAAAAATGATTGATGAATTTCATGTGATGTATATGTATAAAAAAATCCAAGCGGAAGCCGCAACTACTGACATCAAAACACTTGAACAGCTTTTGAAAAAGTTCAGGAGCGTGGTTAACGAACGTCGTGAAGAATACTATCAGGAGATTGGTGAGAAAAAAGCGCGTAAGTTGAAAATGAAAAGATTACAAAGAATGCTTGAGAAGATGGCGTGTGACCGAGTCTCGCCAGAAGATCTCATTGACTGATAAGTGTTCTGTATAATAACGTATCTATATCAAAAAAATGGAGGTGGTTATGGGCTGGGAGCTTCACATTGTAAGAACGGAACATTGGTTCGATAGCGCAAGTGCTCCAATCAGTAGTGAAGAATGGCTCCAGCTTGTTAATGATGATAAAGAACTATCTATAGATAACAAGAACGGTGATTTTTTTGCTACATGGAGTGGGCATTGTGAACTCGATGAACCTTGGCTTGATTGGAATGATGGAAGGATTTCAACAAAACATCCTGACGAAGCCCTTTACTGTAAAATGTTGCAGATAGCTGAGAAGCTACATGCTGTAGTCGTTGATGAGGATGATCATAAATATTCGCTACCAAGTGACCTTATGAATCCTTCATGGGCGAATTCATCACCGACGGATAAAAAAACATCCTTATGGGGAAGGTTAATTTCAAAAGTAAAAAATTCTTTTTTAAGTGTTGTTTAGCCAGATTCTATCTGATGCACTAATAATTAAGAATGATGCTAGGGAACTAAAATGATTATAAATGACATTTTTAAAATATCTGAAACAATTACATCCCCATTTCACTATATATTCAAGAGAAAACTTTCACATTATTTATATCAGAAAAATATTATTGAAATTCTCGGTAGAGTTAATGAAAATAAACTGCGCGGATGGTATAGTCCATGTGATTTGATGAATGCCAGAGAATTCAGAGGGATGATTAATTCGCTTTTCCAACCCGGTGACTATCATTTTTCCACTATGGATATTGCTGCTGCAATTAGTATTGCAACAGGTCATTATTCTGATAACGAGTTTAACAAATTTAGCAACGAGATTATTGATTTCTCATATCATATATCACATGAAATAAAGGAATCAATAATTAAAAATAAAGTAATTCGAGATGGCTTGGTTGATTATGGTAAAAATATTAGTTTAATTGATATCAAATCAGATCGCAAAGCAATTGAATGCCTATTTAAGGATAAAAAAGAGTTATTTCGACATTACTTTTCCACGTTTAATAATACTTTCTATAATCATAGCATTCAGATTTGGCATCAAGGTAATGATAATACGTGGATTGACTGGACCGAAAAAAATTCTATACGCATAAACATTAATCCCTATAAAATCCGAGAAGGTTTCTTTTTAATCGGATTTGACTATCGTGATATTACAAATGGTGAAAGGTTGCATGTTGCCAGTAATAAAGATGGACATGAATACTTTAATAAATGCTTGAAAAATAGTTCGCGTGTGTGGATGCAGTAAGCAAACAACAATTGGCTAGCAACAAGAGATGAGATAATTCTAATATTCGGGAATGAATCATCATTATTTTGTAGCCATTTGGGGAGATGGATTAATTTCAACTTCCTGTTCGTAGTCGCCTCTATTGTTGCAGGTTAATTACTGATGGAGCGAAAGTAAAACCGCCAAATTAGATTGACGGTTTTATTGTGATTAGATCGCAAAGTCTTCCAGCGTTTTACCAGCTTCGATGGCAGCAGCTATCGCTTTAGGAGTACGGCCCTGACCCGTCCAAGTCTGCTCATTGCCATTTTCATCTGTATATTTGTATTTAGCAGGGCGTGGAGTGCGTGTCGATTTGGCTTTAGGCTGGGATGAACTAACAGCAGCAAGGAGTTCTGCTGGATCAATACCATCTTCTAACAGTTTCTGGCGGAAGGCTTCCAGTTTAGCCTGACGTTCTTCTTGTTCTTTACGGACAGCACTTTCTTCCTCACGACGATCTTCAACGACAGCAGAGAGCTTTTCCAGCATCTCTTCCAGAGTTGTCAGATCTGTTTCACGAGCATGTGCGCGAAGTGTACGAATATTGTTCAGTGCCTTGAGAGCTTCACTCATAGTATGTCATCCGGTGTTTTAAAATGGGCGATTAATAAAAATAATGCTTACGGTGCTGTTGGAAAAATCAAAAAAAACAGTCAGTAAATAATATAGTAAACATTATTGCATAAGCAATCTAATACATCACATTTCACACGAATAGCATAGAGTCGTTTTAAAGAGACATTTTCCTGCGCTTTTGGCTTGCTGGTTCGAACTCTGACGAGATACGAGATAGTTGCTCAAGACTATGCTCAATTGAACGCTGGAACTCAACAGCGGCTTCTGTGCGTTGTTTTATGACCAAGGCTACTATTTCTTCATCACTCTTTTCTGAAATAGCCTTACGGTATAACACGCGTTCGTTAAATAAATCGAGATTGCCAGTTGATCTTGCTGATGTGTTAGCTTTTGAACTGCTGATGGGATTTAACTCATCAATAAAGTATTCAATAAGAGATTCTCTCTTTTTTTCCAGCCTGCGAAGTTCGGTATGGGCAGACTTAAATTTCTGAGCTTTAACCAATGGAATATCATCGGAACGCAGTTTACGATATTCATTTCTGTATTCTTCTATTGGAATGTGATTTTTTAGTTCTTTGACTGTATTTACGTATTCGATTAAATCACTGTTGTCTGTTTTTACTTTTCTCATAAGAAATACCTCGTAATTAAAATGGTTGATATATTTATATTACGAGATATGGTTCAGGTGTCAAATTGGTGATGTTTCTCTCTTGGCAAGAAAATACCTTTAATGTAATCGTGGTTTATTACGGCGATTTTTTAACCTGTTTTCCCGTTGGTAATTAATTTTTATTATTCGCTGTTTTCTTTTTGCCCTTCAAGTAATAAGTTTTCATGAAAGTTAAACGATCACCATTAAACATATAGTCTGGATTAATAAAATAATAGTTCTGTATCATGGTCTCAGCAATAAATTTCTTGTCAGCAAGTTCTTTCATCCCTTTGAAATATGTCGTTCTTGATATTTTTACAATCTCTTGATCAACAATATCGAATGACATTAATATCGTATCTGTATCTTTATTGTCTCTAATAGCAAGATACAGTATCTTAAATACTTTCTTACCGGATGAGGATAAACCCTCAATAGCTGATACGCCATCCACATAAAGCTTCACGAACTGTGTCTTGTCTACTTCCATTGACTGAAAGAAACCACCATGCCCAACCTGTTCTCCTGTATTTTCATTTACTACGGCTAAGCGGTCTTTTCCTGTTGTGATACGTCTGATACCTGTTTTTGTATGTATATTTGTATCATTAAGGAATGGGTTTTTTACATGGCGAGGTAGACCTCTTCTTGATTTCTTTACTTCCGTTTGTATCTTATTTTCTATCATGGTATTTACTCCTTTATTTTTTTTAGTTATACATTTAAGTAAATACTATATTTTGCGTGCAAGTCAATACTTAAAGTTTATATTTTTTAAAATAACTAACACTTGATGTTTTTACGTATAAAACTTGTAGTGCTACAGAATATATGCAAATAACACTTTATTATTTTTATTTGAGAATAGTTATCAACTTAAGTACCGGGATTCGGGACTTTAACTCCCGAGAGTGCGTACTTTGTTTTAAGCTATAGCTGGCTTGAGAGCAGTTTTCTTCTTCATTATTCAAATAGCGAAGCTTTGGATGACATTTTAAAGAATATAATATTGGAAATAGTTCTTCTTTTTAGTTGATTGGTGCCTTATCAAAATGGCACCAATGGTGTCATCTGTGTTATTTTTCCTACTATGTTATTACAGCGAAGTGGTTGTTGTATACAATCACGAACCGCTGCTACTATCGGGACTGCTTGATTAATTTTACTTTAACTTTATATGCGTCTACGACGCGATCTTTTTTGGATAAATCCAATATTAACAGGGACAAGCCCTGTTCAGCAGAGTGATTGTTCGCAACAATCACGAAGTGCTGCTATCAAGGATATAGTTTTCCTATACGTTTAAGAGCAAATGCTATATGTCTAAAGGGAAAAACTATGTTTAAACATAGGATCTAAATTCAGCATCATGAGGAAAAGAGATCAAACAATGATCGAGTACTTTTCTTTTTATTTAAAAGACAGGAGATGAATAAAATAAAAATACCAGCGTCAGGGCGTAGCCGTGCGTCAGCACAGAGATAAAGATTTTTTCAAAAAAGAGTTTAAAAATAATAAGTAAAAGCATGAAGAAAACACAGATATATTTGATTTTTACGCTTACGATAGAGTATTAAGCAGTAATAAAATAATAAAAGGAAAATACAATGAACAATATCAAAATGATCACGCTCTTCCATCCCCATGAAAAAACACCATTTATGATCTGTATTATAAACAAAGTAGAAGATACAGAACTTGGATAGAAATTAACTCTTGAAAACGGCAACAACATTTGTGTCAATAATTATAGTCATTATCTGTTATCAGAATCTGTAAGTCGTTGCGATAAAGACAGGTTAAAGAATATTTATATTCGCTTGGTTTCAGAACTCACGCAGATGAGTGAAGAAACTATAAAATCGCAAATGTTATAAAACTTTTTTCAAAATACCATAAATATTTTTGATATTATGATTAGTTGCATGGTATTAAATAAAAACAATAACAGGAAAATATCATGAGAAAAATAAAAACAAAAATCTACTTGCCTACAGCTTCAACAGGAAACATGGATAAACACTATATCCCTGTTTTAGAGGATTTAAGAAAAGCAATATACAGCGACAGAATGTTATCAAGGCTTGCAGATAGCGGTAATATTGTAATCCATAGTTCACTTGGATATCCGTTTGCTAAATATAAAAATACGGGGATTAGCATAGGAATAGAACCATTAAATCCAATGATAAGACAAGATCTGACTCTTGGATATATCGTGGTAGTCAGAAACAGAAAAGCATCACAAGAAGTTAATGGATTACTTAACAGGTCATTGCCCAAAGCAATAAGCACTTTTAATGATCACATCAACGAATATGAATCAGTAAAAATCAAAATGCGATAACAACCTATGATCTGGTAAAATATTTAGTCTGATAACTACAGGAGGAGGATGAGCGATGGAAGGTAAGTTAATTTTTGTTCCGATGCAATACTACGGTTTCAATCCAATTACGATGAAACCGCTGCCGTTCCATTGCTATCCATCCAGAACGTCATAGCCGATACCGATCCGTTCTTTCTTCTCCGTTTCTTCCACCATACCGTTCTGATTGAAGAAGGAACAACGCTGGCAAGTATCTTTCTGGCTATATTTTACTAATCGCCAGACTAATTTTTATCTTACATTTCCATCATTGAAAACCCATTTTTTTCTGCCAGTTTGAAAATCTTCTACAATGGCTTTGACTTGCTCTGAAAAATCAACGATAGAAGTCGTTTCCATTGGTTTTCTATAGACGTAAGTACAGCTATATCCTGATATTTTTATCTGAATAGAAGCATCTTCATTTTCAATATAACCATTTTCTATTGTTTCGTCATAATTGTATGTTCCATATTCAATATTTTTAACTTTTGTAAGGAGTAATTCCTGAAGATCGTATATGCTATATCTTTCATTATCTGTAATATTATTGATAAATACGCTATTATTTAATGCACAACCGAAAACATTAAATATCATTTCTTCTGTATAAGTTTCTTGAGATTGAAACCATTGCTTATCGATATCTGTATTAAAACTTATTATTTGAGGGAGAGTTTTTGCGATCATTTTAAAATGAATTGTTTTTAGATACGGAGTGCCATCTTCATCAACCCAGTCTTGTTCTTGCTGATCCCTGATAACAAGCAGTTGAATGTTATGCTGCTCTGCTTTTATCTTTGCACCACTTTGATACCCCGTTCGCGTCGCATAGATTAGTTTAAGTCCCGGAATATCATTAGTTTTACCAATGAAAGCATCTATCTTCTCAATCGATACCGGGGAGGAATAGTCCTTACACTCGATAACCGAACGATAGGTATGACCTCCAATTTCGAACTCCCAATATATATCAAATTCTCGTTCAATTCCCGAACGATCTTTTATCTTCTTATTTTTCTCGATATTAATGTTTTTAAGGCTAGGAATATTTTCGGCTTTAAACAAAGAATATTGTATATCTCTGACAAGTTCTTCATATTCTCTTCCTGAATTAGCCATGTAAGAATCCTTATAGCTATTATCTTTTTGATGAACTTAGCACTGAACAACATATTCAATGCTTTTTATTGGGCAATATTAGCATTACATGTGAAGTTATACAACCGATTCTATATGACACGAAAATAAAAAGAGACCTGATTTCGTATTCAGGTCTCTTTTTAGAGTATAAATACAATATCTTGGAGTAATTATTTATTTACTCTTTAATATTAACTATAAAATAAATTGATTGTCAAATTTAAAGTTGCTGTTCTATTGATTATTTTTACAATATTTAATATATATTAAATAAGCCCTTTTATTTACAGCTAATTAAATATATGAGGTGGCGAGAAATAAAATCAATAAAGGAGTAAAAATGAATAGAAGAAAATATATTTTATTTTCACTGTTTTTCATCGCAGTTATGACTACAACAGCAAACGCTGCTGTTTGCACACCCGCTATGGAAACCGCAGTAAAACAGGCTCAATACAACGCAATGAAAATCGATGCAGCTCAACTGGAACCCATAGCCGAAGGGTTTATGGCAAACATAAATAGTACATTAGATACTATTGGTTGCACCGATGTATGGCCTACTGGAAGCATCGGCATAAATCTGCCAAGTTTCGATACTATAATCAGAAAAGCAAAAGAAGCAGCAATAAGTAAAGCCTGTTCGATTGCCAGAGAAAAAATGAATTCTGTTATGGGGAATATATCGGAAAGCGTTTCTTTTGATGTTCCGGGTATGGGGAATATTGCTGGGGGTAGCATTTCAACAGGAACAGGATCAACTGCGGGAGGAAGCATTAATGTTAATGGAAACTCCACAACAGGTTCTGATGTATGGAACAGTATCAGTGATGTGATGAAGTAAAATATAAAAATGTAACTCACTTGGTGCGTTGCATAAAAAAGGGAGAAAAAATGAAAATAAAAATGGAGCAACGCTCTTTGGATATAATGAGGATAGGATACATCCCGGCAGCCATTCTTTTTATGTGTTTGCTGATTACGCAAAATGCATACGCAGCAGATTTATTTACGGTTCCTGATACGGATAAATCAAAACTGTGGTTCTTGGATGTTTTATTTCCTGAGAATTTAGCCCAAAGCCCGTTAGCCAGCACAATGACAATCCTCAACAGTGCCATTTTGTTGGTTGGTGGGATTTTAGCAGCATACACGCTAATAGCCGGAACGATGTCAACGGCGCATGATGGCGAAATGCTGGGTAAGAAATGGTCCTCTATGTGGCTTCCTGTCAGGACAGCGTTAGGAACCGCAATGATACTTCCCGCAGCCGGTGGGTTCTGTGCAGCTCAGGTTATGGTGTTATGGCTGATAAATCAGGGTGTAGGTCTTGCCGATACGGTCTGGAATACGTATGCCGCAAATCCATCAGATGGTGCTGTTATCACCACGTCAGCGTCCTATCAGGAGCTTGACCGCATAGCAAAGACGGCATTCATCAATAATGTTTGTATGTTGAAGGCAGGCCAGCTATGGAAAAAATCGCATGAGAGTGCGTTGTTTCCCGGTGTTATGCCTGTGTTTGAAATGACGTCGGAAAAAGGAAAGTATTTATACCGATACAATTACGGTGCTAATAATGCTGGTAATGAAATGAATAAAAACTTACTGGTATCCAAATCAGCGTGTGGAAGTATCACATTGACAGACCCAGAGGCTAAAGCGTCTTACGATGAACAGTCTCAAGCTCAGGCACAGGCGGCTATCGCATCAGGTGGAATGTATATGAGCTACATGCCGCAGGAAATCAAAACCAATATATCAGCCGTTGTTGAAGCTCATAATGCAGCTTTTATTGCCCTGAATAACAATATGATGACGCTGGCAGAAAAATATGTCGCTGATAATAACATTGATATTCAGTCTGATATAAACAGTGCAACTGCTACCTACGTTTCTGTTATCGATACGGCGGTCAGAACTACATTTTCTACAGGCAACCAGTGGGATGACTTCAAGGATAACGTCCAGAAGGATGGCTGGTTCATGGCGGGGGCATGGAGTATGAAGTTGATCCGCATTCAGGATGCAATAAATGGTGCTGCTCACAATCTTCCTGTCGCGGGGCAACAGAGTATGGATTATGGCGATATTTTTAACAGTCTGAATGCTGTTATGGCAAAAGTGTCTCACGACATGGCGAGATCGACGACGGCATCAAGATACGCGAATGGTATTGATGCGCAAAACCGAACAGAAGCCAATACCACTGGTAAGGGGGGACAGGGGTCTAAAACAGATGATGCCAGTAAAATAATCACTTCACTCAAGAGTGAAGCAGATAAGAGTATTTCTGGCGCAATGGCTGGTTTCCTGAGTTCAAGCGTAATCAATGGCAGAAAACAAGGAAAACTCGTCGCATTTTCAACAGATACAACGGCAGCAAATTTACAGGCTATCAACCCCCTGTTAGCCGTTAAAGGCCTTGGCGATACACTCAGTACCGCCGGGTGGAGTTTATTAGGTGGCTCTGCTGTTGTTGGTGCAGGTCTTGGAATATGGACGTCATTTACTGCAAACTGGTTGTCTGGAGCCTTTGGTGCAATTGGTGTCGTTATGCCACTGGTGATCCCGCTATGGGTTGCTGGTGCTACATTAGCTGTTGTTATTCCAATGCTGCCATACGTCATGTGGTTTGGTGTCTGCGTGGGCTGGATGATTCTGTGCCTTGAAGCAATGGTGGCAGCACCATTATGGGTAATCACACACTTACATCCAGACGGAGATGGTGTTGTAGGACGAGGCGGTGCTGGCTATGGTCTGGTGCTGTCGTTAACTATGCGCCCGGCACTGATGGTAACGGGACTAATAGCCGCTTATACGATGCTTCCGATACTTGGTGGGGTGATTAATGAAACGTTCTCCGGCGCGTTCGGTATGATGTCAGCCAACGCCGGGATTAGCATCATAGAATCACTGGCCCTGATTGCTGTTTACATTGCGCTGATGTTTACGGTTGTGAAGAAATCGCTTTCGCTGATCCATGTTATTCCAGATGAAATTATGAAGTGGCTTGGCGTTCATAGTGGTCAGAGCATGTCGGGTTATGCTCAGTCGGCATCAAAAGGTGTGGAATCGGCAGTACTGGCAAAAACAGTATTAGATCAGTTATCACATTCTTCGAACGCGTTAGGTAATCAGATCAGAAACGGGCAAATGAATAAAGACCGTGAACAACAACGTGAGCTTCAACAGCAGCAACAAGTTCAACAAGGGAAAGCTCAGGCTTCCAGTAGAGCCAGTGATACTGGATCTGCATTCCGCACCCATATGAGTAATGCAGGACCGCTTGATCAGCAGGATGAATATCAATCCCTTGAAAGTGCCAACTCTGCTTACAGTGCGGCTGAAGCTGCAGATGCTGTTGGTGATACAGCGGGAGCTGCTGGCTATATGGATGTCGCTCAAAAAGCAGCTAACAGAGCGGTATCTTTTGGCGAGCATAACAGGCCATTGTTGCCACTAAATCTTCAAAGTAAAGCGTCTCCTATAGAGAGTTTTAAGACTCCGGGTAAAGGTGATGGGGGCGGATCTTCTGGTGGAAGTGAAGAACCGAGTCAATGATGAATAAAGGTATTAGAGGGCTTCGGTCCTCTTTTTAATGGATTGTATCCTTCATCCTTATTGTATTTTCGCCTTTGACGTGTTTTTAGGATAAATACATCATCAACAGGGGCAATCTCTTAGAGTTGCTACACAAAATATAGTTTTCCTATCTATTTAAGAACAAAATCTATATATCTAAGTAATAAACTAACTAACTAACTAACTAACTAACTAACTAACTAACTAACTAACTAACTAACTAACTAACTAACTAACTAACTAACTAACTAACTAACTAACTAACTAACTAACTAACTAACTAACTAACTAACTAACTTAGTCTCAGTAGGTTTAATATGAATGTGTTGCTGTTCTTTAACAGACCCTACCGGGAGTGTTGTTAAACCTGAGAGGGGCAACATTTCCTAATTGTCATTAGTTCTTTCTTCATATTTCTGGAACGCAGATTGTATTCAAGGTATCTTTAGCGAAGTGAGAGTTTCTACATTTCATGAATGTCAAACTGAATGTTAGAAAAGGAATATCTCATATACATACGATTTATAACTCGGGAGATGACATGTTAAGAATCAATCAAATAGTAAAGATCCTTGGTGAAATGAAGGCATATGCCCCTTATACATACAAAAGTAAAACAGATAAAGTGGTTGATAAAATACATGGTAGATTAGTCAGGCTCGGGGTTTTTATCATCGCTTTACTTGCTTTATGCATTGCTTTGTATAAATTCAATAGTTGTTTTAGAACCGAGACAGTTGTAGATGTTATTTTTGGGTTGTATTTTACAGGGGTGCTAATAGGATTAGTAATAATGGCATTGCCACCTATCTTAGGAATAAAACATTTGATTGATTGGAAGAAAGAAGCTTTTAATGACTTTATTTGCGAAATATCACATGATGAAGATAACGCAAAGCGTCTTTTAGATTATTCAGAAAAAGAATTATTGTATGCGATTCACTGGATACAACTTAAGATTAATAGAATAACGATGAGAGTTAGTAGCTTTTTTGGCGAAAAAACAGCAGTACTCTCGGTATTGGGTCTCTGCTATTCGGCAGTACAGGCATCAATTGGCTTTGATAAATTAAGTCAAACATTTATTGGAGACTTTTCTAATGCGGATTCTACTAATACTATTATCATGTTTGGATTAGCACTTTTGCTGGGTATGTCATTGGGGGCATTAATGTTGAAAAAAGTTGCCAGCCACCAGTTATATCTGAAAGAAATTGTTGAGTTGGCAATAAGAATCAAGAAAGATGTCGAAAACAAAGGAGAAATATCGGAATAAGGTTAGTGTCATACATAAATATCAAACATGAGCCATGTAGAAATCATGGCTCAATTGCGTATGTTATAATATTATATTTGACAAATGAAATATTAAGATGTAAATAGAATGAAGATACAAAAAAAGCCAACTTATCAAAGTTGACTTTTTAAGGACTAAAAAAGTTTTGCCGACTTTTGAAGCCTTGTAATCAGTTAACCAGATAACATGACTACAAATATAATAAAGTATTAAATAATCTTTTCATATTTGTCAAATCTAAATCTCAACTTTTTACAAGTCTGTCAAATACCATTTCCAAAAACTAATCTAGTTCTCAAAAGCAATAACGTTAAACCTGATTGTACGGGTCTGAGAAGGTAGGAGCGAAAGTGTTTGATTCATTCTCAAGGTTATTGTCGATGCCAAAGCGGGGAGTCTGCGTAACATCAACTCGAAGCGCACATCTAAGGCTTATAAAAACAGCAGTGTAATTTTCTTTAGCAAAACGAGAAAATGTTTTTATAGCTATGATGTTGTCTATGGGAGTGCAGAAGGGTGTCGCAATATGGAAACGTATTGCAATTCTAAGTCATAGCATGAGAAGCGTCTTGTCCTATTACGTGTATAAAATTTGAAAATCATGAGATTGTTTTGAAACTTTAATATGCGGATTAGGAGAGGCGAAGCTCTAGAAAAACCATACTACTCCTGACGGAGTTCCCTCTAAAACCCTAAATCTTTTAAAATAAATTAAATAGTAAAACTAGTACAGAAAAAATATAAATCTAAAGTGATTTGTGAAAATATGCATTTTAAATGGTTTTAAAAAACGAGTTAATTTGAAAAAACAAAATTTTAATTGTATTAAATAGATAACTTACATAATAAAGAGTCAGAAAAATGAAAAACGAAACTGAAGAAGGTTCTGTAACAAATAATAACGAGGGAAGTTTTAATGGAACCAATATTGAAGATGGAAACAAAAAATCAGATCTCGGGATTAAAAAAGAGAAAAAACAAATGGATAAAAATATGAATAAGCATGGACGTTTAAGAAGCGTGACAGTATCGGAAAAGAAATTTCTTGATGATGCAGTGTGTGAGGCAATGAAAGTGAAAGGTAAGAATCTTACCAAAGAAGAGAGAAGAAAAGTTCTGGGTGTTGCTCGTGAACAAATATGTTCTCAGCGTAAAGCTAATCAGATTAAAAGTGAAAGAACTAAAGCAAGACATGCTGCAGTGTTTGAATGGAAACGCCCTGATTCTTTTCGTCGCTAAAAAACTCCATCCGAATTTGTTTAAATATTATAAATCGACATGGCAATTCTCTTAATGATGATTCAGGAGTGAATATATTAATCTGAGTTGGTTTTAAAATCTATGCTTTTTAAACACGATAAGGGATCATTAAGCATAGTCAGAACAATTGACAATTCATTTTTAATTTATTAATTAATAAAGAATGTAATGAATTAAAGGGAGTGTGTGATGAGTCATGGTAATTTCAAAATAAAAAGAATAGCAGCGACTTCGATTTTGTGTTTTTCTGTTCTGTATTCAAATACAGCTTTTGCTGTCTGGCCCGTCACGGAAGAAGTATTGACACCTTACGTAATGGGGGCATCCCCTCAATCTATGGGAAATGGAATGATTGAGACATTAGTCTCAATGAATGACAAACTTGCACAGGCTAATATTACTGCTAATGAGAATCAAAAGAACTCTGTTATAAGCAATGCAAACCAAGCTATTCAGGAGCAAAGAATGCAAAATATCCTTAAGCGAATTCCTGATGCTAATGCTTGTGAGGAAGCTACAGCAGCAGGAGGTAGAGGGTCGGCAGGATCAAACACAAGCTCAGCTAAAGCTGCTTTAGCTGAAAATAGTGTGAAAATGTTTACGGGAGCAAGCACCGGTATAAATGAGGCTAAAAATAACGTGATGGGCCGAGTCTCAATTGAAGTCTGTTCTGACGAGGATGTGAAATACAACAGAGGTGGATGTAGTGCTATTGGTGCATATGCTGATAAAGATAAATCTGCTACCTCACTCACCACACCACCGCTATCCATATCTGATGCTCAGGGGAATAAAGTTTCAAACCAATCATATGACGTTAAACAGATGAAAGTGGCTGACGCTGCTAAGCGAAATCTAATCGGTAATTTACCGCTACAGCAGCTAAATGACAGGAATCTTGAAGATACGAAAGAAGGACGCGAATACCTGTCAGCATTCTCAAGTTTTGTTGCCAGAAGCACAGCGGGAACTAATGCTGTTGATTCTATTCTGGCAATAAAGAAATCTGGTGATGTATCAGTAAACTCAAGAGGAGTAAACATAGGCTCTGGACTTGGTTCTACAGCAGGAGCAAGTCAGGCGTGGACTGATGCGTCTGTGAAAACCAAGTATGCGACATTATTCCCCGGAGCAGAGTTCCCGTCTAAACCTTCGGAATGGGAAATGTTGAGATATGAGATCTATTCTCGTTATGCGGATACTACTGGTGCTGATGCATGGCAGGTCAAGATCAGCAGTACAGATGAAAAAGAAACCGCACATGAGCAGGCAAGAATGCAGGCCATTGATTTAAGATTACAGATGCTTCTAATAGAAAGAACAGAAGACACAAATATTTTATTAGCAGCTCTATTAGGACAGCAACTACAACCTGTTGATAAGGTGATGTTGAATAACCTGAAAATCAATGCGACAAAATCAACACAGGCAGCAACGAAATAATAATTTATAAGGTTAATATGGAAAATAAAAAATGTAAAAAGATGATCTCAATAAAAACAATACTCATGAAGAAAAAACTATGGATGAAATTTACGTTTTTACCTTGTTTTTCTACCTGTTATCTGCGTGATGATAACCATCATCAGTGGAAAACTGTGTTATTTCTATTGGGTGTTTTTTGGATAAATATCGTAAAAAAAGTAATGTTAAGTCAGAGAGGTTTGTATGAAAATAACAAGCGAAAATATTTTTTATGTTAGTGGTAATGCTAAAGAAGCTGTAATTTCAAGATATTTTTATTTTTCACTTGAAGATAATGTATCATCTTATGATGACGATAGTGACTATTTTATGTTGTATAAATATATTTCCTTTTCTTATAGTGAATGCAACAGATTAGATGCTTTTATTCATTCATTAATATCAAAAAGTGATCTTAATTTTATTCGAGCACTAGAGGATTATACGGCTTATAGATCCAGAAAAGATTTTAAAGTTATTTTGTAAAGAGCGTAAATAATGAGTTATTTTTGTTCTAAAGATATATTTAAAAAAGGCACTTCGAAAGAAATACATCAAATGATTACAGGAAAGTTGCCACCTATTGATGGAGCGTATATATGGCATGGTCGTGGGCTAAACTTATCTCTTTTGCGCAATGATGTTTCTTCAACACCAAAACGTTCAGCGATACGACGTGCGCCATCGTGTCCGGCAAGATAATGATTAACGGCAGCTAATCTGGTTTCGAGAGAATATTTTGGCTTTGCCACAAAAAAATGCACCTTAATCAGTTGGGTGTCCAACTTTTGGGGCGCAGTCCATTATGCTGAGGCTTATTTTTAAGGTCTCGGTCTTCTTAGCTTAACTGGAGAGATATTTTCTACACCATGCTCTTTCTCTAAATATTCGAATAATTTCACTTTTTCCTCGTCGTGAAGGTTGTCGTATTCCTCATTAGAATCTTCAATTTTTTGGTATGGGGATATGTCCTTGAGTTTATCGGGTGAGCCGTCTTTGAATTTGGCTACTTCTGCCTTGTAAATGGGAATATTACTGTAGTTCAACTTATAGCATTCCAGAATAGCGGCTTTTTCATCATCAGGAAAGCTGTTCTTGTATGTTAAACCTACAGTGTCGTAAATAATATACATATAGATCATTTCTGATTTATCTATTTTTCCTTTAATAACTTCACTGGGAGCAATATTGCTCATAAGATATTTTGGAAGGACGATTAGCTGTACAACATACCGAGGATTAGAAACGATGGTCATATTGAACGTTCCATAAGGTGAGTGAATTTTAGACGTATTTGTAGGAGACACAGTAGAGAAGTGTCTTATTGAAATTTAATTGAATGTTATGAAAAAATACTTAGTTTCTTCTTATGTCTTGTTCTTTATCTCGCGCTCTGGGTAAGGGAATTTTAAGCAATTAGCTTCTGGTGTAAGGCCACCATCATTGACCCATTTCCACCATTTCTCTTTGTATTCTTCAACCGAACAGTAATCTTTCTGGTGCTGAATTTCGTCTAAGATGCTTTCTTTTTTTTCAGGCCATTGCTCTTGAAGGCGATTTAACGTTCTCTCAAATATATTTACCTTCATGATCAATTTAAAAGAAATTGCTTTTTGTTCTTCCAGACGCTGCTCATAATCAGCAATAGCCTTTTTATGACTGTTGATTGTATTATTCAACTGCACCTGTATTCTACTAACCCTGTCATTAGCCATAGATGCTTCAAACTGAGCTTGCTGAGAGTTCAGTCTGGCCTCATTAGCCTGTTGATATGAATCTACTATCTCTCTGTTGCGTTGTGCTGCATTATAATCATAATTCCAGAATGGATTTTTTCCAGACATAAATAAACCTCATTATTAAATATTACATGTGTATATAATTAAATATTAATTTTTAAAAAAGCAAATATATTTGCGGTTTCCTTTATAAAAGAATTAACATTTTATGTTTTATTTTATATTCTGTTAAATATCTGCTCATCAAATATGTTAATCCATCTCTCACAAACTCTTTCGCTGCCTTCCGACTTAACAGTAAATTTCCATAAAGCATTGTTGCTTCCAGATGTGAGAATACAGATCTCTGCATCACCGAAATCAGTGTTTGGTAATGTGTAATTGATTTCCCGGATTTGGTTGTAGTCATATACGGCATTAATGCCAGATGCATTATTGAATAGCCGCACAAAACATTTATTCAGATCAATAGAGAATCCAGACTGTTCATAGACATATGATAAAACAGCACTGTCAGACATTGCTTGAATGCTGTCGGTTTCCTTGACGATGACTTCCATAACCACCTCACCAGATCCTACTGAACGACCTACGCGAAGCATATCATTTTGTGAACAGATCTCAATAAAATGATCGATATAAAAGATCGATAATTTATTATTGATAGTTTATAACGATTGATTGTGCGTTTTCGATCGGCAATTAATTGTTATTATCGATCAAATATTTATTTATGATAGATAAGAACTATTATAAGGTTGTTTTTGATCGTTTTAAACGATATGACGAGAAGTTAAAAAAATTGAATCCTATCAATTGGTTAAGCGGTGGTTTTGCCATGTGATATCAGCCGGATCCCGCAACAACTCTAGCCCTGACCGGATTAGGTCAAAAATTTAGGCACTTTGATTATCAGGATGGATAAGCAGATGAAGAAGATTTTACTCGTTGCTGGCGCAGCTCTGGCACTGGCGGGATGTGGTGAGAAAGGTGATTTTGAGAAAGCGATTAATACCAAGATTGGGCAGGACAAATACTGCTTCTCGCTTGATAACAATAACACCAGCTTCCCCATCCGTCTTGCCAAACCACGACTTGATTCGACTGGCACAGGGACCAATTCAGTGATCCTCGATGGCTTTGTTGAGCAGGGCCTGATGGTTTTTGAACAGGGCTATGATTCGAACGTATTAGGGATAACAGAGGAAGGCAAAAAAGCCAAAGTCTGGAGCACAGCAGACGGTGCCTGTGTTGGTCGTCGTGCTGTTGACGAGATTAAGGAATGGACGGAACCGGGTAACGGCGGTCAGAAGGTTGTTCGCGTATCGTATACATGGAAGCTTAATGACGTTCCGAGCTGGATTGACAAAAAGGCGTTCGCCAACGTTAAAGGGATGAATGAACCTGCTGATGGTGCAATCAATCTCGTTAAAACAAGTAATGGTTGGAAAGCCAATTAAGGACGCCATCATGGAAAACAATACCATCAAATGCCCGTTTTGCTTCAAAGAGAGTCAGCGTGGGGTTCACGTCTGTACAGGCTGTTTAGCGACGGTGTTATATGGCACTTATCCCGGCTGGTATGCTGCTGTTGTTTTGCTGTTGACTTTTGGTTTATCGGCGTTGAGCGGTATGTCAACAGGTATGGCAGGAGCTACTATCAGCCTTCCGTTAATCGCTATCGTAGGATTTGTAGCTGGTAAGGTTATTTTTGCTGACAATGTAGTGTTTTGGCGAAGAATGTAGCTAGCAGCTATAAATAATAAACCACTACCAACCCGCATTGTGGTGGTGGTTTATTATCTTATTCCCTGAAATAAAACTCACATCCTTATTGAATGTTGTTGAAATATTCTGAAATTAAGTCGGAATTTTTAAAATATGAGTCTAGAATCTGAAATAATAAAAACTCGTTATTGTTCTTAAACATAAAAGGGATTTTGGCATTATCAATTTTAAATGACTTTGTTTTTTTATAGCCTTTAATTTTGGAATCTGATAATTTTTTCTCATATTGTTCTAACGTATAGGATATGAATTCATGGTCTAAATGTTGTATATAAAACGCATTATTAAGGTTGAAATACTCAAGGTGAATAACCTGTGTAATGACATCATTATTTACCATCTGAAAGTCATCTCTTAATTCTTCAAAGGTGATACTTCCCTCTCTTGAATCATGATGAACCCAAAAGCTATTCGCGTAGTTATCAATAGAATAAAATTTTGAAACTGAGGGGAGATCTGCCACATCCAACTTTAGAGGTGAACCAAACTCCATGTCTTCAAAAAATGGAATGTAGTCGGTTATGTTATCTATTCTAAATGAAATGTTAGTGATAAGCTCTAAATCTATTAAAGCCTGAAGTGTAGTTAATAATTTTCGTGGAACAGGTATCCAAAAATGGGCACCTATTCGTTTGTCTACTATTGTTTGACTATCTTTATTATTACATATTGAAATGTTTTCGTTTAAGCTTAATAACTTGTATCTTTTAAATTGAGAATCAACATTATTAATGTTTATTTTAATTTCATTATATTTCTTTTCAATTGTTTTGGCCTTTTTCATGTCGATAATGGCTGACTTGTTTTTCATGTTCATATAATTTTCAAACAATAAAGCACCGATATAATAATATTTGTAATTAGAAGTGATGTATGTGTTATCCTCCGAGCCATGAACGTTTTTATATGAATTGTCCATAATATCTTTCATATCTCTATGGCTGTGTTTTATTATTTCAGTTAATTCATTGTAATTTATATTGGTATTGTGTTTTTTGTTAAAGATAGAAATGATATATAACTGAAAGGATGACTTTTCTAATGAGATACTTATGTGGGGGAATAACTCATCAGTGAGTAAGTTGGACCGTTCAATGAATGCTCGATAAAAAGTCCCCAAGGAACACCATTTGCTTTTCTCTAATGGAAGATTGTTTATTTTGTCAAACCACTCATTGATTTCCATATAATTCTATCTCTTTTTTATCATGACAAGAAATGAACATCATTAACTATTATTCTACAGCATTATAGGAGTCATGTATTACGGTGGACTCAGTTTTGGCGCGCTTCCTTGCCTCATGTGTTCTGGTGGCATTGAAGGTGTGAGATCTATGCTTCTATTGACTTCCGGCTGTTCCTGATTAGGACGGCTTGGGAAACGCTTGATTTCATCAGGTTTTAATTTATAGTCACCATTGTTAAATATGGCGCGTCTTTCAAACTCCGAGCGTGGAACATTGACACCCAGCACTTCATCATAGATATAGTTCTCTGCGATACGCTTATCATGGTCAGCATCAATGGTATCGGGTTTCCTTCTGGCCCATATAAATTTCTCTCTTATATATCCTACTATCAGTAGTGTGAAACGCTTAAATAAACCATTCTGGCGGGGCTTGGTCTGTTTCCTACTCTTCATAGGAGCGCGGTTCATCGCTCTGGTGTTTTGAAGAGATGGGGTTTTCAATTGAGTGGATGTATTTGGTTCAGGCGCAACCAGAACAGGGGATTTCTTCCCTGAAACATTTACTTTACTGACCTTATTGGGATCACGGTAAGATTTTGCTGCTGGTCTTCTGCTTGTAGTTGCTGTTGCCACAATCGGCTGCTGTTCTACTGTTGCCGGGTAGTCTGGAAGAACAATCTCTTCGGGTTCAGCAAGATGTGTAATCGTAAAGCTTCTGACATCAACAACGATTTCCAGTGGTAGCTCACTGAATGTGGTGTAGACCTTCTTGGCCTCTTCAATTTGATGATCGCGTTGAGCTTGTTCAGTAGCTCGCTGTTCCTGAGACTCTTCGTCATTCCATTTAGCACGATGAACACGTTGCATTGCTGGGCGGTTTGTTTCCGTTGCTTTGGCAAGCCAGAATGCTTTTTCTTCGGCACTGAATGCTTCTTCTGCGTGAGCAAGGGCATCAGCACATTGTGTCCTGAGAGAACGGTGATCGATACGTTCTTCACTCCCTGCAGCCTCAAGGTAGCTGTTTGACATCGTGGCCCATGACTCACGCCATTGGATCATTATCTTCTTATCATTCCAGCTTCTGTCTTTTTTACCGAAGCCTTCGGGACCAATGGTTTTCAGGGTTAACATGACGTGAGCATGTGGGTTCTTACTGTCTAAATCATGGAAAACGATATCAGCAATCATTCCTTTATCAACAAAGTTCTTTTGGCAGTATTCGGCAACCAATTTTTTCTTGTCATCGTTGTTGAGTTCTACTGGTATAGCGACATCAAAATAACGGGCTGTTTGACCATTGTTCTGGCGTTCCACTCTTTCAACTTCATTCCAGAGTGCTGAGGAGCTTTCAATAATATGAGCAGGTGTGGAAAGAGGGGCTAATATAATATGACCATGTAGATCAGTTCTGTGGCTGAAATCAAATGTTTCTCCAATGCGATCATCCGTAATACGTGTACGGGCATGGTAGGCAGCTTTCGCAACAGAAGTCATGCCTTCGCTTCGTTTCACAATTTTAAAATCCAGATGAAAAATCGCCATTAAAAATATAACCTCAAATATAAATGCTGCTGTTAGTTTTTCGTCAGAAAAACTTCGGGGTTGACGTTGACCTTGGTTTTGCTTTTAGCCTGCGGCAGCAACCGTCGGTAGACCCCACACACTGCGTAGCAGTGTATAGGTGGGCATTGTCTTTAAGAAAATAAGCCAATGTAAAATGCCCCTCTTATCAATTAATACGAAATATATGTATTGTTGTAAAATAATACGCCGGGTTAAGCGGCGCAAACTGGATTAAAGGTGTAGGTTTCACGTCCACAGAACAAAAAGAGTAAAGAAAAGGCCCGTAAGGGCAAAAGAGGTATTAATTATTCCCGCCGTAAGGCGGGATAGCTAAATTTGATGAAAAAAAACAATAAAATAGAGAGTGTTATGTGTTGCACAATTCACAGGTTGAGGTTGGAAAATAGAGTTTAAAATTTACAGGTGAAAATAAAAACACGAATGTGCAAAAATAAGTAACGCGGAGAGTGCCAGATGTTTTTGGTTAGTAATTACTATCACATGCGTTGCACTATTTTATTTTTATGGCAATCAAATTTAATCTATGCGGCAAAAACACTTTATTTGGATAGTTTTACTGCTAAGTGCGTAGATCTTATCTATAGACATTATTTCATTGCATTGACAAACTGATAAGATCACATATTTATTATGGTATGTGTATATTTAATATGGAGTCTTTGAATGAGAAATATAAGTATAAAAAGCCAAAACCTAATGATAATATTATTTTTTATTGCTCATAAACATACTTGCGTTTATGAGCGTTGATACTACGGATAATGTATGGATAATACTATTTGCTTCTTCTGTCTTTTTTATGGACTTCGTTATTATCACTATGCTCATTATGTTTTTTATCGTCTATATTGGTAGTGTCTGGGAGAGGCTTTAACTTTTTAAGACGATCTTCTACTGAGCTTTACCCACTCATGGAATTTATTATAATTTTATGATTTGACTGATGAGAATAATTGTATTACTCCATGTATAATAATTAACATAAGGAGATATAATGGAGTTTAGAAAATCTAGATATGAAGACGGAACATATTTTCAGGAATTTACTTTTTGGGAAAATGCAACACTTAGAGCATTATTTGAATATCAAAAGTTACTGGATTTAGGATTGATTGAAAAACCAAAAACAGATCAAGAATTTTGTGATATTCTGGGAAAGATAATGGGGAATATAAAAGTGGTCGGTGATTTACCTTTTGCAGAGTATGAGTTGGAACAATTTGATACATCATCAATATCTATCGACTTGATAAAGCTGGTATTAAACCAGCCGTTATCAAAAATAATTAGCATTCCAGAATAAATACTATTGAATAATTGATTTTGCTAAATCGTTTAGCCGTGCTCTTTTTTTCATAGTATTAAAAAAATATGTGCCATCAAAATATATTTTTTCTTTATAGAGTATTTTTGCTGAATCTATAGTCTGATCCTGTTTTTTTTCTACAATATATAACATTACCGATTCATCATCATTTTCTGTCGAAATGGTATGATTAGAGAAATAAAACAGGATTTTATTATAAGGACTGCCTTTCTTTCTATTAACATAATACAGGCTCTTATCATAAAGTTCTGTACCGGATGTTATAAATGATTCTGAGTTTTTATCTATATTTTCTTTGATTTTTCCGTTTACTCTACAACCATAAAGATCCTGAGCATTTGCGATGTAGACAAATGATAACGGTAAATTATATAAGTTAATCGCTCTATACTGGTGTCCATCACAAGCGTTGAAATCCTCAAGCATTTGAGCTAAAACGGAATCAGAAAAATTGATGCCTATATGTGATTCAATTGAGTATATAAGTAGATCGAAATAATTTTTAACAGCATCTTTTATTTCATTATTTGATTTATTATTAATATCTCTCTTGATTTTTGCATCAAGATTTGTTGGGTTTGCAAGTGAGCAATCATCATAACCTTGTTGAGAATATGATGCGATACCCATTACATCATGTTTAACATGCTTAGCATATAAAGTTTTTGATTCCGTCTGATTATTTATTCTATTAACCAAAAGGACCGGATTGTGACATCTTGGGCATAAAGCGTATGCTTTAGTTTCTCCATTAACCTTTTGAATATAGGGATAATGTCTATGCGTTTTTTTATAAAATTTATCTAAAGTCAAATAAACTGCATTATCAGGATCAGTGATGAGACTAAAAATATTCATAATTACCTCTTATGATTAATCGTTGCCTATCATGCATTGTAAACGTTGGAGGATATAGATAAAAGAAGTTTTAGAATAATGTGTATCATTTGATAACTTAATTACTGATGATTTTGGATTAGGTGAATCACTAATTATTGTGCATATGACTTAATATTTTAAATTAAGGATGATTACAAGGGATATTTTCGGTTGTAGATTTAGGATTAACATCCTATTGTAAAATCTAATACTTTATTAATTTGACGTTATTTCTCTTTGGTGATAGTTAAATATAATATTCAATAACCAAAGGAGATAAAAAATGAATGCACAACTGGCCTATGTTTTTACTATTGATACTCGTATTCTTCAGAACAGTAATGAAAGGATTACTGAAATTTTCATTGCGAAATATAAAGAAGGAATAACGTATCATTTTGGCCCTGATATGGAACGATTTGAGTCCTGCTTTGAAGCAGCGCTTTTTGCTATTGGTGAATGGCAAATAAAAGTTGATGCGATGACACGATACCATGAGGAAGATGAAGTGATGGAGTTCTTTAGCTCTATACCATCAGATGAAGCGGGAAATCTGGCGACGTCCATTTTGCTGTTCAGTGATGTTCTTGCCATGAAAGGCGTGGATGAGGTATTTGGCTATTTTTTGGGTAAGGATAATGTTGTATGAGTGATGAAAGTAAAAAACCAAGAACAGAAAAAACATTAAAGCAGAAAGTAGCATTTGCTCAACTTGAGCTTAACCGACTTAAGTCAATGGAGAAATCAGAACGAAAGAAAGTTGAAACCCGGCTAAAGATTATTCTTGGTGCGGAAGTAGCTAAGGCTATGCATTGCGATATCGAACAGGTGGATAAGGAACTTGTCATGGGGATTTTGCTTTCAGTTTCTGACCTGAATGATATTGAAAGAATAAAGTATATAAAAGCAGGGAGATGGTTTCTTGCTCAAATGGATGGAAGACAAAAATAAAAAAACTAAATTTATTTTGCTTCAGGTATTGATATCTAATTATTATCTGTTATCTATATAAAAGAACAGAACGCAGGATCATCCTTTATTAATATTTTTTTCCTTTTCAATCATGCGTTCTGTTTGACCAGTAATCTGTTAATTTTTATCTTTATGTAGCGAACGTCATTATTACTTTTTTATCAGATATGATAAATATCCCATGAGGAAGTAATAATGACAGTAGTAGTGATAACAAATGTTGTTTTTAAATCTCCCGGAAGGCAAAGAGAAATCTTTGCCTTTTTTAATTCATCCGTCTATCAGATAGAGTTAAATATATCTTGCTATTTCTATTGCCAGATAGGAGAGAAGAGTTATAACAGGAGATATCATTAAAACAAAAAAGGAGATAATAATGGTTTTATTAAATAACAAAAGAAAAAGCAAGAAAGGTTTCTCACTACTCGAACTATTACTTGTTTTGGGCATCATTGCTGCATTAGTGGTAGCGGCTTTTATCGTTTATCCCAAGGTTCAGGCTTCACAAAGAGCGCAGGCAGAATCCAATAACATTGCCACCATACAGGCAGGTGTTAAAGCGTTATACACATCGGCTTCAAGCTTTACTGGCCTGACAAATACTGTGGCTGTTCAGGCAAAAATCTTCCCTGACAATATGTTAAGTGGGTCAGGAACGGCTGCTAAACCCATCAATGCCTTTAAAGGTAATGTGACGCTGGCTGCGACAGCTACAGGGCCATCATCAGCGGCTGGATCTTCTT
The DNA here is from genome assembly GCF_003000935.1 of Escherichia sp. R1. Taxonomy (NCBI): domain Bacteria; kingdom Pseudomonadati; phylum Pseudomonadota; class Gammaproteobacteria; order Enterobacterales; family Enterobacteriaceae; genus Escherichia; species Escherichia sp. R1. The sequence goes on from NZ_PSRU01000003.1 coordinate 125,624, forward strand.
TCACTATCACATACGATAATGTGCCAGCAGCGGAATGTGTGAAGATTGCGACAGCGGCAGCCGGTAATTTTTATATTACTACGGTAGGAACCAAGGTTGTTAAAGCCGCTGGAGGAACACTCGATGTGGCAGCTACGGCAGCAGCATGTACGAATGCCACAAGCAATACATTAGTTTTCACGTCTATTTAATGAAGAGGGCGCAGGCCCTTTTCTTTCTTATTGCTAAAACAGGGATGATAAAGAAAAAAGGATTTACCTTACTGGAAGTGACTATTGTTTTAGGTATTGGAACGCTTATCGCTTTTATGAAGTTTCAGGATATGAGAAACGATCAGGAAGCAGTATTGGCTGATAATGTCGGAACACAGATTAAACAACTCGGTGAAGCAGTTAACCGCTATATCAGTATTCGCTATGACAAGATTTCCACACTGTCATCATCCAACAATCAAAGCAGTGATCCGGGGCCAAGAACCTGTTCGGCTGCTGGTTGTGAAATCACTTACCAGACGTTAATTAATGAAGGTCTGTTGCCTGTGGGCTATACAGGAACGAATGCGCAAAAAGCATCCTACAAAATTGTGTTAAAGCGTTCAGGAACAGCGCCGGATTACGTCATTAATGGCCTTATAACAACAACCAGTCCGTGGACAGAAGGAAAGAACATTCGCTATGACCTGTTAGGAAAAGCGGTTCAGTCGGCAGGTGTTGATGGTGGGATGAGCAGAAACACCAAGATAGCGTCCGGCTATGGTGGTCAGTGGAGTGAGAATTCTAATAGCTACAGCAATATCACGGGTGGTGGATTGCTGGCTTACCGTGTAGGGTATAACTCTTCAATGTATTCTGTTTACCTGCGTCGTGATGGAACGTTGCCGATGACAGGTGATCTGAATCTTGGTGGGAAGAGCATCAAAAACATCAAAGATATTACGGCATCAGGGACAACAACAACCGGAGCACTTAAGACAACGGGTAATGCGTCTGTTGCATCCGATCTTGGTGTGGGTGGAACATCTACCCTTAATGGTCCTGTAAATATCAACAACAACCTGAAGGTAAAATCCGATACCTATCTGAACACGCTATCTACAACCGGACTGGCTAAGTTCGGAGGACGTATAGCAACCAACGGACTTAATCCAAACGATTTGCCTGCTGGGTGGGCTGGCGGTGTTCGCACCTATGATTTGTATGCGTCAGGGACTGTTGGTGTAGGAACCGGTAAAACAGTTAAAGCTTACATGAACAATGCGGGTAATATTTACGCGTCAGGTAATCTAACTGCCGGAACGATAAAATCTAATGGCACAATTGAATCAACTGGCAGAATCAAGGCTGGTGAATATCTTCATTTGAATGGTCAGGCAACGTTAAATGCGAAATGTACGCCTAATGGTCTGGTGGGGCGAGACAGTACAGGTAGAGTCTTATCGTGTGTTAACGGTAAATGGCAGACAGCAAGCGGTGATGGCCTGAAAGGTATTTTTATAACAATAACCGATCAAACATCTGGATATAAATGTGTAATACCGAATAGTGACACTGGGACATGTGCCTGCCCGGGATCAATGTATAGTCCTCAGTTTGGTTATATATCTGGAACACTTATTGCGGAATATGATGAACGTCGTTGTAGTGGTAGTAAGAACGAGCACTGTTATAGTAATTTCAGAAGGTTATATGCATGTAAATAAAAGTAGTATACAGAATTGATTTTGTATTAATTATTTGAATCAAAAATGCACGACATAGTAAGAATTAAATGTGTTGTGCATTTTGATTTCAACAGCCTACTTTAACCGAAAAGAGGAGTTGAACGATGATCTGACGATTTCTTTACAGTTTCTGTGCTATATCCCAGATAAAACCAAATGGGTCTTTCACACGGGCTTTTAAATCACCCCAGAACATTTCAGCAGGTTCATTTAGAACAGTCGAGCCAGCTTCAACCATTTCATTTACCAGAGTGATCATATCATCTACATACATATAAAAAATAAAGGGAGGCATAGCTCCCGAAGTATTTGGGCTTTTCAGGTCGGAATCCCATCCTTCCTTATTTATGGTGAAGTTTGTGCCACGGTAACGGATACGAGCAAATAATACATCACCACCATCACCCTCAAGTTCAGAAATTACCACCATCTTCATTACTTCAGTGTAAAAATTAATAGCTGCTTTTACATCAGGGACATTTAGTGCTGTTGTCAACCATGTCAGCCCCATACCTTCCCAAGGATGTGGGCGATTTTCTACGTTATTGAACCAGTCCAGTTTACTCATTTCATTTTTCTCCTTAAAAACAGCATATTCATGTGAAACGTTTCTGTCGTATATTACTCTAAATTGATAAATCTTATACAATCATTAAGAATTTATGGTGTCAGTTCATAAAGGGCGGGGACTATTTGTAGCTAATTAGAACTTCTAAGAAACACAATACCCCGCCCAATCATCCATTAACGCCACCCGCTTAGGCCATAACGTCCCACGTTGATACGCAGCTTCTGCCTTATTTGCCAACTGATGAGCTAACGCATGTTCAATTACCTCACGCGGGTAGTTGGTCGTTTCACCAGCCCAATCACGGAATGTCGATCTAAACCCATGCTGCGTTAAGTCGGTATATCCCATTCGCTTTAGGACTGCCAGTAAAGCAGTATCCGAGAGTTGTCCCTTCCGAGTGGCAGGGAATACAAAATTGATACCTTTAAAGCGTGGTAAAGCCTTTAACAGGGCAACAGCAGCATCAGACAACGGAACTCGATGCTCCTTCGCTGCTTTCATTCGACTGGCGGGGATGGTCCATGTTTTACCTTCAAGATCGATCTCTGACCACTCGGCACCACGAATTTCACCTGAGCGTGCTGCGGTCAGTATGGCAAACTCAAGCGCACGAGGAGAAACGCCGCTTCGTTCACGTAGTTCTTTCATAAAGGAGCCGAGCTGGTTATAGGGAAGGGCCGCATGGTGTTTGGTGATCTGAACCTTACTTGGTTGAGGCAACAGAGGTTTCAGCATACCTTTCCATGCTGCAGGATTATCACCTTCAAAGTATTCTTTGGCCTTGGCGTAATCGATCACTGTTTCAATACGTCCACGTAGGCGACTGGCAGTTTCATTCTTGGTTAACCAGATAGGTTCCAGTATTGCCAGAAGATCCACTTTGGTGATTTCACTAACGGCCTTTTTGCCAATGAAAGGGTAGGCATAGGTTTCCAGTGTGGAACGCCATTGCGCGAGATGTTTTTTGTTCTTCATCTCACTGTCTTTGACTTCCAGCACTTCTTCACAACATTCGGCAAAGGTCTTTTTCTTCCGGGCCAGTATTTCCTGCCGGGCTTTTTGCTCGTGTTTTTCTTGAAGGGGATTAATACCATTACGGATTTGTTTACGTAGCTCACGCGCTTTGTCACGCGCTTCGGCTAAGGAGACTTCCGGGTAAGGGCCAAGCCCCATATTCAAACGTCTTGGAACTGTTCTACCGAGATTGTTGATTCGGGTTCCCATAGCCACGCAAAGAACCCATGCGCGAGACTGATTTCTGATGCGAAGGTATAAACCATCCACACCACCAACGGCATACATGCCTTCGGATTTTAATCGTGAAACGACGAGTCCTGAGAGTTCCTTGGCCTTCTTTGGCATAGCAAAATCCTGTCATACAACCCGCCATACATACGGTACTGCATAAAATAGCTGATTGTTTGCACAGTAGCAATACACTACCGAACAAAAAAATAATGACAATATTTTGTTTTTAAAGGAAAAATAGCACTTTGGTGGGCATTATCGAACACTAAAAATTTAGACCCTCTCTCCGCCACTTTATCAATGACTTATCTCCCGACTTCCCGCCTTGCTTTTCCTAAACAGAACAATCGTAGAATATTCTTGAAGGGTTAGATCGTCACTGTTTTCTGTTCGATACTGTGACATTCAGCACTTGATTCGCTATGGGTCTGACAGGAAGGTTTCGAGCGAAAATCTACAGTTATTCAGTCGTTTTCTTATCGGTCACCATTATTCTTTTAGACATTGATCCTATGAAACTGCCGCAAAGTTGCTGGCGGGAACTGAAGTTGCGTAGAGAAGGGGTCAATAATTGAGCCAAAAAAGGAACGCGGCCGTCAGATTAAAGCCGCGGGACAAAGTCCATAATTTCCAAGAGTTGTTGAATTTCCCAGCTTTTTTGAAAGCCTTTGTATCATACTAACAAGTAAAAAAGGTTTAAACACCAAAATTAACCTATATTTCTGGTTAGCTTTACCATGACAGATGACTTGCTCCTGGAAACATTTGCGCTGCCAGTCTGTATGGCTGAGTTGTGTATTTATTGTTCGCCTTTTTCGCAGTTTTTTTCTACAGACATAATAAAAAAGACACGACTCAAGTATGAGCGTGTCTGAGTTTGTCTTACTTATTTGTCTTGGCAAATTATTGTTGTTACTACCAGGCACTGTTCTGTTAAATAACTGAAGTCAGCGCAAAAAAATCAATGAGACATCATCTCCTCGACCACTTCTTCGCTACTCAACTGATAGGGATAATACGTTGGCCAGTTTTCCATTTCATTCAATAAAGACTGTTGGGAATCATTACCCATAAAAATGTGAAAATGAGATGATTTTCGTGGTGCAATTATATGATCGCTAAATTGTATATATTTAGGGGCTTTGCTTTCAGGATCTTTACATTCGAATAAGTAACGAACGCCTTTCTTGCCTGATTTATAGGTGAGTATTTTGTATCCATCGTAATCATATTTACAGGATGTTGTTTCATTATTTCTATGGAATTCGACAATGCCGTCCTCAATGCCAATCATTTCGATATCTGTCGCATAACCTTTGCGATAATAATCTTTAATTTCAGCAAATGTTTTGGTTTTATCTGCATCCGCTTTCTTCTGAAAGACGGGGTCAAGTTTGCCACTTTGCAGTAAAGGGTAAACGGATTGCCAGACTCCATCCCAGTCACTGAGCGTTCGGTTTTGTACATTGGTATCATCAAAAACACCATTAGCAGCTTTTTGTTCGACCTCTGTTAAGGGTTTGCCGTGTGAGTGATGGCCATGCGAAAAGGCAGGAGCGCTAACAATAAAGACACCTAAAGCAACAGCCAGTTTATGAAGACGAATCGCCAAAACAATTTCCTCCAGAGTTAATGTACATGATGTGTAATGTTATATTGTAACATATGAAAAAATGCAACAACTCATTAGGAAATGAGAGCATGGTATTCTCAGGTGTATTTAACTATCTTATTGAAATAAAATAAATTATTCTGGTGATGAAAGGTTGATGACAAACGAAACATAACTTGATGCGATCTGTGTGGGCCGGATAGGGCGCTCGCGCCGCATCCGGCCGGGATAACGCGAAGTTTGTCGGCAATATGAAGTTATAGAGATAATTTGTTGTGGGCCTGCTTGCGTAACCGGTTGAAAAGGGAAAGCAACTTCTTATACCGTAAGGCTAAAAGCAGTACAGCCAGCCCAGCGTAGATGAGTGGCTGCGGTGAAATAATCTTCACTGACCACAGATAATGTATTGGGGCCAGGATCGCGACAAGATAGACGAAGTTATGCAACTGTTGCCAGTGTTTGCCGAGTTTTCGCTGCATCGACTGGGTTGAAGTGAACGCTAAAGCAAGCAAAATAACCCAGCTGATAATTCCTAACGTTAAATAAGGCCGGGTAATTAACTCCTTACCTAATAACGCCAGATTATTCACGCCCAACTCCAGCAATGCGTAACTGGTTAAATGCAGTGTCGCCCAGGCAAAGCACCATAAGCCTAACAGGCGGCGAGTGCGTATCAATAACGGCTGTTTTGCGTAGCGTGCCAGAGGTGTGATTAACAAGGCCGCAAGCAAAAATTTCAGTGCAGTGCGACCGGTAAAATGCTGAATATCTTTCACCGGATCGGCACCTAGTCCACCGTGATTGATCGCCCAGACCAGCCAGAGAAACGGCAACAATCCGGCAAGATGCAGGCAAACTTTCAGCCATATCACCTGCTTTGCTGTCAGACGCATTTAGAAATTCTCCCGCAAATCCAGGCCACGATACAGCGATGCCACCTGGTCGGCGTAACCATTAAACAGTAGTGTTGGCTGGCGCTGAACATCGAGAATGCCGCCTGAACCAATAAATCGTTCGGTAGCCTGTGACCAGCGCGGGTGATCAACATGCGGATTAACGTTGGCGTAAAAACCGTATTCGTCAGGCGCTGCCAGATTCCAGGTGGTTGGCGGACGCTCGCGGGTCAGCTTAATACTGACGATCGATTTAATCCCTTTAAAGCCATATTTCCACGGCACAATCAGTCGCACCGGTGCGCCATTTTGCGGTGGTAACGCCTTGCCATAAACACCTACGGTCATCAGTGTGAGCGGATGCATTGCTTCGTCGAGACGCAATCCTTCGACATAAGGATATTTCAGCCCGCCGCCGATAAAGCGGTCCTGCTGGCCTGGCATCTGTTCCGGCGCATAAATCGTTTCGAAAGCGACATACTTCGCATTGCTGGTGGGTTCGGCAAGCGCCAGCAATTTGTGTAGCGGAAAACCAATCCACGGCACCACCATCGACCACGCTTCCACGCAGCGCATACGATAAATACGCTCTTCCAGCGGGAAGCGACGGGTTAAATCATCATGATCGAGGGTCAATGGTTTTGCCACTTCGCCGCTGATTTTCAGTGTCCATGGATCGGTTTTCAGGCTACCAGCATTAGCCGCGGGATCGGCTTTATCCAGCCCGAATTCATAGAAGTTGTTATAACCGGAGACTTTATCTGCTGGCGTCAGTGGCAGGTTATTTTGCCAGGCGGCAGGCTTGCTGAACTCCAGCGGTTTTCCGGCGGGGGCGGGCGGACGATCGTTCCCTTTAAACCAGCTAAGCAGATCGGCATGCGCAGCGTGAGGCAAAGAAAATGCAGCTGCGCTGATGCCCAGTGCTTTTAACACCTGCCGACGCTTCATAAAGAATACCGACTCGGCCGTAACATCTGATTCTTTTAAAAATTGATTCTTTTTCATAAGCCATCACACTTTTTTGTCGTTAGCCAACAAGAGCCGTTTACTGTTAATCTGTCAGGGAGTCACCTCCCTAACAGTAGCAGAGATCAGCTTTTACATATTTACGCATTAACTGCCACGATAGGTTGAATACCCATATTGGCTGAGTAATAAAGGCACATGATAATGCTCGTTCACTTTATTAATATGAAATTCAACGGGGATCTCAGGGAAGAAACTTTCAAGATTTTGTTTCTTGAAATAGTCCCCGGTTTTAAATACGACACGGTAATCGCCAGTAGTCGCAGTTTGCTCGGGCCACAGTGCCTTAATTCGTCCATCCTTATCTGTTTTGGCGGTATTAAGTTGTAACCAGCCGTTATCCGCTTTCTTTTCAAGAGTGACTGTCACGTCGGCAGCGGGTTTTCCTGTTTGCTGGTTCAAAATGTGCACGCTAAGAATGTTTTGTTGTGCGGCATAAACCAAAGAAGGTAATGAAAATGCTGCCGTTGCTACCGAGAGTACTAAATAACGCTTTAACATGTTTATATCCTTGTCATGTGAATGAGTTTTGAGGATAGCGAAAAAACGTCCAGGGTAACCTTACAGCAGCATTACAATTTTGTAATGAACCAGGTTGTTTCTATAACATATGATTTATGGCATATTATTTTCATGAAGATTCTACTTATTGAAGATAATCAAAGGACCCAGGAATGGGTAACGCAGGGGCTTTCCGAAGCGGGTTATGTCATTGATGCCGTTTCTGATGGCAGAGATGGGCTTTATCTTGCGCTGAAGGATGATTATGCATTGATCATTCTGGATATTATGCTTCCGGGTATGGATGGCTGGCAGATCTTACAAACGTTAAGAACGGCAAAGCAAACTCCTGTTATTTGCCTTACAGCAAGGGATTCTGTCGATGACAGAGTCAGAGGGCTGGACAGTGGAGCAAATGATTATCTGGTAAAACCTTTTTCATTTTCTGAGTTGCTGGCAAGGGTTCGGGCACAATTAAGGCAACATCACGCTCTGAATTCAACATTAGAAATCAGTGGCTTAAAAATGGACTCTGTCAGTCAAAGTGTGAGCAGGGACAATATCAGTATTACACTGACGCGCAAGGAGTTTCAGTTACTTTGGCTACTGGCCTCCAGAGCTGGCGAGATTATACCCAGAACGGTTATTGCGAGTGAAATTTGGGGAATCAACTTTGATAGTGATACCAATACGGTGGATGTCGCCATTCGCAGGCTCCGCGCAAAAGTTGATGATCCTTTTCCTGAAAAGCTAATCGCCACAATCCGGGGGATGGGCTATTCATTCGTAGCGGTAAAAAAATAATGAAAAGATTATCTATAACCGTCCGTTTAACCTTGCTTTTTATATTTCTGCTGTCTGTTGCTGGCGCTGGAATTGTATGGACTCTCTATAATGGCCTGGCAAGTGAGTTGAAATGGCGCGATGATACAACACTCATTAACCGGACAGCGCAGATCAAGCAGTTGTTAATTGATGGGGTAAATCCAGATACGTTACCTGTGTACTTTAACCGGATGATGGATGTTAGTCAGGATATTTTGATCATTCATGGTGATGGCATCAATAAAATTGTTAACCGGACAAATGTCAGTGATGACATGTTAAATAACATACCTGCTAGTGAGACAATCAGCGCAGCAGGCATTTACAGAAGCATTATTAATGATACAGAGATAGATGCTTTCCGAATTAATATTGATGAAGTTTCGCCATCATTAACGGTTACTGTGGCTAAATTGGCTTCAGCCAGACATAATATGCTTGAACAGTATAAAATTAATAGCATTATAATTTGCATTGTCGCCATTATATTGTGCTCAGTATTAAGTCCGTTGTTAATCAGAACGGGGTTGCGAGAGATCAAAAAGTTGAGTGGCGTAACGGAAGCGCTGAATTATAACGATAGCCGAGTGCCGGTTGAGGTTAACGCATTACCGAGAGAACTAAAACCTCTTGGGCAGGCGTTGAATAAAATGCATCATGCTTTAGTCAAAGATTTTGAGCGCCTTAGTCAATTTGCTGACGATCTCGCTCATGAACTTAGAACGCCAATTAATGCATTACTGGGTCAGAATCAGGTTACGCTCAGTCAAACCAGAAGTATCGCTGAATATCAAAAAACAATTGCCGGAAACATTGAAGAGCTGGAAAATATTTCGCGGTTAACAGAGAATATACTGTTTCTTGCCAGGGCAGACAAAAACAATGTTTTGGTGAAACTGGATGCGCTTTCTCTCAATAAGGAAGTTGAAAATCTTATGGACTATCTTGAATATCTTTCAGACGAGAAAGAGATTCGTTTTAAGGTCGAGTGCAATCAACAAATCTTTGCGGATAAAATTTTACTGCAACGAATGTTATCGAATCTTATTGTTAACGCCATTCGATATTCACCAGAAAAATCGCGTATTCATATAACCAGTTTTCTTGATGCCAACGGCTCTCTTAATATTGATATCGCCAGTCCTGGAACGAAAATTAATGAGCCTGAAAAACTCTTCCGTAGATTTTGGCGGGGAGATAATTCGCGTCATTCCGTAGGTCAGGGACTTGGCCTTTCTTTAGTCAAAGCGATTGCCGAATTACATGGAGGAAGTGCTACGTATCACTATCTCAGTAAGCATAACGTGTTCCGAATTACGTTACCGCAAAGAAATTAACATCGGGCTTCAGTACGCCATAAGTTAACCGTGAAAAAACGCAGCCACGTCGTGAGTATTAACGTGGCTGCGATTGATTATGCGCTTACATTACAATGTAACAGGGATTAACTCGCGTAAGCTGCCAGCATTTCCTGCGCCGCCAGTTTACCCAACGCATTCGCTGCAAAAGGACTGTCGCCGGTGAGAAGTTTACGGTCCTTATGTACTCGCCCGGTGATGTCGTCATTAATGATGTTCATGCCCATTTTCTTCAACTCTTCGCCGAAGTACCAGGTGAGATGACCCGGCATATAGCCAATATCTGGCGTTTGTTTGTCTGCGGCGTCTGGGAATGCGCAAATAGAATAACCATTCAGTGGGTTATCGCTGTGGCGAAGTGCCAGAAAAGCCGCCGGACCGTGGCAAAGGGAGATAACAAAACGGTCATTTTTGATTGCCCACTGTAAAGCGGCAGCCACGTCCTGGCTTTCTGGTAAACCAATAAGTGCGCCATGCCCACCAGGAACAAAGATTGCTGCATATTCGCTATCAGCGTTGAGGCTGGCGACAACATCCGCGAGTTTCTTCGGATTACGGAATAACGATTTATGCTGTTCAAAGAATGGCATTACTTTTTCATCTTTGTGCGGCATAGCCCAGTATTCAAACTTGGTCATCAGACCGGAAATGGTCGCCACTTCGAATTCGAAACCTGCAGCATGGAGATGATACAACGGCAGCAACGTTTCAATCGGATGGTTACCGGTCGAGAACAGTTTTCCGTTATCGGTCGGCAAATAACGTTCGTCCGCGGCGATCACCAGAATTTTATGTTTACCGCGATACGGTTTTGGATAGTCCACGCCATCAAGATCAGAGACGGGACTCGTATATTGGCTAAGCGAATATTCTGAAGGGAAGAACGCATTATCTTCAGCAATATCGACCTGCGGGTTTTTACTTGTTTGAACAGTCATAGTGTATTCCTTATTGTTGCTTAGTTAGGGTAGTCACTATATTTGCGACTGAGCTGGTCGCTATTTTTAACCAGGCTGAAAAATTGAGTCAATATATCGAAAGCGGTAGTTGGCGGGCATAAGTATGTAATGATGATGCTGCACTGGTGTTGAATATTATTCACGCCAAACTTTCCTTATTGAGTAACGTCGTCGCAAGTGGCCTCAATGATTTTAGACCATTATCAGAGGTTTGGGGGCGATGGGGAGAGATTTAGTGCTGTGGAATGTTGTGGTACTGATGAATATTTATATCCCGGATTGGTAGGGAAAAAGCTTTTTTCATGCACTATTTTTGCAAATATTTCTATATGGGAAGCGGTTTTGTTACAGATTAAATTTATAAAGAAATGCATTTGGGGTGTTGGCTGGAAGAGTTGCTGGTAGAGGATATTGTGCCAGGAGGGGCAGGGTAAGGGGCTGTATCGAGATGCTTTGGCAATTGCGTGTGCCGCAGATGGAGATGAAATGCCAATAAAAAAAGCCTGAGTTCGATGAGGGACGAACTCAGGCTGGTGTTATGTTTTACAGTAACACGCCTCGGCGCGTTGGCTGATTAGAACTGGTAGACGATACCAACTGCCAGTTGGTCGTCGGTGTTCAGTCCATGAGCGAGAACATAATCACTCTTATCAAGCAGGTTGATCTGATAAGCGGTATATACGTTCATATTCTTATTGAAGTAATACCAGGTACCGATTTCAATATAGTTCAGACGATCAGAATCTTTGTAACCTGCTACGTCCAGTGCTTTAGAATAGGAGTAACCGATGGATGGACGCAGACCAAAGTCGAACTGATATTGCAGAACAGCTTCGAAGTTTTGTGTTTTGTTCACAACATCACCGTCGTCGGAATTCATGTTGTGAGATTCACCGTACATCACAGCAGCATAGACATTGTTAGCGTCATATTTTGTTGACAACGCCCAAACTTCGGCTCTTTCGCCTTTACCATCACCAGACTGCCAATCAGTACGGTCAGAGTTTGCATAAGCACCAGCAAATGAGAAACCGTCAATAGTGTAAGTTGCAGATAAACCATGGCCATCGCCATTTGCTTTGTAGTTGCCTGTACCTTCATTTTTACCCTGATATTGCAGAGCAAAATTTAGACCTTCAACCATGCCAAAGAAATCTGTGTTACGATAGGTTGCAACACCGTTGGTACGGTTGGTCATGAACAGGTCAGTACCAGCCCATGAGTCACCGCCCCACTCAACAAACATATCAGTAAATGCTTCTGCATCATACGCGACACCGACATTACGACCGTAGTCGAATGAACCAAAATCTTTGTAACTCAAACCAGCATATGCCAAACGAGTTTGGTCAGGGTTGTGTCTGTTTGATGCTTCCAGGTCTAGTTCAAACTGACCGTAACCAGTCAGTTCAGGGTTGATCTGAGTTTCACCTTTCACGCCTACACGAGCATAAGAGGTATCTTGAGAATTATCGCCTTTTTCACCACTTTCACGGTCGGTCAGAATGCGCTCACCAACCATCTTGCCGTATAGCTCAACTTTATTGCCATTTTTATTATAAATTTCAGCCGCATTTGCTGCGCCAGCAACTAATAACGCCGGGACCAGCATTGCCAGAACTTTTCTTTTCATTATGTATTCCCTTGTGATTATAATCTTCATGAATATATCAATAAGTGCTGTTATCCAAAAAAAGCACATTTGGATACTATTCTATGAAGTTCATTTTATTTTAAAGATTACATGTAACAAATGTATTTAAAAGATTTCAAAATGTTTCTAATCTATTTAATATAATTCATGATTATGAATTCTGAATATAAATATTCACGAATATTATGGGTGTATATCAATATGTTATGAGTTGATTGAAAAGATAGGGGGTATCAATGATTGTTGTGCTAAACGGCTGGTGTGATCTCGCGCACATTAATGAAGGCATAAAAAAAGCCGGCATCATGCCGGCCAAAAAAATATAAACAAGACGATAAAAGGCTAATAACGGAGGCATGATGACACAGAAAAATAAAAAGGTATAATTGTAATCAGTGCCAATATATTGATTGAATGAATTAATAAAGCCGAAATCAAAGATAAATAACATCGTTCAAATCGATTTTTCCTGTATTCACCGCCGTTGCGCAAAATTTATCTATTTGTTCAAAAAATGATTGAGTCTTGACTGGCTCATCCAATGTGGAAAAATGTGATTTTTATCACATAATAGTTCTAAGTCTGAATTTTCCGGGTTATCTCAAAATGGAATACGGTTCGACAAAGATGGAAGAGAGACTCTCTCGCAGCCCTGGCGGCAAATTGGCTTTGTGGGCTTTCTATACATGGTGTGGCTATTTCGTCTGGGCAATGGCGCGATACATCTGGGTGATGAGCCGGATCCCCGATGCCCCCGTGTCGGGATTTGAAAGTGATTTAGGATCTACCGCGGGGAAGTGGTTAGGAGCATTGGTCGGATTTCTGTTTATGGCCCTGGTTGGTGCCTTGTTAGGCGGCATTGCATGGTACACCCGACCTCGTCCCGCACGTTGCAGACGCTATGAATAAAAACTGCTAAGGTTGCGACTCTTTGGCAACGGAGCGCGTATGGAGTTACAACACTGGCAGGCACAGTTCGAGAACTGGTTGAAAAACCATCATCAACATCAGGACGCGGCGCATGACCTGTGTCATTTTCGCCGTGTCTGGGCTACGGCACAGAAACTGGCGGCAGATGACGATGTCGATATGCTGGTGATTTTAACCGCCTGTTATTTTCACGATATCGTGAGCCTGGCGAAAAATCATCCGCAACGGCAGCGTTCTTCAATCCTGGCGGCAGAAGAGACGCGTCGCCTGCTCCGTGAAGAGTTCGTGCAATTTCCGGCGGAGAAAATTGAGGCCGTTTGTCATGCCATTGCCGCTCACAGTTTCAGCGCGCAAATCGCCCCCTTAACAACGGAAGCTAAAATCGTCCAGGATGCGGATCGGCTGGAAGCCCTGGGGGCGATTGGCCTGGCGCGCGTATTTGCCGTTTCAGGGGCATTGGGCTTGGCGCTGTTTGATGGCGAAGATCCGTTCGCACAGCATCGCCCGCTTGATGATAAACGCTACGCGCTGGATCATTTCCAGACAAAGTTACTGAAATTACCGCAAACCATGCAAACCGCAAGAGGCAAGCAGCTGGCACAGCACAACGCGCAATTTTTAGTCGAGTTTATGGCGAAGCTCGGTGCCGAACTGGCGGGGGAGAATGAAGGTATCGATCACAAGGTGATAGATGCGTTTTCACCTGCTGGCTGAGCGCGTGGCCCTAAACGGCAGTAATTATGTTAACCTGTCGGCCATCTCAGATGGCCGGTTAAATCTATGCAGGAAAATATATCAGTAACCGATTCATACAGCACCGGGAATGCCGCACAGGCAATGCTGGAGAAACTGCTGCAAATTTATGATGTTAAAACGCTGGTGGCGCAGCTTAATGGTGTGGGTGAGAATCACTGGAGCGCGGCAATTTTAAAACGTGCGCTGGCGAATGACTCGGCATGGCACCGTTTAAGTGAGAAAGAGTTTGCCCATCTGCAAACGTTGTTACCCAAACCACCGGAACATCATCCGCATTATGCGTTTCGCTTTATCGATCTATTTGCCGGAATTGGCGGCATCCGTCGTGGTTTTGAATCGATTGGTGGACAGTGCGTGTTTACCAGCGAATGGAACAAACATGCGGTACGCACTTATAAAGCCAACCATTATTGCGACCCGGCGACGCATCATTTTAATGAGGATATCCGCGACATCACCCTCAGCCATCAAGAAGGCGTGAGTGATGAGGCGGCGGCGGAACATATTCGTCAACACATTCCTGAACACGATGTTTTACTGGCCGGTTTCCCTTGTCAGCCATTTTCGCTGGCTGGCGTATCGAAAAAGAACTCGCTCGGGCGGGCGCACGGTTTTGCCTGCGATACCCAGGGCACGCTGTTCTTTGATGTGGTGCGCATTATCGACGCGCGTCGTCCGGCGATGTTTGTGCTCGAAAACGTCAAAAACCTGAAGAGTCACGATAAGGGAAAAACGTTCCGCATCATCATGCAGACGCTGGACGAACTGGGCTATGACGTGGCTGATGCAGAAGATAACGGGCCGGACGATCCGAAAATCATCGATGGTAAACATTTCCTGCCGCAGCACCGTGAACGCATCGTGCTGGTGGGTTTTCGTCGCGATCTGAATCTGAAAGCCGATTTTACTCTGCGTGATATCAGCGAATGTTTCCCTGCACAGCGAGTGACGCTGGCGCAGCTGCTGGACCCGATGGTTGAGGCGAAATATATCCTGACGCCGGTGCTGTGGAAGTACCTCTATCGATATGCGAAAAAACATCAGGCGCGCGGTAACGGCTTCGGTTATGGAATGGTTTATCCGAACAATCCGCAAAGCGTCACCCGTACGCTGTCTGCTCGTTATTACAAAGATGGCGCGGAAATTTTAATCGACCGCGGCTGGGATATGGCCACGGGTGAGAAAGACTTTGACGATCCGCTGAATCAGCAACATCGTCCACGTCGGTTAACACCTCGTGAATGCGCGCGCTTAATGGGTTTTGAAGCGCCGGGAGAAGCGAAATTCCGCATTCCGGTTTCGGACACTCAGGCCTATCGCCAGTTCGGTAACTCGGTGGTCGTGCCGGTCTTTGCCGCGGTGGCAAAACTGCTTGAGCCAAAAATCAAACAGGCGGTGGCGTTGCGTCAGCAAGAGGCACAACATGGTCGACGTTCACGATAAGGCCACCCGCAGCAAAAATATGCGCGCGATTGCCACGCGTGATACGGCGATTGAGAAGCGCCTCGCCAGTTTGTTAACCGGGCAGGGCCTTGCGTTTCGCGTTCAGGACGCCAGTCTGCCCGGACGCCCGGATTTTGTCGTTGATGAATATCGCTGCGTGATATTTACCCACGGCTGCTTCTGGCATCATCATCACTGCTATCTGTTTAAAGTGCCTGCGACTCGAACCGAGTTCTGGCTGGAGAAGATAGGTAAAAATGTTGAACGCGATCGCCGCGATATCAGTCGCTTGCAGGAGCTCGGCTGGCGCGTACTGATTGTCTGGGAGTGTGCGTTACGTGGGCGCGAGAAGCTGACGGATGCGGCGCTTACCGAGCGTCTGGAAGAGTGGATCTGCGGCGAAGGTGCCAGCGCGCAGATCGACACGCAGGGGATTCATTTACTCGCTTGATGCATCCTGAATAACTGGCGCGACAACGGGTTTGGCCGGGAAGAGATATTTTCCCAACGTGACCAGTACCACCGCGAAAACAATTACGCCGAGCGCCAGCCATTCAATCTTCGACAGCGTTTCGCCACCCAGTCCCGTACCCAGCAAGACCGCGACCACCGGGTTAACGTAGGCGTAGCTGGTGGCGAGAGCCGGACTGACATTACGGATTAAATACATATAAGCGTTAATGGCGATAATCGAACCAAACAGCGCCAGATAGCCGACCGCAAGGAAGCCTGACAGGGAAGGGAGCGCCGTCAGTTTTTCACCCGCAATCATCGACGCGATCATTAACACCACGCCTGCCGCCAGCATCTCAATCGCACCCGCCATCATCCCTACAGGTAAGGTAATGCGCGAGCCATAAACTGAGCCAAACGCCCAGCTAATCGAGCCGATTAAAATCAGAATCGCGCCCCACGGATTGCCGCTTAAATTTCCACCGCTATTGAGCATGATGATTCCGGCAAGCCCAATGGCGATACCCACCCATTCCAGTTTGCGCGTTTTAATGCCAAACAGGCGACTGAAGCACAGGGTAAAGAGGGGCACGGTTGCAACCACTACGGCGGCGATGCCGGAAGGAACATTTTGATGTTCGGCAACCGTCACCATGCCATTACCGACAGCCAGCAATAACAGGCCAATCAGCGCGGCATTGAGCAGCGGACGTAGCGGGGGAAGTTTGTGTCCGCGCAGTAGCAAAAATGCCAGCAATAAAATACCGGCTGCCAGGAATCGAACGCCCGCCATCATTAACGGAGGCCAGCTTTCCACGCCAATCCGAATGACAAAATAGGTTGAGCCCCAAATGATATACAACGCAAACAGCGCGCCAAAAAGCGGTAACAACTGGCGGAAACGCATAATCCCTCACGGCGGAAATAAAAAGGTGGTTCATAGTAAACGTGAAAATCATTCTGCTGGCGAGAGATATAATTGCACTTGATTGTTAAATAAATGTTGACCTGTGAAGCAAGTATCAGAGCTGCCGTTTTTGCTTCATACTTACACCCTTCAACAATAAAAATGAGAGGGAATGCTTTTGGCCGGGAGTAGTTTACTGACGTTGCTCGATGATATCGCCACACTGCTGGACGATATCTCCGTGATGGGCAAACTGGCGGCGAAGAAAACCGCCGGTGTATTAGGGGATGATTTATCGCTCAATGCGCAACAAGTTTCAGGCGTGCGGGCCAACCGGGAACTTCCCGTGGTCTGGGGCGTGGCGAAAGGATCGCTGATCAATAAAGTGATTCTGGTGCCGCTGGCGCTGATCATCAGTGCGTTTATCCCGTGGGCGATTACGCCACTGTTGATGATTGGTGGCGCGTTTCTCTGCTTTGAAGGGGTAGAGAAAGTGCTGCATATGCTGGAGGCGCGTAAACATAAAGAAGATCCAGCGCAGAGCCAGCAGCGTCTGGAGAAGCTGGCGGCGCAGGATCCGCTGAAGTTTGAAAAGGACAAAATTAAAGGGGCGATTCGTACCGATTTTATTTTGTCTGCGGAAATCGTCGCCATTACGCTGGGGATTGTGGCAGAGGCACCGTTGCTTAATCAGGTGCTGGTGCTTTCAGGCATCGCGCTGGTAGTGACCGTGGGCGTCTACGGTCTGGTAGGGGTTATCGTTAAGATTGATGACCTGGGGTATTGGCTGGCGGAAAAATCCAGCGCGCTGATGCAGGCATTAGGTAAAGGGTTATTGATTATCGCGCCCTGGCTGATGAAAGCGCTATCGATTGTCGGCACGCTGGCGATGTTCCTCGTCGGCGGCGGGATTGTGGTACATGGTATTGCGCCGCTGCATCACGCTATTGAACATATCGCCGGGCAGCAAAGTGCAGTGGTGGCGATGATATTACCGACTATTTTAAATCTGATTCTTGGATTTATCATCGGCGGCATCGTGGTGCTGGGAGTGAAAGCAGTAGCGAAAATGCGCGGTCAGGCACATTAATACTCGCACTGGCTATTATGCAAAATTCGCCATCTTCAACTAAGGTGAACAAGTTTCACTCGAAAAAAGGAGGCGAGTATGAGCTTTATGGTTAGTGAGGAAGTTACGGTTAAAGAGGGCGGCCCGCGGATGATTGTCACTGGATACTCCAGCGGTATGGTTGAGTGTCGTTGGTATGACGGTTACGGGGTCAAGCGGGAAGCTTTTCATGAAACCGATCTTGTTCCGGGGGAGGGGAGTCGTTCTGCGGAAGAAGTTTGAAAGGGTATCATTAACACCAGGCCGGATCACATCCGGCCTGGTGTCCCAATGCCTGCAATGAATGATAGTCGCGTCTTATCATGCCACCATTATAAAATTATCGCTGTTTTGCGGTACGCTATCGCCGGGTTATGCCAGAATCATAAAAAAGCAGGTTGGGAGTCGTCAGGGTGCAGCACGAGACAAAAATGGAAAACCAGAGCTGGTTGAAAAAACTCGCACGCCGCCTGGGGCCTGGTCATGTCGTTAATCTCTGCTTTATCGTGGTATTGCTTTTTTCCACCTTGCTCACCTGGCGTGAAGTGGTGGTGCTGGAAGATGCCTATATCTCCAGCCAGCGTAATCATCTGGAAAACGTAGCCAACGCGCTCGATAAGCATTTGCAGTATAACGTCGACAAACTGATCTTTTTGCGTAATGGCATGCGCGAAGCTCTCGTGGCGCCACTGGATTTCATCTCTCTGCGTAATGCCGTAACCGAGTTCGAACAGCATCGCGACGAGCACGCCTGGCAAATCGAACTCAACCGACGGCGCACCATGCCAGTCAATGGCGTATCGGATGCATTAGTCAGCGAGGGGAATCTCCTGTCTCGCGAAAATGAAAGCCTCGACAATGAAATTACCGCTGCACTGGAAGTTGGTTACTTGCTGCGACTGGCGCACAACTCCTCGTCGATGGTTGAACAGGCGGTGTATGTCTCGCGTGCTGGATTTTACGTTTCGACGCTGCCGACCTTGTTTACGCGCAATGTACCAACGCGTTATTACGGCTATGTCACCCAACCCTGGTTTATCGGCCATTCACAACGAGAAAATCGTCACCGCGCGGTACGCTGGTTCACTTCGCAACCGGAACACGCCAGCAATACTGAACCGCAGGTTACCGTCAGTGTTCCGGTAGACAGTAATAACTACTGGTATGGCGTGCTGGGGATGAGTATTCCCGTGCGTACTATGCAGCAATTTTTAAGAAACGCCATCGATAAAAACCTCGATGGTGAGTATCAGCTCTATGACAGTAAGCTGAGATTTTTGACCTCTTCAAATCCTGACCACCCAACAGGGAATATTTTTGATCCTCGTGAACTGGCCTTGCTGGCGCAGGCAATGGAACATGACACGCGGGGCGGCATTCGTATTGACAGTCGCTATGTTAGCTGGGAACGTCTGGACCATTTCGACGGTGTGCTGGTGCGCGTCCATACGCTAAGCGAAGGCGTGCGCGGCGATTTCGGCAGTATCAGCATTGCATTAACCCTGCTGTGGGCGCTCTTTACCAGCATGTTACTCCTCTCCTGGTATGTGATTCGCCGGATGGTCAGCAACATGTATGTTCTGCAAAGCTCGTTGCAGTGGCAGGCGTGGCACGACACCTTAACGCGTTTATATAACCGTGGCGCATTGTTCGAAAAAGCCTGTCCGCTCGCTAAATTGTGTCACACGCACCAACATCCTTTTTCTGTCATTCAGGTCGATCTTGACCATTTTAAAGCGATTAATGACCGCTTTGGTCATCAGGCGGGCGACCGTGTTCTTTCTCATGCTGCCGGATTAATTAGCAGTTCCTTACGTGCGCAGGACATTGCCGGGCGGGTCGGTGGTGAGGAGTTTTGTGTGATTCTGCCAGGCGCGAATCTGACGCAGGCTGCGGAGGTCGCAGAACGTATTCGCCTGAAGTTAAATGAAAAAGAGATGCTGATCGCCAAGAGTACAACGATACGCATCAGTGCCTCGCTGGGGGTAAGTAGCAGCGAGGAAACCGGTGATTATGATTTTGAACAACTCCAGTCATTGGCCGACCGTCGGCTTTACCTCGCAAAACAGGCCGGGCGTAATCGGGTATTCGCGAGCGATAACGCTTAACGGGCGGAGAAAAAATGGTCCAGCCCTTCACGCCAGCCTTCCGGTCCTTCACGCTGCGTTCGCCAGACGCGGGCCGGATCCTCATCATGCAGATGGACCCCTTCACGGTTTAGCCCTTTCACAATCACCGCGTAATCCATTACCTCCAGTAAAGGCGCATCGTTTGGCCCATCGCCCAGGCCAAGTGTGGTTGGGCGTCTGCCTGACAATTGTTGATAGGTCGCGATAATCCAGTTGGCAGCCTGATCTTTTCCGGCAGAGGCATCCAGTACGTGCCAGAAGCGCGCACCCTGCATAAACTGCAAGCCCAGTTCGTTCAGACGAGCGATAAATTGTGCCATACGCTCGTCACTGTCGCGCCAGATTAGCGTTACCGACGCCTCATGCAGCTGCGTCAGCGCCGCCTGGCTACGGCTTAATCCCGTCCATTCGGCAATGGTTGCATCGTCGACATCATCAAAAGTCGTGAATTTAAAATGTTCTTTCTCGCGTAGCGTATTTAAAACCTGGCAGATTTCGCCATGGCTAATACCTGAGATGATGCGTGGAAAACCGTCTATATCCTGCCATTGTTCAGCAAGCTGGATCACTGCGCCATTCTCTGCAATCAGCGGTAAGCCTTGTAGCCCCAACATTTTTTGCAAGTACAGCATTTCCGCTGAAGTTTTACTGCTACAGAGAATGACGGGAATATTGGCTTCGTGTAAACGGCTGAGCCAGGGGGCTGCCGGTTGCCAGTCATAACTATGACTGTCCAGCAGGGTGCCATCAAGATCGCTAAAAACCAGTAGTGGTTGTTGAATTGAAAACATGGGCGCAGTACTCCCCTTACCAGGATGATTCTCAAAACAGCACAAATAATCAAAGATGATTTTTTCGGGAGCGATCCCGTTGACACCAGAGCCACCAAGGGGTGACGCGCGTCACATTTCTATTCATAAGTAGCGTTAATCATTCATAGCGCGAATATTTTCTTGTCAGCGAAAAAAATTGCAGATAAGGTGATGAACACATCAGATTTCCTGGTGTAACGAATTTTTTAAGTGCTTCTTGCTTAAGCAAGTTTCATCCCGACCCCCTCAGGGTCGGGATTTTTTTATTGTGCATTCAACGATTCACTTCAGAGACGCTGAAGTCATGAATATCCAGTTCGAAGGCATCCGCCAATTCACGCCATGTATGATATTCACGTCCATCGACGCTAACGTGTTCAGAATCGTTCTGGCTGCGATGAACTTCGCTTTCGCTAATTTCATTGATCGCCGCCAGCAGGGCATCGACATCGACGCTGACCTCACGTTTTGCGGTATCGCTGTACTCTTTTGCGGTTTTCATCATCTTTCCTCGCAACCGTTACTCTGTTGTTGCCGCCAGTCGTTAAGTCCGCCTGGCATCTCTTAAGTATAGACCGTCGAGAAAATCAGCACTCGCGCGCGCCTGGCGCTGCCAGGAAAACGAAATTGTTCTACACTGGCACAAAGCCACAGGAGGAAAACGATGAAGGTGAATGATCGGGTAACAGTCAAAACGGATGGCGGTCCGCGTCGTCCTGGCGTGGTACTGGCAGTTGAGGAGTTTAGTGAAGGCACAATGTACCTGGTTTCGCTGGAAGACTACCCGCTCGGCATCTGGTTCTTTAATGAAGCAGGGCATCAGGACGGTATCTTTGTTGAGAAAGCAGAGTAATCTTATTCAGCCTGACTGGTGGGAAACCACCAGTCAGAATGTGTTAGCGCATGTTGACAAAAATACCATTAGTCACATTATCCGTCAGTCGGACGACATGGTAGATAACCTGTTTATTATGCGTTTTGATCTTACGTTTAATATTACCTTTATGCGATGAAACGGTCTTGGCTTTGATATTCATTTGGTCGGAGATTTGAATGGTTCCCTGACCTGCCATCCACATTCGCAACATACTCGATTCGGTTCGGCTCAATGATAACGTCGGCATATTTAAAAACGAGGTTATCGTTGTCTCTTTTTTCAGAATATCGCCAAGGATATCGTCGAGAGATTCCGGTTTAATCGATTTAGAACTGATCAATAAATTTTTTCTGACCAATAGATATTCATCAAAATGAACATTGGCAATTGCCATAAAAACGATAAATAACGTATTGGGATGTTGATTAATGATGTGCTTGATGCGCTGACTGTTAGAAGCATCGTGGATGAAACAGTCCTCATTAATAAACACCACTGAAGGGCGCTGTGAATCACAAGCTATGGCAAGGTCATCAACGGTTTCAATGTCGTTGATTTCTCTTTTTTTAACCCCTCTACTCAACAGATACCCGGTTAAACCTAGTCGGGTGTAACTACATAAATCCATAATAATCGTTGACATGGCATACCCTCACTCAATGCGTAACGATAATTCCCCTTACCTGAATATTTCATCATGACTAAACGGAACAACATGGGTCACCTAATGCGCCACTCTCGCAATTTTTCAGGCGGACTTACTATCCCGTAAAGTGTTGTATAATTTGCCTGGAATTGTCTTAAAGTAAAGTAAATGTTGCGATATGTGAGTGAGCTTAAAACAAATATTTCGCTACAGGAGTATCCTGGAAGATGTTCGCAGATATTATTTTTCGGATAATCCTTAGGGTAGCATGATAAACGTTACGGAATTATATTAATGGTAATTCACTAATAATATCAGCCAGCAAATTAAACATCTCACTGAATAAATGTTCGCAAAAAGGCGCAATTAACGGCATTAATGCCGCCATTAAAGAGATGCCGACAGTCAGAGTTAATGGAAATCCAATAACAAAAATGGATAATTGCGGGGCCATACGATTCAGTAAACCTAATGCCAGATTCAGGGTCAGCAACAGAGTAATGAGCGGTAACGCCAGCATCAGCCCGTTAAGGAAAATCAAACTCCCTGCTTTGGTGAGTGCCAGAAACGCATTGCTGTTCAACGGTTCGCTACCAATCGGCAGGGTGTGAAAGGTATCGACCAGCAGTGAAATCAACCATAAATGACCGTTAAATGTCAGGAACAGCAGTAATGCCAGCATATCCATGATGCGCGCTAAAACGGGCATATTGAGATGGCTGCCAGGATCGACAAATGTCGCAAATGACAGCCCCATTTGCAGACCGATAATTTCGCCAGCGGTTCGCACAGCGGCAAAGGCAAATTGCATGGTAAAACCAAGCGCAATGCCGATCAGGATCTGCTGCACGGCCAGCCACAGAGCAAAGAACGAAAAAACAGGAACATCGTTGGCAGGTAATGATGGGGCAATGGCGAACGTGATCATCATTGCCAGACCCAGTTTTACCCGTTTCGGCACGCTGCGTTCGCTCAGAATTGGCGCGGTAGAAATGAGCGCCAGCACGCGCAGTAACGGCCAGAAGTACAGGCTTAACCAGGAAAGCCATTGATCGCTTGTCACCTGCATCATTGTACGGGCTACCCGATGATATACGGCAGGTTAGTGAACAAGGTGCGGACGTAATCCAGCAACAGATTGAGCATCCACGGTCCGGCAATAATAATGGCGATAAATACGGCGATGATTTTCGGAATAAACGACAGCGTCATTTCGTTAATCTGCGTGGCTGCCTGCAAAATACTGATGATAAGGCCCGTGACCAGCGCCACCAGCAACAGCGGGGCTGCCAGTGCCAGCGCGACTTTCATCGCTTCAGTTCCCATCATCATGACCGATTCAGGTGTCATTTTGCCTCTCTAGCTGTAAAAGCTCTGCGCCAGCGAACCGACCAGCAATTGCCAGCCATCCACCAGTACAAACAGCATCAGTTTAAAGGGCAGAGCAATGGTGGCGGGGGGAACCATCATCATCCCCAATGCCATCAACACGCTGGCAATCACCAGGTCGATAATCAAAAAAGGGATGAAAATCGTGAAGCCTATCTGAAATGCGGTTTTCAACTCGCTGGTCACGTAGGCCGGGAGCAAAATGCGCATCGGCACAGCTTCAGGTCCCTGCAACGGGCCGGTATTCGCCAGTCTGGCAAACAACCCTAAATCCGCCTCGCGGGTCTGACGCAGCATAAATTCACGCAGCGGCTGCGCCCCTTTTTCCAGCGCCTCCTGCATTGAGATTTTCTCTTCGCTGAATGGCTGGTACGCATCGACATAAATTTTGTCGATCACTGGCGACATAATAAAAAAGGTCAAAAACAGTGCCAGCCCCAGCAATACCTGGTTAGGTGGCGCGGAGGGCGTTCCCAGCGCGTTACGCAATAAACCAAAAACAATAATGATGCGGGTGAAACTGGTCATCATCAGTAAAATCGCTGGAATGAACGTCAACGAGGTGATGAACACCAGCGTCTGCACCGGGAGCGACCAGCTTTGTCCACCGCCAGGTAGCGGCTGGCTGGTGATACCCGGCAGTTGCGCGAAGGCGAGGGGCGTAATCAGCCAGAGAAGGACCGGTGCGACAGAAAACAAACGACGCATCAGGATCTCCCGCCACGCTTAAGCAAATTTTTCATGACCGACTGAAAATCGGTCTGCGGTATCTCTTCCGTTGGTGCTGAAGGGGGAAGTTTATGCAGCAGATTGATTTGCCCTGCGGTAACGCCGAGCACCAGCCGTGCATCTTCCACATCGACCACCACGACCCGTTCACGCGCGCCCAGCGAAGCACTGGCGCTAATTTTCAGACCGTTAACGCCAGTGCGTTTAGGGGCAAATCCCAGCCGTTTTACCAGCCAGGCAGCAGCGAGGATCAGGGCAATAATGGCGATGAGTGCGCCGCTCACCTGCAGCAGTGGCTCAGCAGAAACCGGCGCGGAAGATTGCACAGTAGCATGGTTATTCATCACTAACGGCTCAGGCGGCGCATCCGCTCGGACGGGGTAATGATATCGGTGATCCGCACGCCATATTTATCGGCAACAACCACCACTTCGCCCTGGGCGATTAAATAACCGTTGATCAGAATATCCAGCGGTTCGCCCGCCAGACCGTCCAGCGCCACGACTGACCCTTGCGTCAGACGCAACAGCTCTTTGATGGTCATCCGCGTACGGCCCAGCTCGACGGTCAGCTTGACCGGAATATCCATAATCAGGTCGATATCCTGCAACGCCCCGCTGACATCACCACCGCCAAATTGCTGGAACACCGCGTCGGCAGCGCTTTTTCCGCTGGTTGATTTTTGCTCGCTCAACGCTTCAGCCCACAGATCGTCCATTGCGCCGTTGTTGTCATCGGCCGGATTATTCATGTCACTCATTTGGGCTGTTCCTCGTTCAGAGAATTTAAAATCGGGTTAATCAAATGTTCTATCCGTAACGCATACTGACCGTTGAGAGTGCCGTACTGACTGGTCAGAACCGGGACGCCGTCAACATGGGCGATGATGCGATCGGGTTTTTCTATCGGCAGGACGTCGCCGGGTTTCAGTTTTAAAATCTGCGACAGGCGTAGCGAGATATCGGCAAAGTTGGCCACCAGTTCCAGCTGTGAATGCTGCACCTGGCGCACCAGGTTATCGCGCCAGTTCTGATCTTCATTACGCGAGTTTTCCAGCGGCGGGTTAACCAACAATTCCCGTAGCGGCTCGATCATGCTGAATGGCAGGCAGATATTAAATTCGCCGGTCAGGTTGCCAATCTCCACATGGAACGGCGTGTTAACCACAATGTCGTTTGGCGAGGTGGTGATATTGGTAAATTTCACCTGCATTTCCGAACGCACGTACTCAACTTCCAGCGGATTAATCGCCTTCCATGCGTCGCTATAGCCTTCAAGCGCCAGTTTCAACATGCGGTTGATGACGCGCTGTTCGGTATGGGTAAACTCGCGGCCTTCCACTTTGGTCGGGAAGCGTCCATCGCCGCCAAACAGGTTATCCACGGCGATAAACACCAGACTCGGCGAGAACACCACCAGCCCTGTGCCGCGCAGCGGTTTCAGATGAATAAGGTTCAGGTTGGTCGGCACCGGCAGGTTGCGGGCAAATTCATGGTACGGCTGAATGCGGATGGCCCCGACGGTAATATCCGGGCTACGGCGCAGCAGGTTGAACAGCCCCATACGAAAATGGCGAGCAAAGCGCTCATTAATGATTTCCAGCGCCTGCAAACGTTCGCGCACAACCCGTCGTTGGGTATTCGGATCGTACGGACGAATGTCACTTTCGCCGCTAACACTGGCTGTCGGTTCGTCTTTGACTTCGCTGTCGCCATTCAACAGCGCATCAATTTCAGCTTGAGAAAGAATACTATCGCCCATGTCGTTATCGCAGAATAAAAGCGGTATACAGCACGTCGGTGACATCCTGTTTCGGTTGCCCGGCAACAAGCGGGGTGGAAAGTGTGGTTTTAATCTCGGCAATCAGGTTTTTCTTGCCTTCTTCTGTCGCCAGTACGGCAGCATCCTGACGCGAAAACAGTAACAGCAAACGGCTACGGACTTCCGGCAAATACTCACTCAGCCGCGAACGGGTAGCTTCATCTTTCAGTCGCAGGGTTATGCCGATATAAAGCACGCGATCCGCATCGCCCAAATTGACCGTAAAGGTATCCAGCGCATAGAAGACCGGGGAGGGCACGACGCGTTGCTGCGCTTTGTCGTCAGCGGCAACCTGATGCGAATGCCAGTAGCTGTAACCTGCGCTGGCACAGGCCGCGAGGGTAATGAATACCAGAATCGGGATCCAAAGCGATCGCTTGCTTTTCTTGCTTATCGCGTAATCAGTCATGTGTTGCGGTCTTCCTGTGTCGCTACTGCTTATCGGCTAATTATCCTGCGTCTTGAGCGCAACAAAGCGGGGAAAAGACGCGGATTACGGTGCTACCTCTGACGTTAGGCGAAAATATCAACGCCGCTGTTACCTGTTACACGCCCTTGTAAAGAGACGGGAACCAGAAGCGTATCGTCATCTTCCCCCGCCAGAGGTTCATGGTTTGCTGTGCGTTGGCTTTGCTGTTGCTGGGAAGCGGCCTGCTGCTGACCACTAAAGCTTTCGCCACTAATGTTGCTTTGCCCTAACTGAATGCCACTTTCGGCCAGCTGCGTACGCAGTACCGGCAGCGCTGCTTCCAGGGCGGCGCGTACGTGCTGATGCGGTGAAATCATCTGGATCTGCGCCTGGTTATCATCCACTTTGAGGGAAATTTGCACTTCACCTAAATCCTGTGGGTGCAGACGCAACTCTGCACTTTGTTGCCCCTGGCGGGTGAACAGCGAAATATGCTGGCTTAATGATTGTTGCCATTCGTGAGAACCCAGCGGTGCACTCAAAACAGGCGCGGCGACGGTGGGCAGTGGCTGTGTCTGGTGTGGAGTGATTAGCGGGCTGGCGTCAGCGGTCACCGGCGAAGGCGTGCTGATGACTTCCGCTTTACTCTGGGCTTCTGCTACCAGCGGTGTTAATGGCTGAGCTGGGGTGCCGGGGGCGTCATCAGGCTGTGCTGTAGTGAGTTGCGCAGAAGTCAGTTTTGTGAAGAGCGTTGGTTTCTCTGCCGGTAACACGGTTGACGGTGCATCAGTCACTTTGGGCGTATTGTCAAAACCCGGCAACATCGCAAAAAGGGCGCTCAGGCTTGCGGTGACGTCTTCATTAAGATCATCCGCTTTTTCGTCTTTTGTCGTATTTTTGTCAGCCACCGCAGCCAACGTCATCGTCTGAGCGGTGGTTAACGGTGTTGATGTGGATTGTTCGTCGTTGATGACAGGCAGTGTTTCATCCACGGGGATCAGTAAATCCGCTTGTTGCGCGTCGGAAACAATATCGCTGATCAGCGGCTCGCCTTTTGTCGTGGGCTTATCTGTTGCTACCAGCAACTGGGGGGCCGCTTTGTCGGTAGTTGTCTCGCCTGCTAATGCTTCGCTCAACAACGCGAGAAAATCTTGTGCAGCATCGCTGGCTTTGCCGCCAGGCAATGTGGTGGTGTCAACGTTGGCGGTAATCAAGGGCGCTAAGCGAATCATTCAGGTTTCCTCATGGCGGCGCGCTGGGCGAACTCATCCATCTTTTTCTGATCGAGGCGGTTTTCTGCAAGCAGTGCCGCCGTGGATTGCCGTTCCTGCAGTGTCTGCCAGGCCTGCAAACGTTGTTTCTTTTCTCGCCAGCTGTTCAGGGCAATGTCAACTTTCTGTGTCCACTGATTAAGTTGCTGGCGATGCTGAGTAATGGCTTTTTCCAGCGTCTGGATAAACTGCTGATAGTTGATCCAGCGGTTGCTGGTCATCCCGGCACTCATATCGCTATTGAGGTTATTGCGATATTCATTCTGATAATCGATCAGCATTTTGAGCTGTTCTTCCGCCTGCTGACATCCGCGACGCATTTCACCCAGCAGGCGAGCGGCATCCTCTACCTCTTTTTCTGCCAGATCTTTCAGGGTCGCCAGCGCACCATGTTCCGCCATCTGCCGTTATCTCCTGGGTTATGACACTGTCGGGAAAATACGCTCCAGCCCCTGGAGAGACGCTTCCCAGTCCGCGCGTTCAAAAATGCCTTGTTGCAAATAGCCCTCCAGCTGCGGCCACAGGGCGATGGCTTTATCGAGCATCGGATCGCTGCCTTTGGCATACGCGCCGACGCTAACCAGATCGCGGTTACGCTGAAAACTCGACAACAGCTGTTTGAAGGTGCGCACTCGCGCGTAATGTTGCTCACTGATCAACGCCGTCATTGCGCGACTGATCGACGCTTCAATATCGATAGCCGGATAGTGCCCGGCTTCCGCCAGTCGGCGAGACAGCACAATGTGACCGTCGAGGATTGCCCGCGCGGAGTCAGCAATGGGGTCCTGCTGGTCATCGCCTTCGGTGAGCACGGTATAAAACGCGGTAATCGAGCCGCCGCCGCTAATGCCATTACCGGCACGCTCGACCAGTGCCGGTAATTTGGCAAACACCGACGGTGGATAACCTTTAGTGGCAGGTGGTTCGCCAATCGCCAGCGCAATTTCACGCTGGGCCATCGCGTAGCGGGTGAGGGAGTCCATAATCAGCAACACATGCTGACCACGATCGCGAAAATCTTCGGCAATGCGCGTGGCGTAGGCGGCACCCTGCATTCGCAGGAGCGGAGAAACATCCGCCGGAGCGGCAATCACCACTGAGCGTGCACGCCCTTCGGCACCGAGGATATTCTCAATAAAATCTTTTACTTCGCGCCCTCGTTCACCAATCAAACCCACGACAATGACATCGGCGCGGGTGTAACGGGCCATCATCCCCAGCAGCACACTTTTACCAACGCCGGACCCGGCAAACAGCCCCATACGCTGCCCGCGTCCGACGGTAAGCAGGGCATTGATTGGGCGCACGCCGGTGTCCAGCACATGTTCAATCGGTGTACGTTGCAACGGGTTAAATGGCGGGGTAATCAGCGCACCGGTTTCCGTCGTATCGGGGAAGGGCAGGCCATCGAGCGGTTTACCGCTACCGTCCAGAACACGACCTAATAACGCCGGACCGAGCGGCAACTGCTTGCCGCTTTGCAGCCCTTCTGCCGAAATGTTTTTGGCATATACACGCGCGCCGGGCAGGACACCTTCCACTTCCTCCAGCGGCATTAAAAACAGCCGTTGACCGTTAAAGCCAACGACTTCGCTTTCTACTTCGTGCGTTTCGCTGCCGTTCTGGCGCTCAATGACACAGGTTGCGCCGAGCGGCAATTGTAATCCGGTGGCTTCCAGCACCAGCCCGGTAGCGCGGGTTAATCGCCCATAGCGACGTACCGCAGGCAACTGCGCCATTTTGGCTTCAAAGTTATCCAGCGTGGTTAGCCAGCGAGTCAGGCGCGTGGTCATTACACCACTCCTGGTGCTGCCAGACGGCAGAGTTCTTGCCAGCGGGTGGCGACACTGGCGTCGAGATCGCCTTCATCGGCGGAGACTTTACAGCCGCCAGGATGGAGGGTGGGATCGCCCCGCAAGCGCCAGCCATGCAAACTTAAGGTTGCGCCGAGCATATCATCCACACGTTGCAGATCATCCGGGTGCACGCGCAGCTGTGGTTTACCGCTGAATAACGGTTCTTGCTGCAACAACTGTTGGATCTGTTTGATCAGTGCCGAGTTATCCACCGTTGGCGTCTGACCTATGACCTGACGTGCTGCCTCCAGCGCCATCTGCATCAGGCGCGACGCTATCACACTATCAAGCGCATCAAGGGTAGTTTGAAATTCGCTGACCAGTTGCTGCATCCGGGCATGAATTGGCGCTTGTTGAGACTTCGCCTCTGCCAGACCTTGCTCCAGCCCCTGGGCCAGTCCTTCCTGATAGCCCTGTTCGTGACCTTGCTGGCGACCTTCGGCAATCCCCGCCTGATAACCCTGCTCGTGGGCCTGCATTTGCAGTTGCGCCAGTTGCTGCTCAAGGCTGGGTTCGGCCTCTTCAATAATGGTTTCTTCCGACTCGACCATTGGCACAAACTCTGCCGGTGGTGGCGCGAGATCGTCCAGCGTCCAGGTTTTCCACGGCAGATTATCAGACATAGGTATCCTCGCCGCTGCCAATCACCATCTCGCCAGTTTCGGCAAGACGGCGCACAATCAGCAGAATCGCTTTCTGTTCGTTTTCGACCTGCGACAGACGCACCGGACCACGGTTGGCGAGATCGTCGCGCAGAATATCGGCGGCACGCTGCGACATATTGCGCAGGAATTTCTCGCGCAGTGGCTGCTCGGCCCCTTTCAGCGCGATCAACAGCGATTCGGAATCCACTTCCTGCAACAGACGCTGAATGCTGCGATCATCGACATCCACCAGATTCTCGAACAGGAACATCTCGTCGATGATTTTCTGCGCCAGCTCGCCGTCGAATTCACGCACGGCGGTAATAACGGCTTCTTCCTGCTGCGTTTTCATCAGGTTGATAATTTCGGCTGCCGTTCTCACGCCGCCCATTTTGCTGCGCTTGAGATTCTGACCGTCGAGCAAGCCATTCAGTACTTCGGTCAGTTCGGCCAGCGCGGCTGGCTGCACGCCGCCAAAGGTGGCGATACGCAACATCACGTCGTGGCGCAGACGTTCATCGAACAACGCCAGAATATCGGCGGCCTGGGCGCGCTTCAGATGCACCAGAATGGTGGCGATAATTTGCGGATGCTCATCGCGAATCAGATCGGCGGCGCTCTGCGGCTCCATAAAGTTGAGCGTTTCAATACCGCTGGCGGTATCGCGGGTTTCGAGAATATCTTCCAGCAGGCTGGCGGCACGTTCTTCACCCAGAGCTTTGACCAATACCGAACGCAGATAATCGTTGGCGTTGATATTCAGTGCGGCAAACTGTTCAGCTTCTTGCTCAAACTCCGCCAGCACATCGGTTAGCTGCTTGTTGGAGATCTGCGTGACGTTCGCCATTGCAGCGCTCAGGGTTTGCACTTCGCGCTGGGAGAGGTGCTTGAACACCTCTGCCGCCCGGTCTTCGCCAATGGTCATCAGCAGGATGACGCTTTTATCGGTGCCTGTCAGGTTACTCATGATCGTTATTTATCCACTGGCGAATGACCAGCGCCACCACGCGCGGATCGTTATCAGACATTTCACGGATACGCTGGCTCATGACTTCTGCCCCCAGTCGTTGGTTAGCGCGCCGTTGTTGGAGTTGTTCGTCTTTGCTCAGACGGACTTCCACCGCATCTTCCACTTCCTCGCGGGCCTGCGCCTGTTGCTGCACAGTCTTCACCGCCTCGGCGCGACGTGTTAGCTGCGGGCGTACCGCTTTCCGCCACAGCAACCACGCCACCAGCAGTACCAGCAACCAGCGACCGGCAGCCAGCAACTGATCGATAAACACTTGCTGTTGCCAGAACGGCAGTGCTCCGCCGCTTTCGTCACTGCTATTGAACGGCGAGTTAACAACATTGAGCGAATCACCGCGTTTTTCAGAAAAGCCCATCGCCTCGCGGGTCAGAGCTTCAATTTGCTTCATCTGTTCGTTGCTGAGAGGCAATGGTTTACCGTCTGGCAAGGTTTTGTAATTCACCACTACCGCGACTGACAGACGTTGCACATCGCCCACGTTCATTTTGGTATGACGAATGGTGCGATCGACTTCGTAGTTACTGGTTTCATTCCGCTGTGTGCTACGCGGCCCACTATTGCTGGTGGTGCTCGACTGCTGCTGGCGGTTATTTTGATTTGTCGGAGGCGTGCTGATTGGCGCGTTATTCGCAGGTGCCGGTTGATTCGACAACGCCCCCGGTACGCCGCCCGGATAACCGGAACCGCTTTGCTCGCTCTCATTAAGCTGGCGTGAACGAAGCGCCGCATGAGATTCATCACCGTTAGGGCGATACTGTTCTTCCGTTTGTTCTTTACTGGCGAAGTCCAGTTGCGCCGTGACCTGGGCGTGAATATTACCGTTACCAACAATAGGCGACAGGATCGCTTCAATACGCCGCTGAATACGGCCTTCGACATCGCTGGCATATTTCAACTGAGCGTCATTAAGATCGCGCCCGCTGGTATTGGACTGGGTTAACAGATGCCCGCCCTGATCCACCAGCGTGACGTTTCCCGGCGGCAGACCAGCAACCGCGCTGGAAACCAGATGTACAATAGCGCTAATTTGCCCTTCATCGAGTGCGCGGCCGGGTAACAGATTTACCGTCACCGATGCAGAAGGGGATTTTTGTTCACGGACGAATAAAGACGGTTTCGGCATTGCCAGATGTACGCGCGCCCCTTTTACCGGGCCGATAGTTTCGATGGTACGAGAAAGCTCGCCTTCCAGCGCCCGCTGATAATTCACCTGTTCGCTGAACTGGCTGATACCAAACTTTTCCTGATCGAGCAGTTCGAAACCGACCGCGCCGCCTTTGGGCAAACCTTGTTGCGCCAGGCGCAGGCGCAGTTCGTGAACTTTATCTGCCGGAACCTCAATAGCGCCGCTGGCTTCGCTGAAGCGGTAAGGAATATTCATTTGCGTCAGTTGGCTGACAATTGCGCCACCATCCTGATCGGAAAGATTGCTGAATAATGTGCGGTAGTCGGGGGCTTTCGCCCACAGGATCAGTGCGACCATGACCGCCACTGCCGCGGAACCGGTAACAATCAATGGAATTTTCGGATTCGCACGCAGGCGATTAAGCCACTCAAGAGATTTTGTCTGGGCTGCAGTCGCATTCATCGCGCACCTCGTGGCTGATTATGGACGGCGTTATTGGCAAAGTGGAACAAGACTCACTCCCGGGTCAGCAAACTCGAAAAATTGACGCTCCCATTATTTGTGCTTTCGTTTTTTTCTATCCGCCAATAAACCCGTTTTTTTGTTGCTATTTAGCGCCTTTGTCTTATTGACTTACTGGTAGGCTTTGCTACCAGAAATTATCCGGGAGACGAAAATGTCAGCGATACAGGGGATTGAAGGGGTTATCAGCCAGTTACAGGCTACGGCGATGAGTGCGCGTGCGCAGGAATCACTGCCGCAACCGACCATTAGTTTTGCCGGGCAGCTGCACGCCGCGCTCGATCGCATAAGCGATACACAAACAGTCGCCCGCACGCAGGCAGAAAAATTCACCCTCGGTGAACCCGGCGTGGCGCTAAACGATGTGATGACCGATATGCAAAAAGCCTCAGTTTCTATGCAAATGGGGATTCAGGTGCGTAATAAGCTGGTGGCGGCGTATCAGGAAGTGATGTCCATGCAGGTGTAGGTTGTGTAACCTGTTGACTATGCTTGTTTAATTATATCCGATCCCACAGCGTGGGGCATGGATG
This sequence comes from Escherichia sp. R1, assembly GCF_003000935.1. Classification (NCBI taxonomy): domain Bacteria; kingdom Pseudomonadati; phylum Pseudomonadota; class Gammaproteobacteria; order Enterobacterales; family Enterobacteriaceae; genus Escherichia; species Escherichia sp. R1. The sequence continues at coordinate 159,382 of NZ_PSRU01000003.1, forward strand.
GGGCAAACTCACTCAATTTCTGGTTTAAAATGGATACCTGATCCTGGTTGTTTTCTGCCATCCACGATCCGTAAACGCGATAACATGTTTTGTCTTCGCTTTGCTCCCAGGAAGAGTGAACTCATTCGTTAGCCTGGGGTTCCTTCTGATCATTATTGTTCCTGCCTTTATCTCTTGCCACGCCAGAGCCCCCTGGATACACATACACCAGGATGAAAACGGTGAGTTGTGTTCAAACTGTAGTACAATTCTCTCCAGTATGAACAGGAAAGAATATGCTATGAACCCTTATATTTATCTTGGTGGCGCAATACTTGCAGAGGTCATTGGTACAACCTTAATGAAGTTTTCAGAGGGATTTACACGGTTATGGCCCTCTGTTGGCACAATTATTTGCTATTGTGCATCATTCTGGTTATTAGCTCAGACGCTGGCTTATATACCTACAGGGATTGCTTATGCTATCTGGTCAGGAGTCGGTATCGTTCTGATTAGTTTGCTTTCCTGGGGATTTTTTGGTCAACGACTGGACCTGCCAGCTATCATAGGCATGATGTTGATTTGTGCCGGTGTGTTAGTCATTAACTTGTTGTCACGAAGTGCACCGCATTAAAAAATAATTATCCTTGAGATAACAGGAATCTGATTTGTGCATATTATGGCTAATGTTCGGGGCACCTTTATAATTATGATTGCATTTGCGCGATCATTGCGCCTTTATGCATAATGAGATCAAGGCACATCAAATAAAATAACGATAGGTCACAACAATGAGGTTTTTATGAAAAAACTTATCGTTTCAAGTGTATTGGCATTCATAACATTTTCTGCGCAGGCCGCAGCATTTCAGGTCACTAGTAATGAAATAAAAACAGGAGAGCAACTTACAACGTCTCATGTATTTTCTGGATTTGGGTGTGAAGGGGGTAATACATCGCCCTCATTAACCTGGTCTGGTGCTCCTGAAGGCACCAAAAGCTTTGCCGTAACTGTGTATGATCCAGATGCTCCTACAGGCAGTGGATGGTGGCACTGGACTGTTGCTAATATTCCAGCAACTGTAACATATTTGCCCACTGATGCAGGAAGACGTGATGGTACAAAACTTCCGACTGGTGCTGTTCAAGGCCGAAATGATTTTGGTTATGCAGGATTTGGTGGAGCATGTCCTCCCAAAGGAGATAAACCCCATCATTACCAGTTTAAAGTATGGGCTCTAAAAACTGATAAGATTCCTGTGGATTCTAATTCCAGCGGAGCGTTAGTTGGTTATATGCTTAATGCCAATAAAATTGCAACCGCTGAGATAACACCAGTTTATGAGATAAAGTAGGGTAAGAGTATGCTGGCAAAAGATAAGTCTAACCTAAAGATTGAAGAAATACGGATGCATAAACATCATGAGATTCACAGGGTTAAGCCTCTTATGCCAGCTTTATGTCGTATCCGTCAGGGAAAAAAAGTTATCAATTGGGAGACGCATAGTCTAACTGTTGATAATAATCAGATAATATTATTTCCCTGTGGATATGAATTTTATATTGCGAATTATCCAGAAGCAGGTCTTTATCTTGCAGAAATGCTTTATTATCCCATTGATCTAATTGAAAAGTTTCAAAAATTTTATGCGATAACTGATCAAATTCGTAACACGACAGGTTTCTGCTTACCTCAGAACCCCGAGTTAATATATTGTTGGGAGCAACTAAAAACATCTATTTTCCGAGGCTTCTCAACGCAAATTCAGGAACACTTAGCAATGGGCGTTCTACTTTCATTAGGAGCACATCATGTTAATTGTTTACTTTTATCAGATAGTAAACAATCATTAATAAGTCGTTGTTATAACCTAATGCTATCCGAACCTGGAACAAAATGGACAGCAAACAAGGTAGCGAGATATCTCTACATTTCTGTTTCCACATTGCATCGCCGTCTGGCAAGCGAGGGAATAAGTTTTCAAAGTATATTGGACGACGTGAGGTTAAATAATGCGTTGTCTGCTATACAAACGACAGTAAAACCCATCAGCGAGATTGCCAGGGAAAATGGTTACAAGTGTCCTTCTCGTTTTACTGAAAGGTTCCATAATCGTTTTAAGATAACACCAAGAGAGCTAAGAAAAGCGTCCAGAGAGTAAAAGTATTTTATGAAGGAGCAACAGCATCGATTTTTATTTTGGAAAATAAATACGGCATACTCAACCTATTGGAGCCTGAACAATCCGGTGACTTCTGCGCTAATCGGGGACGTTTATAAGCACATATAATTGATACTATCTTCCTTCATCACAATTTCAGAAATGCACGTGTGATTTTTTTGCATCCGGCGTTTGGACTATGTGGAGTTCAAGAGTGGGAAAGTTACAAGAGGTTGAGGGGATAATTAAAGGGATGCTTATGACATTAGATATCCGGTTAGGTACGGATATCGTTGTTATTAAATCTAATTGATACGTTAATTGTTCACTGAGTATTATTAAAAATGGGGCGTTGAAACGCCCCAGAAAATAAAGGGTAATATATAACAGAAGGTTTATATAGTCAGAAGCAAGATAGTGCTTCTAAGGAAAGTGGCTTGAGGGCGCCACTTATATGTTGGGGAGGCAAAGCCTCCCACAACATATCTTTGAGTAATCAGATTAGAACTGGTAAACCAATCCTACAGCAACGATATCATCGGTAGCAACGCCAGATGCTTTCGTGAAATCGCTCTTATCAATCAGGTTGATTTTGTAATCAACAAAAGTGGACATATTTTTGTTGAAGTAATAGGTTGCACCTACATCAATATATTCAACCAGGTCCTGATCACCCCACGCACCCAAGTCTTTTCCTTTAGATTGCAGGTAAGCAACGGACGGACGCAGACCGAAGTCGAACTGATATTGTGCAACTACTTCGAAGTTTTGTGCTTTGTTGGCAATATGGTTATTACCAAAAACAGTCATGTTCTGGGTTTCAGAATAGGTGGTAGCCAGATAGATGTTGTTCGCATCATATTTCAGACCAGCTGCCCATACTTCAGCATTTTGACCAGATGCATTCAGGCTGTTGTTACCGTAGATAACCTGATCATTAGTGCGGTCAGATTTAGCATAGGTTGCACCTACACCGAATCCTTCATACTCATAAGTAGTGGAGAAACCGAAACCATCACCGTTAGCTTCAGTTACGTCAGTGCGGTCATTTTTACCCTGATACTGAGCAGCAAAGTTCAGACCATCAACCAGACCAAAGAAGTCGTTGTTACGATAGGTTGCAACACCTGTGGTGCGACCAGTCATGAACACATCTGTTTGGGTCCAGGTATCGCCACCGAATTCTGGCAGAACGTCGGTCCATGCACCGATATCGTATGCTACACCGTAGTTACGGCCATAATCGATGGAGCCGTAGTCACCGAATTTCAGGCCAGCGAAGGCAAGACGGGTTTTATCTTTGGAAGAACCTTGAGATTCAGCACGGTTGCCTTTGAATTCATATTCCCACTGACCGAAACCAGTCAGTTGATCGTTGATTTGAGTTTCGCCTTTGAAGCCCAGACGAACATAAGTTGTGTCGCCATCATCTGCATCGTTAGAAGAGAAGTAGTGCTTAGCATTAACTTTTCCGTACAGATCCAGCTTGTTACTGTCTTTATTGTAAATCTCTGCTGCCTGAGCAGACATCGCCATCAGTACTGATGCAGCTACAGCAGAAATTGCCACTGTTAATTTTTTCATCGTGAGCCCTTTTATTTGAACTATTATTTAAAAATGATGTCACTGCACTACAAATATTCATCTAATCAATGAGATTATTTCAAGATGTAAGTTTTAGTTTCTCATTTAAATTGTGAAGTAGATCCCTATTTTTATCTGAACTGTTTCTATTGCACACAATGCATGACTATTTTGTGAACGAATATAAATTTGGTAGTCAAATTATATTAAAGGTTGTTATTTATGTTTGACTCATAATTTATTTTTTTAATTTAAATAGCCTAAAAATAACCATGGAAATTATTTGCATGATATTTGTTTAGATTTATTAATGTAATTGAGGTGGTTTTATTTAATACGCAATATAGCGCCGCTTGATATTAGTTCTATTTTTTTTTGCGTAAGATAGATGAGACAAACTGAGACGCATAATGGTTTGCAAGGCTCTAATACTTTGATGTTGAGGATGTGATGGGGCATGTACGGGGCATAGTACAATGATGTCCATCCAGGTGTAGATAATCTCCAGGCTTATCAAACAGGTTGAATTAACTCCGCGCCCTGGTTTTTAACATTACCCACCGCGCACGATACCGGGTGCCAGGTGAACTGGTTTGCTGGAACACAGCCACTGGCAGCAATTTCAGAGGCTTCTTTACCGCTAATCTCTTGCCGCATCCATTCCCGTGCAGCTTCTGGCGACAGTACCAGCGGGCGGCGGTCATGAATATCTACCAGACCCTGGTCTGCTGCTGCAGTGACAATTAAAAATCCTTCGGCTTCGTCACCGCGCTCAAACGGTGTGCTACCTATCGCGGCTATAAAAACAGGTTGTCCATCTGCGCGATAGATAAAATAAGGCTGTTTTTTGTCGCCTTCTTTTTTCCACTCAAACCAGCCATCGGCAAAGCAGATTGCCCGACCATGTTGCCAGAGCGGTTTAAACATGCGACTGGTTGCGGCAGTTTCTACGCGGGCGTTAATCAGCGGCGGTTTATCCCACCCTCCGGGAGCATATCCCCAGAAAACCGGATCCAGATGAAGGTGTTCATCACGTTCACTGAGCAGAAGGACTTTGGTTCCCGGCGCGACGTTGTATCTGCCAATAGGTTCGGGATCGTAGGGAATATCGCGTTCAATATCTTCCGCGAGAAGCGCAAGGTAATCTTCACGCGTTTGGGATTGAGCAAAGCGTCCACACATAGAAACCTCCTGAGGTCACACTGAAAAGAATAGGAGAGGGGGCGGGTAAAATCTATGTGATAGAGAGGTAATGATGTTCCCGCTGTGGGCCACAGCGGGAATGAGGGATTACTTCTGAATTAAATAACGAATGGTCGGCCCGTCTTGCTGAATATCCAGCACCGTATAGCCGTGATTACGCGCATCCAGTGGAATATTATTGATCGACTGCGGACAGTCGCTCACCACTTCCAGGATCTCCCCTTTTTTTAACTGCGGCATCGCCTCAAGGGTTGCGACTGCCGGATAAGGGCAGGGTTCACCCACCATATCAAGACGGTAATCAGGAACGATATTTTTCATGCGATCTCCTTAGCAATCTGCGGTGCCGCACGGCGGAAGAAGCGTTTTTCCCAGCCGATAATCAACATTAGAGCTGCAAACAACAGCAAATATGTCACCAGCAGGCCGCCCATCGGGCCAAAGGTTTTCAGGAGGTTGATTTTGTCCCAGTCGGTGGCCAGCGCCGGAGCGAAATCATCCCAGTAATACGCCAGAATCGTTGAGCCGATCACGTTGCCCAGACCGACCCACCAGTAGTGCACCTGGCCTTCTACCGCGCGGTACATCCAGCCGGTTTCGCAGCCGCCTGCCAGCACGATGCCAAAACCAAACAGTAAACCACCAATTACCGCGTTTGGTCCCGCCCACATGATTTTGGGTTCAACGCCTAACTGTACGTAACTGAAGATCCCGATGGCACTTACCGCCATACCGATAATGATTGCTTTCGCCATATGGGTACGTCCGGTGATCCACATATCGCGGAACGCCGAAGTAAAGCAGATTTGCGCACGTTCAATCAGTAAACCAAAGCCGACGCCAAACAGCATTGCCAGCCCCAGTTTGGGCTGGTTCATCGCCGTCAGCAGCGCCCAGCCCAGCATGCCGAAAAAGACCAGCATCCCGAGACGAAAACGACGCCGCGCCTGATCCGGTTTTTGCGTCAACGGTGAGGCAGCAGAAACTTTCTGCATTTTCACGGGAATACGGAAGATGGGCAGCAGGGTAAAGCGCGCGCCAAACCATGAACCAATGGCAGTGGCGATGGCAAAGAACCAGGCGTGCAGCGAGAACTGTGGAATTCCGGTAAAGAACGCCGCCAGGTTACAGCCCATTGCCAGACGTGCGCCAAAACCGGCGATAATACCGCCAATGATGGCCTGCATAATGCGGATACGGCTGCGCGGCATGCGCAGTTTGACATTGTTGGCCCACAGCGCTGCGGCAAAACAGCCGCCAAACATACCGAGGATCATCATTCCGTCGATGCGGGTTAATGGCGATCCTTCCAGATGGATAATTTTAAAATAACCCCACTCTTCAGCATGGACGCCAAACAGCTGCAAAAGCTGACCGCCCCAACGGGTAAATTCACCCGTGACTGCCCAAAATGTGCCAGTGATGCCAAAATAGTAAGTGGAGAGAATACCCGCCGCGATGACCGCAGGGATGGGTGCCCAGAATTTAATCAACCAGGCGTGTTTGAATTGCTGCCATGACATGAATGTAGCCTCTGAACTCAGAAGGTTTGAAACAAGAGTCGCGAATCATACACCATGCAAATTTATTTTCGGGGTAATAATTCACAAAAATAATGGTTAGATCAAATTTCTCTCTGAGCCTGGAAAGGCTGGCGACATCAGGGCTTTAATGCCACAATCCTCTTTTCTTCTCATGCAGGACGAATGATGAAAAAACTCGCAATTGCAGGTGCGCTCATGTTGCTGGCGGGCTGTGCCGAAGTCGAAAACTATAACAATGTCGTGAAAACCCCCGCGCCGGACTGGCTGACGGGTTACTGGCAGACCAAAGGGCCGCAACGTGCGTTGGTCAGTCCGGAAGCGATAGGCAGCCTCATTGTCACTAAAGAGGGCGATACCCTCGATTGCCGTCAGTGGCAGCGGGTGATTGCCGTGCCGGGTAAGTTGACATTGATGTCTGATGATCTCACTAACGTTACCGTAAAACGTGAGCTGTACGAGGTTGAGCGTGACGGTAACACCATTGAGTACGATGGTATGACGATGGAGCGTGTGGATCGCCCGACGGCAGAGTGTGCCGCCGCGCTGGATAAAGCGCCGTTACCGACGCCACTGCCGTAATGAAATCTCCCCGGCTTGCCGCCGGGGATGAATTTAAATCACCTCTTCGATAACCCACACGCTGACGCTGCCGCCGTTGCAAAAGAAGGTTGCTTCGCCGTTTTCGTCGGTCACTACGCTCTCTTGCCGGTTCCCCAGAAAATCACGCCAGGTTTTATTGCCGTAATTCTCTCCCAGATGAATGGTTTTTTCGCCATCATCTCCGTTCGACATGACCACCACGCAGCCGGGATATTCGTCGGTGCCACTGCGGCTAAAGGCAATGCAGTTCGGATGGTCGAAAAATAACGTCTGTACACCGTGGGCGAAACGCTGACGGGCGAGAATTAACTCATCAAGCTGTTCGATTATTGGCATATCTATCGGATAGGTTTGCCCGTCACCACCGACATCTTCATAATGTGCACCGTAGAGGTCCGGATAGAACACCGAAGGAACGCCATTTTCCCGCAACAAAATTAAGGCATACGCCAGCGGTTTAAACCACGGTTCGACGGGGGCTTCGAGGGCTTGCAACGGTTGGGTGTCGTGGTTGGCAACGAGGGTTACGGCGTGAAAAGGATCGGCTTCCACCAGCGTCCCAGTGAAGATCTGCGTCATGTCGTAGTCGCGACCCATGCGCGATGCTTCATGGAATTTCATCTGCAGCGGCGCATCAAACAGCATGGTTTTGCCTTCCACCTGATCAATATACGTTTGCAGTTTATCGACTTCATGCGACCAGTATTCAGCCACAATAAACAGCGGCTTTGGCGCAACTTCCTGTACGTGTTCGATCCACTCTTTATAAAACCATGCCGGAATATGTTTGACCGCATCAAGACGAAAGCCGTCGCATTGCGTTTGTTCCATCACCCAGCGCGCCCAGTATTTAATCTCTTCCGTCACGGCATGATTGCGAAAATCGATATTCTCACCCATCAGATAATCGAAATTACCGAGTTCATCATCAACCTGATCGTTCCAGCCTTCTCCGGTATAGTCGTTAACAATTTTAAAAATGCCATCTTCATCAGGGTGTTCGATATGGTCGATACCGCTAAAACATTTGAAATCCCAGATAAACTGCGAGTATTGCCCGGCACGAGCGGGGAAGGTGTAACGCGTCCAGCCTTCACACTCAATGATTTCTTCGTCAATTTGCGTACGGTCATCAGCATTTACACGCTGCACGCGAATAGCTTCTTTTTCATCCGCGCCCATTTTGTGGTTGACTACCACGTCCAGCAGCACCGCAATGTCATTACGTTTCAGGGCGTCAATGGCGGCCAGCAGTTGTGCTTTATCACCATATTTAGTAGGGATGCTGCCTTTCTGATCAAACTCACCTAAATCAAATAAATCATAGGAGTCGTAGCCGACCGAATAGCCGCCCGATGCGCCTTTATAGGCGGGCGGCAACCAGACCATATTGATACCAATATCATTAAAACCGTCTGCGCGCTCGGCCAGTTCAGGCCAGAGCTTACCGCCTTCCGGGTAATACCAGTGAAAACATTGTAACAGAGTGGGATTACGCATTCTTCGACTCCATTCAAGGGGAATATTAGAAGCGTAGCCGTAATCGGATTATTCGCGAGCCATCGGCTCATTAAGATTCAAAAGAGGTTATCCTGCGGAGCCAGCACAAAGCCGCCCTGATCGCCATAGGCACTTAACACCGATTTTTGCACCGATGACTGACCGACCAGTTTCGCCAGTTCATCCATCCGAATCTGTAATAACTGCTTTACCTTGCTTTCGTTGTCGAGAATCAGGAGCAGCATCGGGCGGAGCTGCTCCTGCATCGTGGTGGATGGGTCAATCTCTTCAGTCAGATGTGCAATCTCCTGCACCGCATTCACATACGCCATTTCGCTGGCGATGAGTTCGTCCCATTGTTCTTCTGTCGCCAGGCGTAACATGAGCTGGCTTTTTTCGACGAGTTGTTGCCAGGCGAAATACAAATGCGGTGCATTGTTCATCAGACTGGGTCCTGAATCAAAGAAGGGGAGAGTAAAGACGCTTTCCAGGCATCGGCAATATTACGCATTAATGCTTCCACCTCTTCGACTGCGGAGACATCGTTGCGTAAATTGGCTTGCAGCAAACGCCTGACCATATAGCTATAAAGAGCAATTAAGTTTTGGGTTAATTCGTCTTTGCTCTCTTCATCAAGACTCACCCGCAGTCCGTTCTCAATGATGTTGATCGCTTTTGACAAAGAGACACCTTTGCCTTGCTGATTGTTGTCCTGCATAAACAGGCGCGCTCTAACCAGTGCGCTCAGCACTCCATCAAATAGCATGGTGACCAACTGCTGTTGGCTGGCGCTCATTACGGCGCTTTCGACGCCAATTTGTGCATAGGCCTGGGTGCCTTTTGCCGCGTACATAGTCTCTCCTGAAGATTATTTCGAGTTGCTATTTGAGGTGTCGAACTGCTGTGTCAGATAGCTACTAGTGGAGTTCAGCGAGTTCATTAACACATCTAATTGGGTGAACTGGGCTTTATAGCGCGTCATTAAGGTATCGATACGTTCACTGGCTGCGTTGTACTGGTCGGTCAAATTATTCAGCGTTTTGCTGACGCCATCTTTTGCTGCCTGGATTATCCCGGTGGAAGAGAGCCAACTGGTCAGGTTGCTACTAATGCCGGTGGTTACCCCAGTACTTTTGCCGTCACCTATAAACATTTCACCGATACCAGCGGCATCATTTTTTAGCGCCGTTTGCAATTTGTCAGTCGCGATTTCCAGCTTGCCGGTACTGGCATCGCTGGTAATGCCAATCTGTGCCAGCGTTTTATAGTTTGAACTGCTGTGAGTATTGGCGAGCAAGGTTTTAAGCTGAGTCTGGATGGTACGCAGTGTGGAGTCACCGAGTAATGCGCCATTACTGGAGTCCTGACTTTCAGCTCCGGCATCGACAGCGGTGTATTTGGTTAAGCTGCTGAATGTATCCTGCAATGTGTTATAGGCATCCACCCACGCTTTAACCGCATTTTCAGCTTTGGATGTGTCTTTACTGATGGTCAGTGTCTGATTACCGGTGGTGACGTCATTCAGGTTGAGGGTGATATCTTCCAGTGAGTCGCTGATAGTGTTACTGCTGTTTTCAATCTCAACGTTATTGACTGTCAGTTTGGCGTTTTGCGCGGTGACGCTTTCAATCATGCCATTGCTGCTATCACCCGGCGTTCCGTTGTAACCCATAAAACTTTCCAGGGCGCTGTCGCCGCTGACGCTAAGTTTCATAGCGTTATCGCTGCCCGTATCGTTAGCGGTGATGGACAGACGATATTCGCCGTTTCCCACATTGATGATACTGGCGCTGACACCAGCTTTGGCGTTGTTAATGGCATCGCGAATGCCGGAAAGTGACGAGTTACCCGCGCTGATATCAATCGTGACAGGATCTTTACCGCCGCCTTGTTGGATGGTCAGTACGCTATCGCTGGTGGCGATGGCGGCTTTACTGTCTTTTTGACTATTTTTTGTTGTCAGCGTCTGTGCCTGCGCCAGTTGGCTAACGCTAATGGTGTATTTCCCAGCAATCGCGCTGCCCGTGGTGGTGGCGCTGAAAGCCGATGAACTGCTGGTGGTTGAGGTGGCGGTAAATAAATCGGCTTTATTCAGTGCTGTGTTGGCTGTCTGGAAACTCTCTAGTGCACTTTTCAGCGTCCCGTAGGCGCTCAGTTTCGCGGTGTAAGAGCTTTGCTGTTTTGATATCGGCGTCAGGGTAGATTTTTCTGCCGCCTCCAGACTGTCAAGGATGCTGCTTAAGTCCAGCCCCGACCCAACCCCAAGCGTTGAAATACTAGCCATATAGTTTCCTTAATCATGCGACGTGTATAGAACGAATACCGGGGTTATCGGCGTAAGCGGGGTAAAGTTTACGATTTATTTTTTGCCTTAATGGCACGAACAGCAACGAGGAAGGGGAGTATTTCGACCGCTAGAAAAAAATTCTAAAGGTTGTGAGTGACCAGACGATAACAGGGTTGACGGCGACGAAGCCGAAGGGTGGAAGCCCAATACTTAAACCGTAGACTTGAAAACAGGAAAATGAATTATGGCACAAGTCATTAATACCAACAGCCTCTCGCTGATCACTCAGAACAACATCAACAAAAACCAGTCTGCGCTGTCGACTTCTATCGAGCGCCTCTCTTCTGGTCTGCGTATTAACAGCGCTAAAGATGACGCTGCGGGCCAGGCGATTGCTAACCGCTTCACTTCTAACATCAAAGGTCTGACTCAGGCCGCACGTAACGCCAACGACGGTATTTCTCTGGCGCAGACCACGGAAGGCGCACTGTCTGAAATCAACAACAACTTGCAGCGTGTGCGTGAGTTGACCGTTCAGGCGACGACCGGGACTAACTCTGATTCTGACCTGTCTTCTATTCAGGACGAAATCAAATCCCGTCTGGATGAAATTGATCGCGTTTCCGGTCAGACCCAGTTCAACGGCGTGAATGTGCTGGCGAAAGATGGTTCGATGAAGATTCAGGTTGGCGCGAATGATGGGCAGACTATTAGCATTGATTTGCAGAAGATTGACTCTTCTACATTAGGACTGAACGGTTTCTCCGTTTCGGGTCAGTCACTTAACGTTAGTGATTCCATTACTCAAATTACCGGTGCCGCCGGGACAAAACCTGTTGGTGTTGATTTCACTGCTGTTGCGAAAGATCTGACTACTGCGACAGGTAAAACAGTCGATGTTTCTAGCCTGACGTTACACAACACTCTGGATGCGAAAGGGGCTGCTACATCACAGTTCGTCGTTCAATCCGGCAATGATTTCTACTCCGCGTCGATTAATCATACAGACGGCAAAGTCACGTTGAATAAAGCCGATGTCGAATACACAGACACCGATAATGGACTAACGACTGCGGCTACTCAGAAAGATCAACTGATTAAAGTTGCCGCTGACTCTGACGGCTCGGCTGCGGGATATGTAACATTCCAAGGTAAAAACTACGCTACAACGGTTTCAACGGCACTTGATGATAATACTGCGGCAAAAGCAACAGATAATAAAGTTGTTGTTGAATTATCAACAGCAAAACCGACTGCACAGTTCTCAGGGGCTTCTTCTGCTGATCCACTGGCACTTTTAGACAAAGCTATTGCACAGGTTGATACTTTCCGCTCCTCCCTCGGTGCGGTGCAAAACCGTCTGGATTCCGCAGTAACCAACCTGAACAACACCACCACCAACCTGTCTGAAGCGCAGTCCCGTATTCAGGACGCCGACTATGCGACCGAAGTGTCCAACATGTCGAAAGCGCAGATTATCCAGCAGGCCGGTAACTCCGTACTGGCAAAAGCCAACCAGGTACCGCAGCAGGTTCTGTCTCTGCTGCAGGGTTAATCGTCGTAACCTGATTAACTGAGACTGGCGGCAACGCCAAATTGCCTGATGCGCTGCGCTTATCAGGCCTACAAGGTGAATTGCAATTTATTTAATTTGCAGATTTTTGTAGGCCGGATAAGGCGTTACGCCGCATCCGGCAACATGAAGCGTAATTTGTCAGCAACGTGCTTCCCCGCCAACGGCGGGGTTTTTTTCTGCCCGCAATTTACCGGTAACCCCCAAATAACCCCTCATTTCACCCACTAATCGCCCGATTAAAAACCCTGCAGAAACGGATAATCATGCCGATAACTCATATAACGCAGGGCTGTTTATCGTGAATTCACTCTATACCGCTGAAGGTGTAATGGATAAACACTCGCTGTGGCAGCGTTATGTCCCGCTGGTGCGTCACGAAGCATTGCGCCTGCAGGTTCGACTGCCCGCGAGCGTGGAACTTGACGATCTGCTACAGGCGGGCGGCATTGGGTTACTTAATGCCGTCGAACGCTATGACGCCCTACAAGGAACGGCATTTACAACTTACGCAGTGCAGCGTATACGTGGCGCTATGCTGGATGAACTTCGCAGCCGTGACTGGGTGCCGCGCAGCGTGCGACGCAACGCGCGTGAAGTGGCACAGGCAATAGGGCAACTGGAGCAGGAACTTGGCCGCAACGCCACGGAAACTGAGGTAGCGGAACGTTTAGGGATCGATATTGCCGATTATCGCCAAATGTTGCTCGACACCAATAACAGCCAGCTCTTCTCCTACGATGAGTGGCGCGAAGAGCACGGCGATAGCATCGAACTGGTTACTGATGATCATCAGCGAGAAAACCCGCTACAATAACTGCTGGACAGTAATCTGCGCCAGCGGGTGATGGAAGCCATCGAAACGTTGCCGGAGCGCGAAAAACTGGTATTAACTCTCTATTATCAGGAAGAGCTGAATCTCAAAGAGATTGGTGCGGTGCTGGAGGTCGGGGAATCGCGGGTCAGTCAGTTACACAGCCAGGCTATTAAACGGTTACGCACTAAACTGGGTAAGTTATAACGTCAGTAAATGCCGCACTTTAATTTTGACTACCAGGAGTTCTTAATGATGGTGCAGCACCTGAAAAGACGGCCATTAAGCCGCTATCTTAAAGACTTTAAACACAGCCAGACCCATTGCGCGCATTGCCGTAAATTACTCGATCGCATTACCTTAGTTCGCGACGGCAAAATAGTGAATAAAATCGAGATTTCCCGCCTGGATACGCTGCTTGATGAAAATGGCTGGCAAGTGGAACAACAATCATGGGCGGCATTGTGCCGATTTTGCGGTGATTTACATTGCAAAACGCAGAGTGATTTTTTCGATATTATCGGCTTTAAGCAATTTCTTTTTGAGCAAACTGAAATGAGCCCTGGTACGGTGCGTGAATATGTCGTTCGTCTGCGCCGTTTGGGGAATCATCTACACGAGCAAAATATTTCCCTCGACCAGCTGCAGGACGGTTTCCTTGATGAAATCCTCGCCCCGTGGCTGCCCTCCACCAGCACCAACAATTACCGCATCGCGTTACGGAAGTATCAACACTATCAGCGTCAAACGTGTACCGGACTTGTGCAGAAATCCTCCAGCCAACCTGCTTCTGATATATATTAAATAAGAATAAGATGTAGCGGAGTTGTTTTTGTGTTTACAAACAATGGCTCTACACTGCAAACAGACATAACAACATTCGGGGTAAATATGAAATTAGCACATCTGGGACGTCAGGCATTGATGGGTGTGATGGCCGTGGCGCTGGTTGCGGGTATGAGCGTTAAAAGTTTTGCAGATGAAGGTCTGCTTAATAAAGTCAAAGAGCGCGGCACGCTGCTGGTAGGGCTGGAAGGAACTTATCCGCCGTTCAGTTTTCAGGGGGATGACGGCAAATTAACCGGTTTTGAAGTGGAATTTGCCCAACAGCTGGCAAAACATCTTGGCGTTGAGGCGTCACTAAAACCGACTAAATGGGACGGTATGCTGGCGTCGCTGGACTCTAAACGCATTGATGTGGTGATTAATCAGGTCACCATTTCTGACGAGCGCAAGAAAAAATACGATTTCTCTACCCCGTACACCATTTCTGGTATTCAGGCGCTGGTGAAAAAAGGTAACGAAGGCACCATTAAAACGGCTGCTGATCTGAAAGGCAAAAAAGTGGGTGTCGGTCTGGGCACCAACTATGAAGAGTGGCTGCGTCAGAATGTTCAGGGTGTCGATGTGCGTACCTATGATGATGACCCGACCAAATATCAGGATCTGCGCGTAGGCCGTATCGATGCGATCCTCGTTGATCGTCTGGCGGCGCTGGATCTGGTGAAGAAAACCAACGATACGCTGGCAGTAACCGGTGAAGCATTCTCCCGTCAGGAGTCTGGCGTGGCGTTGCGTAAAGGAAATGAAGACCTGCTGAAAGCAGTGAATGATGCAATTGCGGAAATGCAAAAAGACGGCACTCTGCAAGCCCTTTCCGAAAAATGGTTTGGTGCTGATGTGACCAAATAATCAGCATAATGACAAAAAAGGGCGCTTTCACTAGCGCCTTTTTTATTTACGCGTTTTCAGCGTGCATAATAAGAAAATCACAACAACACACATCGGAGGCTGTTATGCCACTGCATAATTTAACCCGTTTTCCACGGCTGGAGTTTATCGGCGCGCCAACGCCGCTCGAATATCTGCCGCGCTTTTCTGATTATCTTGGACGGGAAATTTTCATCAAACGGGATGACGTCACTCCCATGGCAATGGGCGGCAATAAATTACGTAAGCTGGAATTTCTCGCGGCAGATGCTCTGCGTGAAGGTGCCGATACGCTGATTACTGCTGGGGCGATCCAGTCTAACCATGTGCGCCAGACTGCCGCAGTTGCGGCGAAACTCGGTCTGCACTGCGTGGCGCTGCTGGAAAATCCTATTGGCACAACCGCAGAAAACTATTTAACCAACGGCAATCGTTTGTTGCTGGATCTGTTCAATACCCAGATTGAAATGTGCGACGCACTGACCGATCCCAATACCCAACTGGAAGAGCTGGCGACGCGAGTCGAAGCACAAGGCTTTCGCCCGTATGTCATTCCGGTTGGCGGTTCTAATGCTTTGGGCGCGCTGGGTTATGTGGAGAGTGCGCTGGAAATTGCGCAACAGTGTGAAGGGGCAGTTAATATTTCGTCGGTGGTGGTCGCGTCGGGCAGTGCCGGAACTCACGCCGGACTGGCTGTTGGGCTGGAACACCTGATGCCTGAAAGCGAACTGATTGGCGTGACCGTGTCGCGTTCCGTTGCCGATCAATTGCCGAAAGTGGTTAACCTCCAACAGGCGATTGCGAAAGAACTGGAGCTGACCGCATCAGCGGAAATTTTACTCTGGGATGACTATTTTGCACCTGGCTACGGCGTGCCGAACGACGAAGGCATGGAAGCAGTGAAATTGCTGGCGCGGCTGGAAGGCATTCTGCTTGATCCTGTGTATACCGGAAAAGCGATGGCGGGGCTGATTGACGGTATCAGTCAGAAACGCTTCAAAGATGAAGGGCCGATTCTGTTTATTCATACCGGCGGCGCGCCTGCGCTGTTCGCCTATCATCCCCACGTTTAGCTCCGGGAACGCTCATGCAAGAAAGTATACAACTGGTTATTGATTCCTTGCCGTTCCTGCTGAAAGGGGCTGGGTATACGCTGCAACTCAGTATCGGCGGCATGTTTTTTGGCTTACTGCTCGGGTTTATTCTCGCGCTGATGCGCCTGTCGCCAATCTGGCCCGTGCGCTGGCTGGCGCGTTTTTATATCTCTATTTTTCGTGGTACGCCGCTCATCGCACAACTGTTTATGATCTATTACGGACTGCCACAGTTTGGTATCGAATTAGATCCCATTCCGTCAGCAATGATTGGTCTGTCGCTGAACACTGCCGCCTATGCTGCCGAAACGCTGCGCGCCGCCATTTCTTCTATTGATAAAGGTCAGTGGGAAGCTGCAGCCAGTATTGGTATGACGCCATGGCAGACCATGCGTCGCGCGATTTTGCCACAGGCGGCGCGGGTGGCGTTGCCGCCGCTGTCGAACAGCTTTATCAGCCTGGTAAAAGATACGTCGCTGGCCGCGACAATCCAGGTGCCGGAGCTGTTCCGTCAGGCGCAGTTGATTACCTCGCGCACGCTGGAGGTGTTCACCATGTACCTGGCGGCTTCGCTCATCTACTGGATTATGGCGACTGTGTTATCGACGTTGCAGAACCATTTTGAGAATCAACTTAATCGCCAGGAGAGGGAACCCAAATGAGTGCCATTGAAGTTAAGAACCTGGTGAAAAAATTCCACGGTCAGACGGTGCTGCATGGTATCGACCTTGAGGTGAAGCCTGGCGAAGTAGTGGCTATTATCGGTCCGAGTGGTTCCGGCAAAACCACGTTGCTACGCAGCATAAATCTGCTGGAACAACCGGAAGCGGGAACCATCACCGTTGGCGATATCACTATTGATACTGCACGTTCATTAAGTCAGCAAAAATCGCTGATTCGCCAGTTGCGTCAGCACGTCGGGTTTGTCTTCCAGAACTTTAATCTGTTTCCGCATCGTACGGTGCTGGAAAACATTATTGAAGGGCCGGTGATCGTCAAAGGCGAACCGAAAGAAGAGGCCACGGCGCGCGCTCGCGAGCTGCTGGCGAAAGTTGGGCTGGCCGGTAAAGAAACCAGTTATCCACGTCGTTTGTCTGGCGGTCAACAGCAGCGCGTTGCGATTGCGCGTGCTCTGGCAATGCGTCCTGAAGTGATTTTGTTTGATGAGCCAACGTCGGCGCTGGATCCAGAGCTGGTGGGCGAAGTCCTGAACACCATTCGTCAGCTGGCGCAGGAAAAGCGCACGATGGTGATTGTGACGCACGAAATGAGCTTTGCCCGGGATGTTGCGGACCGGGCGATTTTTATGGACCAGGGGCGGATAGTCGAGCAGGGGGTAGCAAAAGCGTTATTTGCTGATCCTCAGCAGCCTCGCACCCGCCAGTTCCTGGAGAAGTTTCTGCTGCAATAATAAGAAAAAATCAGCCCCGACGATTCACCAGTCGGGGCGGGACGCCATTTCAAACGTGATAAAACTGCTTAACAAATCAGCATAACTCATTAATAACATAAGAGAATGCGATGGCTTGCAAAAGTAATTCATTGCCTGAATAATATAAATTATATATAAATCTTATTTATGTGATAGTTTGAATTATCATTATAAATGATACTCACTCTCAGGGGCGTTGCGG
This sequence comes from Escherichia sp. R1, assembly GCF_003000935.1. Lineage (NCBI taxonomy): Bacteria > Pseudomonadati > Pseudomonadota > Gammaproteobacteria > Enterobacterales > Enterobacteriaceae > Escherichia > Escherichia sp. R1. Next base: position 177,065 of record NZ_PSRU01000003.1, read on the forward strand.
TTTACTATGCAGGATACGGATTTTTTCAGCTGGCTTCGCACGATGTTGTTGCGTTTTCAGAGGATGGAGGCCGCAGAAGAGGTCTACCATGAAATAGAGCTTCAGGCTCAGCAGCTGGAGTACGATTACTATTCGTTATGTGTTCGCCACCCGGTACCATTCACGCGACCTAAAGTGGCTTTCTACACCAATTACCCTGAGTCGTGGGTTAGTTATTATCAGGCAAAAAATTTTCTCGCAATTGATCCGGTGCTGAACCCTGAAAACTTTAGTCAGGGCCATTTAATGTGGAATGATGACTTATTCAGCGAAGCACAGCCGTTATGGGAAGCTGCGCGCGCACATGGTTTACGCCGCGGTGTCACTCAGTATTTAATGCTGCCAAATCGGGCGTTGGGCTTTTTGTCCTTTTCCCGTTGCAGCACGCGCGAAATACCCATTCTTAGTGATGAACTGCAATTAAAAATGCAGCTACTGGTGCGCGAAAGTCTGATGGCTCTGATGCGTTTAAATGATGAAATAGTGATGACGCCAGAGATGAATTTCAGCAAGCGCGAAAAAGAAATTCTGAAATGGACGGCGGAAGGTAAGACATCAGCAGAGATAGCGATGATTTTGTCAATCTCTGAGAATACGGTCAATTTCCATCAGAAAAACATGCAGAAAAAAATCAATGCACCGAATAAGACGCAGGTTGCTTGTTACGCGGCCGCTACTGGCTTAATTTGATCTCTTTTCTGTTCTGCGTGCCAGATGCAAAAACCGGCTGAAAGGCACGCTCTCAGCCGGTTTTATATTACTGACGGTAGGCTTGTTTAATTTGCTTAACCGTTTTGGAAAATACTGCAGCCTGGGTTTCGTCTTCGATCAGCGCAAGCTGTTTTTCCATCTTTAACATCACGCGGCCCGCGTCAGCTTGTCCCATCGCCTGCAGCATCAGCGTCAGCATCGCTTTCAGGCAGGAGACTTCATTTGCCAGTTCTTGATTATTCTCGGCAGTAGAAAAATCAGGCGTACTCATTTATTTTCCTCGTCATGTTGCAATGAAAATTTGCGGTGAAAAATGTTAAGGCGGCGGAGTATACCATAAGCTTTGCTAAAAATAGCAGTGGTTGTTTTTTGAGCGTGATATCAACAGTACTATAAAATACGTTAATATAATGACCAATAAATATTTTTATCATGAATGTTTTTTGCCCGTATTGTTCGGGTTAATTAATGTTACATATTCAGCGGGCTGATTTTCATTTTTGCTGAATAAAGTCAATTTTTGTCACATTTCATCGCCGGGCTTACTGTGAAACGATCCCGGAAGCCGTTGGTGACGGGCGTGACCATAACTGTGGACAATCGAATTGACAAAAACGAGAGAAAAATCGAATACCCACCATTTTTAACGTTTCAAAGTTGCAATAAAAACCGCTAATATACGAATGACTAACTATCAGTAGCGTTATCCCTATTTCTGGAGATATTCCTTTGATCAACGTTCTACTTGTTGATGACCACGAACTGGTGCGCGCAGGGATACGACGCATTCTGGAAGATATAAAGGGTATAAAAGTCGTCGGTGAGGCATCGTGCGGTGAAGACGCCGTTAAATGGTGCCGGGCAAATGCCGTTGACGTGGTGCTAATGGACATGAGTATGCCGGGCATTGGCGGTCTTGAGGCGACGCGTAAAATCGCGCGTTCCACAGCTGATGTCAAAATCATCATGCTTACCGTCCATACAGAAAACCCTTTACCAGCGAAAGTCATGCAGGCCGGAGCTGCGGGCTACCTCAGCAAAGGCGCGGCTCCGCAGGAAGTCGTTAGTGCGATTCGTTCTGTCTATTCAGGGCAGCGTTACATTGCTTCTGATATCGCTCAACAAATGGCGTTAAGCCAGATCGAACCAGAAAAAACAGAAAGCCCATTTGCCAGTTTGTCTGAACGTGAATTGCAGATTATGCTGATGATCACCAAGGGCCAGAAGGTCAATGAGATCTCAGAACAGCTCAATCTCAGTCCGAAAACGGTGAACAGCTACCGCTATCGTATGTTCAGTAAACTAAACATTCATGGCGATGTTGAGCTGACTCACCTGGCAATTCGCCATGGTCTGTGTAATGCGGAGACATTATCAAGTCAGTGAGTGATCAGTTTGACGCAAAAGCGTTTTTAAAAACCGTAACCAGCCAGCCAGGCGTTTATCGCATGTACGATGCTGGTGGTACGGTTATCTATGTCGGCAAAGCGAAAGACCTGAAAAAACGGCTTTCCAGCTATTTCCGTAGCAACCTCGCTTCGCGCAAAACCGAAGCGCTGGTCGCCCAGATCCAGCAAATTGATGTAACGGTTACTCATACAGAAACCGAAGCGCTGTTACTGGAACACAACTACATCAAACTTTATCAGCCGCGTTACAACGTTTTGCTACGCGATGATAAATCATATCCTTTTATCTTCCTGAGTGGCGATACCCACCCGCGTCTGGCGATGCATCGTGGAGCGAAGCATGCCAAAGGTGAATATTTCGGCCCGTTCCCGAATGGCTATGCCGTACGTGAAACACTGGCGCTACTGCAAAAGATTTTTCCCATTCGCCAGTGCGAAAACAGTGTTTATCGCAATCGCTCGCGTCCGTGTCTGCAATATCAGATAGGGCGCTGTCTGGGGCCGTGCGTTGAAGGACTGGTGAGTGAAGAAGAATACGCTCAGCAGGTCGAGTATGTGCGCTTGTTTTTGTCTGGCAAAGATGATCAGGTGCTTACGCAACTCATTAGTCGTATGGAAACTGCCAGCCAGAATCTGGAGTTTGAAGAAGCGGCGCGGATTCGCGACCAAATTCAGGCGGTGCGACGTGTCACCGAAAAACAGTTTGTTTCCAATACCGGCGACGACCTTGACGTTATTGGAGTGGCGTTCGATGCGGGTATGGCTTGTGTCCACGTATTGTTCATTCGTCAGGGCAAAGTGCTCGGCAGCCGCAGCTATTTCCCGAAAGTGCCTGGTGGTACGGAACTGAGCGAGGTGGTGGAAACCTTCGTAGGTCAGTTCTATTTACAAGGCAGCCAGATGCGCACCTTACCGGGTGAGATCCTGCTCGATTTTAATCTTAGCGATAAAACGCTGCTCGCCGATTCCCTTTCAGAACTGGCGGGACGCAAGATTAATGTTCAAACCAAACCTCGTGGCGATAGAGCGCGTTATCTGAAACTCGCGCGTACCAATGCGGCGACGGCCTTAACCAGCAAACTTTCGCAGCAATCTACCGTTCACCAGCGGCTGACCGCGCTTGCCAGCGTGTTGAAATTGCCGGAAGTGAAGCGGATGGAGTGCTTTGACATCAGCCATACCATGGGTGAACAAACCGTCGCTTCCTGTGTGGTGTTTGATGCCAACGGCCCGCTGCGTGCGGAGTATCGGCGCTATAACATTACTGGCATCACGCCGGGCGATGATTACGCGGCGATGAATCAGGTGCTGCGTCGGCGTTATGGTAAAGCTATCGACGACAGTAAGATCCCGGATGTGATCCTTATTGACGGCGGCAAAGGCCAGCTTGCGCAGGCGAAAAATGTTTTCGCCGAACTGGATGTCTCATGGGATAAAAATCATCCGCTGCTACTTGGTGTTGCCAAAGGAGCAGATCGTAAGGCTGGGCTGGAAACGCTGTTCTTTGAGCCGGAAGGTGAGGGATTTAGTTTGCCGCCAGATTCTCCCGCGCTGCATGTTATCCAGCATATTCGCGATGAATCACACGATCACGCGATTGGCGGGCACCGTAAAAAACGGGCGAAGGTCAAAAATACCAGTTCCCTGGAAACCATTGAAGGCGTCGGGCTAAAACGTCGGCAAATGTTGTTGAAATATATGGGCGGTTTGCAAGGTTTACGTAACGCCAGCGTCGAGGAAATTGCAAAAGTGCCGGGTATTTCGCAAGGTCTGGCAGAAAAGATCTTCTGGTCGTTGAAACATTGATGTCTCTGTAGCAACATAGGGGTAATCTTACTGACAACAGATAGTTACCCGTCATTATGCAATTTAATATCCCTACGTTGCTTACACTGTTCCGTGTCATCCTTATCCCATTCTTTGTATTGGTCTTTTATTTGCCTGTCACCTGGTCGCCATTTGCCGCCGCGCTCATTTTCTGCGTCGCGGCGCTGACTGACTGGTTCGATGGTTTTCTGGCACGCCGCTGGAACCAGAGTACCCGGTTTGGTGCTTTCCTTGACCCTGTCGCAGATAAAGTTCTCGTGGCTATCGCCATGGTGCTGGTAACCGAGCATTACCACAGCTGGTGGGTGACCTTACCGGCAGCAACGATGATCGCCCGTGAAATTATTATTTCTGCGCTACGCGAATGGATGGCGGAGTTGGGTAAACGCAGTAGCGTGGCTGTCTCCTGGATTGGGAAAGTGAAAACCACTGCCCAGATGGTGGCGTTAGCCTGGCTGCTGTGGCGTCCGAACATTTGGGTTGAGTACGCCGGTATTGCACTTTTCTTTGTGGCTGCGGTACTGACTCTGTGGTCAATGTTGCAATATTTGAGCGCTGCGCGTGCAGATTTGCTTGATCAGTGATCGTTTCGGCGCAATTTTCAGCAAACGATCAAAAGTGGTGAAAAATATCGTTGACTCATCGCGCCAGGTAAGTAGAATGCAACGCATCGAACGGCGGCACTGATTGCCAGACGATAATAAAATCAAGTGATTAACTGATTGCTTGATGAGTGCGGGAATAGCTCAGTTGGTAGAGCACGACCTTGCCAAGGTCGGGGTCGCGAGTTCGAGTCTCGTTTCCCGCTCCAGTTTAAAAGACATCGGCGGCAGCGGATGTCTGGCTGAAAGGCCTGAAGAATTTGGCGCGTTAACAAAGCGGTTATGTAGCGGATTGCAAATCCGTCTAGTCCGGTTCGACTCCGGAACGCGCCTCCACTTTCTTCCCGAGCCCGGATGGTGGAATCGGTAGACACAAGGGATTTAAAATCCCTCGGCGTTCGCGCTGTGCGGGTTCAAGTCCCGCTCCGGGTACCATGGGAAAGATAAGAATAAAATCAAAGCAATAAGCAGTGTCGTGAAACCACCTTCGGGTGGTTTTTTTGTGCCTGCAACTTGTCGTTACACCCTCCTTAATTTTTAATCACCGGCAAAGCCACTCAAAAAGTATCTCTGATACGGACCGGCATGTAAGATAGGTGCTGGCGAGTTGAGATCCACAAGGAAAAGCGTATGAAAACAGGACCGTTAAACGAAAGTGAGTTGGAATGGCTGGACGATATTCTGACCAAATACAACACTGACCACGCCATTCTTGATGTGGCGGAGCTGGACGGTTTATTGACGGCGGTGTTGAGTTCTCCGCAAGAGATTGAACCGGCACAGTGGCTGGTTGCCGTGTGGGGTGGGGCTGACTATGTGCCGCGCTGGGCGTCAGAGAAAGAGATGACGCGCTTTATGAACCTGGCTTTTCAACATATGGCTGATACCGCAGAGCGTCTGAACGAATTCCCGGAGCAGTTTGAGCCGTTATTCGGCTTGCGAGAAGTCGATGGCAGCGAGCTGACGATTGTTGAGGAGTGGTGCTTTGGCTATATGCGGGGCGTGGCACTTTCTGACTGGTCAACGTTGCCCGATTCGTTAAAACCAGCGCTGGATGCGATTGCGCTGCACGGTACTGAGGAAAACTTCGAGCGGGTAGAGAAGATGTCGCCAGAAGCGTTTGAAGAGAGCGTAGATGCTATTCGACTGGCGGCGCTTGATTTACATGCATACTGGATGGCGCATCCGCAGGAAAAAGCTGTTCAGCAACCTATCAAAGCAGAAGAGAAACCGGGGCGTAACGATCCTTGTCCGTGCGGTAGTGGTAAGAAATTTAAGCAGTGCTGCCTGCATTAAGAGGTCACATTGGGTGTCAGCGTTAATTCTGGCACCCAATAAGGAATTTGAGGCTATCTAATCACCCCACTTCTGGTAACAAGCCTGCCGCAATCAAAAATTGCACGCCAATCACAGCAATACCACAGAGAAACACCACCACCAGCGCCGGACGACCACCTTTCACCCGGTAACCCGCCTGAGGATTGTGCTTCCTGCTTTGCCAGGTCAACAGCGAAGGGATAATCAATGCCAGTACCGCCAGTGCCACACCGGCGTAACCCAGCGCCATCACAAATCCTCGTGGATAAAACAGTGCAAACGCCAGTGGCGGCAGAAAGGTAATTGCACCAGTTTGCAATCGTCCACCAACGGTATTTGAACGCTGAAACAAATCTGCCAGATAATCAAATAAGCCTAACGCTACGCCGAGGAAGGACGTGGCGAGGGCTAAATCAGCAAATAAATGCACTGCCAGCTCAACATGCGGAGAGGCCACCATTTCGCGTAACGCCTGTAACAGCCCGTTTAATCCGGCATGATTAGCCAGCAATCCCATAAAGGTTGTTGAATCAATGCTGCCAAGGGTCGCCAGCTGCCAGAAAATATATGCCACCAGGGGGATCGCACTACCGATTATAAACACCCAGCGTAGCTTACGAATGTTGCCATCCATATAGCTGACAATACTCGGCACGCTACCGTGAAAACCAAACGACGTAAAAATCACCGGGATTGCAGACAGTGCCAGTCCCTGTTGCAACGGCAGGGTTAAAAGATTCACTTTGTGAATATGCGGTAGCAGCAATACCAGCATCACCACCAGAAAAATAATTTTGGCGCTGAACAGAAAACGGTTAAATAAATCGACCAGCGAAGTTCCGACACAAACCACGCCACCGGCAACAAAAGTGAACAACAGCACGCCAGCGGTTGCCGACATTGAAATACCTGTCCAGTCGCTGATGCTGGAGGCCAACAATTCACCGGCACCGCTGATGTATGCCGCAGTCAGAGCATACATTAAAAACATCATACTGAAGCCCGTCAGCCACTGACCGTAGCGTCCCAGATAGCGTTTTGCCAGCGTGCCCAGACCGGTATCTGCCGGGACATGCTGGTACACCTCCAGCAGTAATAGCGCCGTGTAGCACATCAACGCCCAAAGCCCAATCAACAAGATTAACGTGACGCTAAAACCAACACCTGCCGCAGCCAGCGGCATTGCCAGCATGCCTGCGCCAATTGTGGTTCCCGCCACGATAAAAACACTTCCCAGAGTTCTGTTTTTCACGCTTTCTTCTGTCCTGACGATCTTTATGAGTGATATCTGCGGCGCAGGTTAAGGCATAACGGCTGATTCGTCAAACCGACGTTACATATGATGTAAATATAAATGTACAACAAAAAGCGTTCAGTTCTGCGCTGGCGCAAAGTCTTCATAAGCGGCAATCGCTACGCTAGGCTTTTTTTGAGGAGGAACGATGGACTCTATTCACGGTCATGAAGTGTTAAATATGATGATTGAATCAGGCGAGCAATATACGCATGCCAGTCTGGAAGCAGCAATTAAAGCGCGTTTTGGTGAACAGGCACGTTTTCACACCTGCTCGGCAGAAGGGATGACTGCGGGAGAGTTGGTGGCGTTTCTGGCAGCAAAAGGCAAATTTATACCTTCAGAAGAAGGTTTTTCAACCGATCAGAGTAAGATTTGCCGTCACTGATTTGAAACGGCGGCAGAAAACCTGCCGCCGGAGAGCATTAGTTTTGTGTGTCGAGGGTAGAGAGTTCTTTGTCGATAAAATACAGACCTTCGCCACTTTTGCCTGCCAGGCTTAATTTATCAATAATCGATTTGAACAGTTTCTCTTCTTCATGCTGCTCAGAAACATACCATTGCAGGAAATTAAATGTTGGGTAGTCCTGATTGGTCATTGCAGCATGAGCCAGTTCGTTAATTTTCTGCGTGATTAATTGTTCGTGTTTATAGGTTTCCTGGAATAATTCATCAAGTGAGGAATATTCAGCAAACGGAGATTCAACGGTATTAATACGCGGTAAGTTGCCGGTATCAGTCAGGTAATCAAACAGACGCTGCATATGCGTCATCTCTTCCTGGGCGTGACGGCGCAGGAACGCGGCAGCACCTTCGAAGGTATGATAGCTGCACCAGGCGCTCATTTGCTGATAAAGCAGTGAAGAGTACAGTTCCAGGTTCATCTGCTCATTAAGTTTTTCAATCATTTCTGGTTTCAGCATGATAGTGCTCCACAAAGGTTATATTTGTTGCTGTAGCGTCACTATAATTTGTTATTTTATTATTTGCAAAAGGTAAAATATAAACATCATTTATTAAAAATACGAATGGGAATAAAACGCATTACCGCTATTTATTTAATCAGCGAAGATCCCCCTCGCTGATTAAAACGTTTAGAGAAAGACAGGGAAGGCGGAATGATGGCACTGATATGACAAAGTGAATTCCGTATTCAAACATAAGGAACCCGCAAAGAGGCTACAGTTGCCTACTGGCTGACCAAAGGGGATAGCGTGGGTATAGCCTGCCTGCTGGCATGCGCGATCGGCGATCCCGCGACTGACATAACGATCGGTACGGGCATGCTGCAAAAAAGCCTGATCATAAACCAACCGAACAATACCTGTTGCCGCGTCAACTTCGCTCACATGGGCCTGGCGAGTAACCGTACATCCTGTCAGCGTTATTAAGGAAAGAGTCAGAATCAGAAGTCTCATGGTCCAGCCAGAAGAGTAAAAGAAAGCAGTATTTTACGCGTTACAGCGCTGCGACAATGGCCGGAAAAGACGCCTGGCAGGCGCTATTTCTTGCCATCTATATGTGTCAGAAATTGGGGGGGCTGCTTTTTGATTATCATTTTTATAACATTAAAGGGGTATTTATGTGATTTACATCACATAAAGATTGATTTTTGTGATGGTTGTCATATTATAAACGCAAAGACAATAACACCTGTATAACAAATGGTCGGAGTACCGCGATGAAACTGCGCAAGATCCTGAAAAGTATGTTCAATAACTATTGCAAGACGTTCAAAGACGTACCGCCAGGCAATATGTTCCGATAACAAAAAACCTGCTCCGGCAGGTTTTTTTGTGTTCTGATGACGGTGGATGTGACTATCGCTGAAGATGTGAAGCCGCTACTATAACGGCTTTCAAAATGCTATCAGGAGTTTACGATGTCCCAGCCGCTGAATGCCGATCAGGAACTGGTTTCTGATGTGGTTGCTTGCCAGTTGGTTATCAAACAAATTCTGGATGTTCTCGATGTGATCGCGCCCGTTGAAGTTCGCGAAAAAATGTCCAGCCAGCTGAAGAATATCGACTTTACTAACCATCCCGCCGCCGCAGACCCGGTCACCATGCGGGCAATCCAAAAAGCCATCGCGTTGATTGAACTCAAGTTTACCCCACAGGGCGAATCCCATTAAAAAACCGCTGCTTCAAAAAAATGAGGCAGCGGTTTCTCAAAAACTTCATCGGCGCAATGCATTAGCGCCGATGTATGATCAATGCAGCTGATGCGACACGACATTCAGAACATGTTGGTCGGTCTGCACAGGACACATACCAGCAAGTTTCGCACTGCGCACTTCATCAAGAATGGTTTGCAGTAACAGGCCATCATGCTGCTGTTCTTTTTCCAGATCGCGCAGGAAATTGACGGTTGAATCATCATTCAGTTCTTTCGCTTCATCGGCTAACTGCGCCAGCGTGCTTGAACGTTGCTCGTATTCTTCCATCGTTTTTTGGAACAGTTCTTCCAGAGAGTTCAGTTTTTCACCGGGAACATCAATGGCTTTAACGATGGGGGTAGCGCCGACACTCTTCATAAAGTTAAACATGCGCATCATTTGGGTCACATTACTCTGTGCCTGGGCGCGAAGGAAAGTGGCGGTGCCGTTCAGACTTTGTTCAGAACACCAGTTACTCAGGTGAAGGTAGAGATTGGATGCGTAAAACTCGCGGTTCATTTGAGAGTTGAGTTTGAGAAGCATTCCAGCGGTTGCCATACCTAATATCCTTATATCCAGAAGTGGAGAGGTGCAAGATAAATCAAAACACCATAATTACTGTTTGCAGAATAATTCCTTTCTGCCGGTCCGAAATGTGATCGTGGAGTCAATTCTGACGATGATCTGAAATAAGAATAACGTCTGAACGGGTATAAGAAAATGCTTAAATCATCAAGTTTATATATTTTTACATTTCATTGATGAAATCAATGTAACTGTAATGAATTTTAATGATGGTGCTTTTTGTATCTTGTTGATATTAATCGATGAATTTGAATTCATGATGAAGCAATGATTTTATAAAACGTTTTTTCATTTTTGCGATATGGCTCTCATTATACGTGTTCTGTTAATTAATGAGTACAGTGATAATTAATGGCGAAATGAATGACGCGCATTTTCCACATCTTTAAGTTGCGGTTATTACACCATTGCAAAAACTCAACGCCAGGTAATGAGGCCTATTGACTGGTTAAAAAGAAAACATCCCGCATGGGTACCAAAGACAACAAGGACTTCCAGGCTAATCTTATGGATTATTCTGCTGTGCACTCGATAATTTGTCTGACAAATTCGCTTTTCCTTATGTCTTTTCCCGCTAAATTTATGCACGTTCTCACTGTAATTCTGCGATGTGATATTGCTCTCCTATGGAGAATTAATTTCTCGCTAAAACTATGTCAACACAGTCACTTATCTTTTAGTTAAAAGGTAATGCTTTGTTTTCCGATTAATTTAACGAATGTCATTCGTTTTTGCCCTACACAAAACGACACTAAAGCTGGAGAGAACCATGCACAAATTTACTAAAGCCCTGGCAGCCATTGGTCTGGCAGCCGTTATGTCACAATCCGCTATGGCGGAGAACCTGAAGCTCGGTTTCCTGGTGAAGCAACCGGAAGAGCCGTGGTTCCAGACCGAATGGAAGTTTGCCGATAAAGCCGGGAAGGATTTAGGGTTTGAAGTTATTAAGATTGCCGTGCCGGATGGCGAAAAAACATTGAACGCTATCGACAGCCTGGCTGCCAGTGGCGCGAAAGGTTTCGTTATTTGTACTCCGGACCCGAAACTCGGCTCTGCCATCGTGGCGAAAGCGCGTGGCTACGATATGAAAGTCATTGCCGTGGATGACCAGTTTGTTAACGCCAAAGGTAAGCCAATGGATACCGTTCCGCTGGTGATGATGGCTGCGACCAAAATTGGCGAACGTCAGGGCCAGGAACTGTATAAAGAGATGCAGAAACGTGGCTGGGATGTCAAAGAAAGCGCGGTGATGGCGATTACCTCCAACGAACTGGATACGGCTCGTCGCCGTACTACGGGGTCTATGGATGCGCTGAAAGCTGCAGGATTCCCGGAAAAACAAATTTATCAGGTACCTACCAAATCTAACGACATCCCGGGGGCATTTGACGCTGCCAACTCAATGCTGGTTCAACATCCGGAAGTTAAACATTGGCTGATTGTCGGTATGAACGACAGCACCGTGCTGGGCGGCGTACGCGCGACGGAAGGTCAGGGCTTTAAAGCGGCCGATATCATCGGTATCGGTATTAACGGTGTGGATGCGGTGAGTGAACTGTCTAAGGCACAGGCAACCGGCTTCTACGGTTCCCTGCTGCCAAGCCCGGACGTACATGGTTATAAGTCCAGCGAAATGCTTTACAACTGGGTTGCAAAAGGTGTTGAACCGACCAAATTCACCGAAGTTACCGACGTGGTGCTGATCACGCGTGACAACTTTAAAGAAGAACTGGAGAAAAAAGGTTTAGGCGGTAAGTAATTTGCCGGAAAAATTCCCCTCTGCATGATGCAGAGGGGGTGTGAACGACCAGTGATTCACGGAGACGTTATGCAACAGTCTACCCCGTATCTCTCATTTCGCGGCATCGGTAAAACGTTTCCCGGCGTTAAGGCGCTGACGGATATTAGTTTTGACTGCTATGCCGGTCAGGTTCATGCGTTGATGGGTGAAAATGGCGCAGGAAAATCAACTCTCTTAAAAATCCTCAGCGGAAACTATGCGCCAACCACGGGTTCTGTAGTGATTAATGGGCAGAAAATGTCCTTTTCCGACACGACCGCAGCACTTAACGCGGGGGTGGCGATTATTTACCAGGAACTGCATCTCGTGCCGGAAATGACCGTCGCGGAAAACATCTATCTCGGCCAGCTGCCGCATAAAGGCGGCATTGTGAATCGTTCATTGCTGAATTATGAGGCAGGTTTACAAATTAAACATCTTGGTATGGATATTGACCCGGACACGCCGCTGAAATATCTCTCCATTGGTCAGTGGCAGATGGTTGAAATCGCCAAAGCGCTGGCGCGTAACGCCAAAATTATCGCCTTTGATGAGCCAACCAGCTCCCTCTCTGCCCGCGAAATCGACAATCTTTTCCGCGTTATTCGTGAACTGCGAAAAGAGGGGCGGGTGATCTTATACGTTTCTCACCGTATGGAAGAAATATTTGCCCTCAGCGATGCCATCACCGTCTTTAAAGATGGGCGTTATGTCAAAACCTTTACCGATATGCAGCAGGTTGACCACGACGCACTGGTGCAGGCGATGGTCGGGCGAGACATTGGCGATATCTACGGCTGGCAACCGCGTAGTTATGGCGAGGAGCGGCTGCGTCTTGATGCTGTGAAAGCACCAGGCGTGCGTACGCCAATAAGTCTGGCGGTTCGCAGTGGAGAAATTGTCGGTCTGTTTGGTCTGGTCGGGGCAGGGCGTAGCGAATTAATGAAAGGCATGTTTGGCGGTACGCAAATCACCGCCGGTCAGGTTTATATCGACCAACAGCCGATCGATATTCGTAAACCGAGCCACGCTATTACCGCAGGCATGATGCTCTGCCCGGAAGATCGCAAAGCGGAAGGCATTATTCCTGTGCACTCCGTTCGCGACAATATCAACATCAGTGCCAGACGCAAACATGTGCTCGGCGGTTGTGTAATCAACAACGGTTGGGAAGAAAACAATGCCGATCACCACATTCGTTCGCTCAACATCAAAACGCCGGGCGCTGAGCAACTGATTATGAATCTCTCAGGTGGAAATCAGCAAAAAGCCATTCTGGGCCGCTGGTTATCGGAAGAGATGAAGGTCATTTTGCTGGATGAACCTACGCGCGGCATTGATGTTGGTGCTAAGCACGAAATATATAACGTGATTTATGCGCTGGCGGCGCAGGGTGTGGCGGTGCTGTTTGCCTCCAGCGACTTACCTGAAGTCCTCGGCGTTGCCGACCGGATTGTGGTGATGCGCGAAGGTGAAATCGCCGGTGAATTGTTACACGAGCAGGCAGATGAGCGTCAGGCACTGAGCCTTGCGATGCCTAAAGTCAGCCAGGCAGTTGCCTGAGTAAGGAGAGTATGATGTCTTCTGTTTCTACATCGGGTTCTGGAGCACCTAAGTCGTCATTCAGCTTTGGGCGTATCTGGGATCAGTACGGCATGCTGGTGGTGTTTGCGGTGCTTTTTATCGCCTGTGCCATTTTTGTCCCAAATTTTGCCACCTTCATTAATATGAAAGGGTTGGGCCTGGCAATTTCTATGTCGGGGATGGTGGCGTGTGGCATGTTGTTCTGCCTTGCTTCCGGTGACTTTGACCTTTCTGTCGCCTCCGTAATTGCCTGTGCGGGTGTCACCACTGCGGTGGTTATCAACCTGACTGAAAGCCTGTGGATTGGCGTGGCAGCGGGTTTGTTGCTGGGCGTTCTCTGTGGCCTGGTCAATGGCTTTGTTATCGCCAAACTGAAAATAAATGCCCTCATCACGACACTGGCAACGATGCAGATTGTTCGAGGTCTGGCGTACATCATTTCAGACGGTAAAGCGGTCGGTATCGAAGATGAAAGCTTCTTTGCCCTTGGTTACGCCAACTGGTTTGGTCTGCCTGCGCCAATCTGGCTCACCGTCGCGTGTTTGATCATCTTTGGCTTGCTGCTGAATAAAACCACCTTTGGTCGTAATACCCTGGCGATTGGCGGGAACGAAGAGGCTGCGCGTCTGGCGGGTGTACCGGTTGTTCGCACCAAAATTATTATCTTTGTTCTCTCTGGCCTGGTATCAGCGATAGCCGGAATTATTCTGGCTTCACGTATGACCAGTGGGCAGCCAATGACGTCGATTGGCTATGAGCTGATTGTGATCTCCGCCTGCGTTTTAGGTGGCGTTTCTCTGAAAGGCGGCATCGGAAAAATCTCATATGTGGTGGCGGGTATCTTAATTTTAGGCACCGTGGAAAACGCCATGAACCTGCTTAATATTTCTCCTTTCGCACAGTACGTAGTTCGCGGCTTAATCCTGCTGGCAGCGGTGATTTTCGACCGTTACAAGCAAAAAGCGAAACGCACTGTCTGATGCTTTTTTCCACAACAATTTAGCGTTTTTTCCCACCACAGCCAGCCGCCACAACGGTTGGCTGTTCTTCGTTGCAAATGGCGACCCCCGTCACACTGTCTATACTTACATGTCTGTAAAGCGCGTTCTGCGCAACACAATAAGAAAAGAGAAGGAGGAGAACCGGGTGACAGAACCGTTAACCGAAACCCCTGAACTATCTGCGAAATATGCCTGGTTTTTTGATCTCGATGGAACGCTGGCGGAAATCAAACCGCATCCCGATCAAGTCGTCGTGCCTGACACTATTCTGCAAGGACTTCAGCTACTGGCAACCGCAAGTGATGGTGCATTGGCATTGATTTCAGGGCGCTCAATGGTGGAGCTTGACGCACTGGCAAAACCTTATCGCTTCCCGTTAGCGGGCGTGCATGGGGCGGAGCGCCGTGACATCAATGGTAAAACGCATATCGTTTATCTGCCGGATGCGATTGCGCGTGATATTAGCGTGCAACTGCATACGGTCATCGCCCAGTATCCCGGCGCGGAGCTGGAGGCGAAAGGAATGGCTTTTGCGCTGCATTATCGCCAGGCTCCGCAGCATGAAGACGCATTAATGACATTAGCGCAACGTATTACTCAGATCTGGCCACAAATGGCGTTACAGCAGGGAAAGTGTGTTGTCGAGATCAAACCGAAAGGTACCAGTAAAGGTGAGGCGATTGCTGCTTTTATGCAGGAAGCTCCCTTTATCGGGCGAACGCCCGTATTTCTGGGCGATGATCTGACCGATGAATCTGGCTTCGCAGTCGTTAACCGGCTGGGCGGAATGTCAGTAAAAATTGGCACAGGTGCAACTCAGGCATCATGGCGACTGGCGGGCGTGCCGGATGTCTGGAGCTGGCTTGAAATGATAACCACCGCATTACAACAAAAAAGAGAAAATAACAGGAGTGATGACTATGAGTCGTTTAGTCGTAGTATCTAACCGGATTGCACCACCAGACGAGCACGCCGCCAGTGCCGGTGGCCTTGCCGTTGGCATACTGGGGGCACTGAAAGCCGCAGGTGGACTGTGGTTTGGCTGGAGCGGTGAAACAGGGAATGAGGATCAGCCGCTAAAAAAGGTGAAAAAGGGTAACATTACGTGGGCCTCTTTTAACCTCAGCGAACAGGACCTTGACGAATACTACAACAAATTCTCCAATGCCGTTCTCTGGCCCGCTTTTCATTATCGGCTCGATCTGGTGCAATTTCAGCGTCCTGCCTGGGATGGCTATCTACGCGTAAATGCGTTGCTGGCAGATAAATTACTGCCGCTGTTGCAAGACGATGACATTATCTGGATCCACGATTATCACCTGTTGCCCTTTGCGCATGAATTACGCAAACGGGGCGTGAATAATCGCATTGGTTTCTTTCTGCATATTCCTTTCCCGACACCGGAAATCTTCAACGCGCTGCCGACATATGACACCTTGCTTGAACAGCTTTGTGATTATGATTTGCTGGGTTTCCAGACGGAGAACGATCGTCTGGCGTTCCTGGATTGCCTTTCTAACCTGACCCGCGTCACGACACGTAGCGCAAAAAGCCATACGGCCTGCGGCAAAGCGTTTCGAACGGAAGTTTACCCGATCGGCATTGAGCCGAAAGAAATAGCGAAACAGGCTGCCGGTCCACTGCCGCCAAAACTGGCGCAACTCAAAGCAGAACTGAAAAACGTACAAAATATCTTTTCTGTCGAACGACTGGATTATTCCAAAGGTTTGCCGGAGCGTTTTCTCGCCTATGAAGCGTTACTGGAAAAATATCCGCAACATCACGGTAAAATTCGTTATACCCAGATCGCGCCAACGTCTCGTGGTGATGTGCAAGCCTATCAGGATATTCGTCATCAGCTCGAAAATGAAGCCGGACGAATTAATGGTAAATATGGGCAATTAGGCTGGACGCCGCTTTATTATTTGAATCAGCATTTTGACCGTAAATTACTGATGAAAATATTCCGCTACTCTGACGTGGGCTTAGTGACGCCACTGCGTGACGGGATGAACCTGGTGGCAAAAGAGTATGTTGCCGCTCAGGACCCTGCTAACCCGGGCGTTCTTGTTCTTTCGCAATTTGCGGGAGCGGCAAACGAGTTAACGTCGGCGTTAATTGTTAATCCCTACGATCGTGACGAAGTTGCAGCTGCGCTGGATCGTGCATTGACTATGTCGCTGGCGGAACGTATTTCCCGTCATGCAGAAATGCTGGACGTTATCGTGAAAAACGATATTAACCACTGGCAGGAGTGCTTCATTAGCGACCTAAAGCAGATAGTTCCGCGAAGCGCAGAAAGCCAGCAGCGCGATAAAGTTGCTACCTTTCCTAAGCTTGCGTAGGTGCGGTTAATCTCCCGTAAGTGGAACTAACAGCACATCGACCTCACTTGAGGTAATCACTCTTTTCGCCGAGCAGGATGCTCGCGAAAAGAAACTGTGATTGTGATTACCGCAAATCACCAAATCGAAATGATGTTTGCGACAAACTTCCAGAATATGTTCGCTTAACTCACCGTAGGCAATAAACGTCTTGTCAACGGGATACCCCGCATCCTGAATTAACTTATCAAGAAAGCTTTGCGTTTCTTCCTGCATCACATTGCGTAAATCTTCAAGCATCGGCGCAGCTAATTGATTGTACATTTCCGGGTCGGAAGCGAGAGTAATTAAACTGATGTGTCCCTTTACTGGCCTGGCGATAGATACCGCTTTTGCCAGCAGTTGCTGACTTTCCGGTGTAACCGCAACGGCGACAAGAATATTGCTATAGCTCATAACCTGTTCCTTATTCTGTGAACTTCAGGTGACATTAAAGCTTTACTCCTAATGGAGAAACGACGCAATCCCAACTCAGTTAAACAGGTAAATATTAGTCTGATTATTAGTAAAGACAATTAATCAATCACTCTTGGTTATCATATGATTTCAACTGTATTTATAAGAAAATAATGTACTGATTTCCCATATTGAACAAGTGGTTAATATATGCAAAACATTTTATTAACATTAGGTTGATTGTTGCCTTTCTTTGTAGTTAATTAGTTTGTTGTGCGGTAAGTGTTTGTTTAAAAATGGCTTATCGGGTATTGCATTAAAGCGATTATTTATAGCAGATGATTATTTACGGTGAGTTATTTTAACTGTGCGCAACATCCCATTTCGATTATTCCTGTTTCATTTTTGCTTGCCAGTGTAGCGAAAAAATTTTTAACAGATTGAAATACACCCAAAACAAAAGTATGACTTATACATTTATGTTAAGTAATTGAGCGTTTTATGTGATCTGCATCACACATTATTGAAAATCGCAGCCCCCCTCCGTTGTATGTGCGTGTAGTGACGAGTACAGTTGCGTCGATTTAGGAAAAATCTTAGATAAGTGTAAAGACCCCCTTCTATTTGTAAGGACTTATTAAACCAAAAAGGTGGGTCTGCTTATTGCAGCTTATCGCAACTATTCTAATGCTAATTATTTTTTACCGGGGCTTCCCGGCGACATCACGGGGTGCGGTGTGACCGCATAAAAATAAAGTTGGTTATTCTGGGTGGGAATAATGCATACCTCCGAGTTGCTGAAACACATTTATGACATCAACTTGTCATATTTACTACTTGCACAGCGTCTGATTGTTCAGGACAAAGCGTCCGCTATGTTTCGTCTCGGCATAAATGAAGAAATGGCGACAACGTTAGCGGCACTGACTCTTCCGCAAATGGTTAAGCTGGCAGAAACCAATCAACTGGTTTGTCACTTCCGTTTTGACAGCCACCAGACGATTACTCAGTTGACGCAAGATTCCCGCGTTGACGATCTCCAGCAAATTCATACCGGCATCATGCTCTCAACACGCTTGCTGAATGATGTTAATCAGCCTGAAGAAGCGCTGCGCAAGAAAAGGGCCTGATCATGAGTGAAAAAAGCATTGTTCAGGAAGCGCGGGATATTCAGCTGGCAATGGAATTGATCACCCTGGGCGCTCGTTTGCAGATGCTGGAAAGCGAAACACAGTTAAGTCGCGGACGTCTGATAAAACTCTATAAAGAACTGCGCGGAAGCCCACCGCCGAAAGGCATGCTGCCATTCTCAACCGACTGGTTTATGACCTGGGAACAAAATGTTCATGCTTCGATGTTCTGTAATGCATGGCAGTTTTTACTGAAAACTGGCTTGTGTAATGGCGTCGATGCGGTGATCAAAGCCTACCGTTTATACCTTGAACAGTGCCCGCAAGCAGAAGAAGGACCGCTGCTGGCATTAACCCGTGCCTGGACATTGGTGCGGTTTGTTGAAAGTGGATTACTGCAACTTTCCAGCTGCAACTGCTGCGGCGGCAATTTTATTACCCACGCTCACCAGCCTGTTGGCAGCTTTGCCTGCAGCTTATGTCAGCCGCCATCCCGGGCAGTAAAAAGACGTAAACTTTCCCAGAATCCTGCCGATATTATCCCACAACTGCTGGATGAACAGAGAGTACAGGCTGTTTAACTGATACGGTGTGGCGAAACATTCCAGCAGCGGTAACGATGTACCGCTGCTTTTTTTTGCCCCTATCGCGTGTTAACGCCTGACGACTGAACATCCTGTCATGGTCAACAGTGGAAGGATGATGTCGTGCTTATCTTATTAGGTTACCTGGTTGTTCTCGGTACAGTTTTCGGCGGTTATTTGATGACCGGTGGAAGCCTTGGAGCACTCTATCAACCCGCTGAACTGGTGATTATTGCCGGTGCAGGGATTGGGTCGTTTATCGTCGGCAATAATGGCAAAGCGATTAAAGGCACGCTGAAGGCGCTGCCGTTGCTGTTTCGTCGCTCCAAATACACCAAAGCAATGTATATGGATCTGCTGGCTCTGCTTTATCGGTTGATGGCGAAATCGCGGCAGATGGGGATGTTTTCGCTGGAACGCGATATTGAAAATCCCCGTGAGAGTGAGATCTTCGCCAGCTACCCACGCATCCTTGCGGATAGCGTCATGCTTGAATTTATCGTCGATTATCTGCGCCTGATTATCAGTGGTCACATGAACACCTTCGAAATCGAAGCTCTGATGGATGAAGAGATTGAGACGCACGAAAGCGAGGCAGAAGTCCCGGCGAACAGTCTGGCGCTGGTCGGGGACTCACTTCCGGCGTTTGGTATTGTTGCGGCTGTAATGGGGGTCGTTCACGCGTTAGGTTCAGCCGATCGTCCTGCCGCCGAGCTGGGGGCGCTTATCGCTCATGCGATGGTGGGGACTTTCCTCGGTATTTTATTGGCTTACGGATTTATTTCCCCATTAGCGAGTGTTTTACGTCAGAAAAGCGCCGAAACCAGCAAAATGATGCAGTGCGTCAAAGTCACTCTGCTTTCTAATCTGAACGGTTACGCACCGCCTATCGCCGTTGAGTTTGGTCGCAAAACGCTCTATTCCAGCGAACGTCCGTCGTTTATTGAGCTGGAAGAGCATGTGCGTGCGGTGAAAAATCCGCAACAACAGACGACAACCGAGGAAGCATGAAGAATCAAGCGCATCCGATTATTGTCGTCAAACGACGCAAAGCCAAAAGCCACGGGGCAGCACATGGATCGTGGAAGATTGCTTATGCCGACTTTATGACCGCAATGATGGCCTTTTTTCTGGTGATGTGGCTGATCTCTATCTCCAGTCCAAAAGAGCTGATTCAGATTGCGGAGTACTTCCGGACTCCGCTGGCGACAGCGGTTACGGGCGGCGATCGCATTTCTAATAGTGAAAGCCCAATTCCCGGCGGTGGTGATGATTACACCCAAAGCCAGGGGGAAGTGAATAAGCAGCCGAACATCGAAGAGCTGAAAAAACGCATGGAGCAAAGTCGATTGCGGAAATTGCGTGGCGATCTCGACCAATTGATAGAGTCCGATCCGAAACTGCGGGCGTTACGTCCACATCTCAAAATCGATCTGGTCCAGGAAGGTCTACGTATTCAGATCATCGATAGCCAGAATCGCCCGATGTTCAGAACCGGCAGTGCCGACGTCGAACCCTATATGCGCGACATTCTGCGCGCCATCGCGCCCGTTCTGAATGGTATTCCCAACCGTATTAGCCTTTCGGGTCATACCGATGATTTCCCTTACGCCAGTGGTGAGAAAGGATATAGCAACTGGGAGCTTTCTGCCGATCGGGCCAATGCATCCCGCCGCGAACTGATGGTTGGCGGGTTGAATGGCGGCAAAGTGTTACGTGTCGTCGGCATGGCGGCAACGATGCGCTTAAGCGATCGCGGACCTGATGATGCCATCAACCGTCGCATCAGCCTGCTGGTACTGAACAAACACGCCGAACAGGCCATTTTGCATGAAAACGCCGAAAGCCAGAATGAGCCAGTAAGCGCCCTGGAAAAACCTGAGGTTGCACCACAGGTCAGTGTTCCCACAATGCCATCAGCCGAACCGAGGTGACAGCGTGAGCATGGATATAAGCGATTTTTATCAGACATTTTTTGATGAAGCGGACGAACTGTTGGCTGATATGGAGCAGCATCTGCTGGTTTTGCAGCCGGAAGCGCCAGATGCCGAACAGTTGAATGCCATCTTTCGGGCTGCCCACTCGATCAAAGGAGGGGCAGGAACCTTTGGCTTCAGCGTTTTGCAGGAAACCACGCATCTGATGGAAAACCTGCTCGATGAAGCCAGACGAGGTGAGATGCAACTCAACACCGACATTATCAATCTGTTTTTGGAAACGAAGGACATCATGCAAGAACAGCTCGACGCTTATAAACAGTCGCAAGAGCCGGATGCCGCCAGCTTCGATTATATCTGCTAGGCCTTGCGTCAACTGGCATTAGAAGCGAAAGGCGAAACGCCATCTGCAGTGACCCGATTAAGTGTGGTTGCCAAAAGTGAACCGCAAGATGAGCAGAGTCGTAGTCAGTCACCGCGACGAATTATCCTTTCGCGCCTGAAGGCCGGCGAAGTCGACCTGCTGGAAGAAGAGTTGGGGCATCTGACAACGTTAACTGACGTGGTGAAAGGGGCGGATTCTCTCTCGGCAATATTACCGGGCGACATCGCCGAAGATGACATCACAGCGGTACTCTGTTTTGTGATTGAAGCCGGTCAGATTACCTTTGAAACAGTAGACGTCTCGCCAAAAATATCCACCCCACCAGTGCTTAAACTGGCAGCCGAACAAGCGCCAACCGGTCGCGTGGAGCGGGAAAAAACGACGCGCAGCAGTGAATCCACCAGCATCCGTGTAGCGGTAGAAAAGGTTGATCAATTAATTAACCTCGTCGGCGAGCTGGTCATCACCCAGTCCATGCTTGCTCAGCGCTCCAGTGAACTGGACCCGGTTAATCATGGTGATTTGATTACCAGCATGGGGCAGTTACAACGTAACGCTCGTGATTTGCAGGAATCAGTGATGTCGATTCGCATGATGCCGATGGAATATGTCTTTAGTCGCTATCCCCGGCTGGTGCGTGATCTGGCGGGAAAACTCGGCAAGCAGGTAGAACTGACGCTGGTGGGCAGTTCTACTGAACTCGACAAGAGCCTGATTGAACGCATTATCGACCCGCTGACCCACCTGGTACGCAATAGCCTCGATCACGGTATTGAACTGCCAGAAAAACGGCTCGCTGCAGGTAAAAACAGCGTCGGAAATTTAATTCTGTCTGCCGAACATCAGGGCGGCAACATTTGCATTGAAGTGACCGACGATGGGGCGGGGCTAAACCGTGAACGAATTCTGGCAAAAGCGGCCTCGCAAGGTCTGACCGTCAGCGAAAACATGAGCGACGACGAAGTTGCAATGCTGATATTTGCACCTGGCTTCTCCACGGCGGAGCAGGTCACCGACGTCTCCGGGCGTGGCGTCGGCATGGACGTCGTTAAACGTAATATCCAGGAGATGGGCGGTCATGTCGAGATCCAGTCGATGCAGGGTACTGGCACTACGATCCGCATTTTACTGCCGCTGACGCTGGCAATTCTTGACGGCATGTCCGTACGCGTTGCGGATGAAGTTTTCATTCTGCCGCTGAATGCTGTCATGGAATCACTGCAACCCCGTGAAGCCGATCTGCATCCACTGGCTGGCGACGAGCGGGTGCTGGAAGTGCGGGGTGAATATCTGCCTATCGTCGAACTGTGGAAAGTGTTCAACGTCGCGGGCGCGAAAACCGAAGCCACCCAGGGAATTGTGGTGATCTTACAAAGTGGCGGTCGCCGCTACGCCTTGCTAGTGGATCAATTAATTGGTCAACACCAGGTTGTGGTTAAAAACCTTGAAAGTAACTATCGCAAAGTCCCCGGCATTTCTGCTGCGACCATTCTTGGCGACGGCAGCGTGGCACTGATTGTTGATGTCTCCGCCTTGCAGGCGATAAACCGCGAACAACGTATGGCGAACACCGCCGCCTGAATGAGTAAAAAGGTAACAATATGACCGGTATGACGAATGTAACAAAGCTGGCCAGCGAGCCGTCAGGCCAGGAATTTCTGGTATTTACCCTTGGTGATGAAGAGTACGGTATTGATATTCTGAAAGTGCAGGAGATCCGTGGCTACGATCAGGTGACACGGATTGCGAACACGCCAGCGTTTATCAAAGGCGTCACGAATCTGCGCGGCGTTATTGTGCCGATTGTTGACTTACGAATTAAGTTCAGCCAGGTGGATGTGGACTATAACGACAACACGGTAGTTATCGTCCTGAATCTCGGACAGCGGGTGGTCGGCATCGTGGTTGACGGCGTCTCAGACGTGCTTTCATTGACGGCGGAGCAAATTCGTCCGGCACCGGAATTTGCCGTGACGCTTTCAACCGAATATCTCACAGGACTGGGCGCACTGGGCGACCGCATGTTGATTCTGGTGAACATCGAAAAACTGCTGAACAGCGAAGAGATGGCGCTGTTAGATAGCGCGGCGTCAGAAGTGGCGTAATTCTCCCGATGTCCTCAATTGAAATGAACCCGATGATCTGCGCATCGGGTTTTTTATTTCAATTTCGCGGCGGGTGGCATCAGCAATAAAGTTTCCCCCCTCCTTGCCGATAACGAGATCAACTTGTTTTCAGGAAGGTGCCTTATGATTAACCGTATCCGCGTAGTCACGCTGTTGGTAATGGTGCTGGGGGTATTCGCACTGTTACAGCTTATTTCCGGCAGTCTGTTTTTTTCTTCCCTTCACCATAGCCAGAAGAGCTTTGTGGTTTCCAATCAATTACGGGAACAGCAGGGCGAGCTGACGTCAACATGGGATTTAATGCTACAAACGCGCATTAACCTGAGTCGTTCAGCGGTGCGGATGATGATGGATTCATCCAATCAGCAAAGTAATGCCAAAGTTGAGTTGCTCGATAGTGCCAGGAAAACATTGGCCCAGGCCGCGACTCATTATAAAAAATTCAAAAGCATGGCACCGTTACCTGAAATGGTCGCTACCAGTCGTAATATTGATGAAAAATATAAAAACTATCACACAGCGTTAACTGAACTGATTGATTATCTTGATTATGGCAATACTGGAGCTTATTTCGCTCAGCCAACCCAGGGAATGCAAAATGCAATGGGCGAAGCGTTTGCTCAGTACGCCCTCAGCAGTGAAAAACTGTATCGCGATATCGTCACTGACAACGCAGATGATTACCGATTTGCCCAGTGGCAACTGGCGGTTATCGCGCTGGTGGTGGTATTGATTCTGCTGGTGGCGTGGTACGGCATTCGCCGTATGTTGCTTACACCGCTGGCAAAAATTATTGCGCATATTCGCGAAATTGCCGGTGGTAACCTGGCGAATACCCTGACCATTGACGGGCGCAGTGAAATGGGCGACCTGGCGCAGAGCGTTTCACATATGCAACGCTCTTTGACTGACACCGTCACTCATGTGCGCGAAGGTTCAGATGCCATCTATGCCGGTACCCGTGAAATTGCGGCGGGCAACACCGATCTTTCCTCCCGTACTGAACAGCAGGCATCCGCGCTGGAAGAAACTGCCGCCAGCATGGAGCAGCTCACCGCGACAGTGAAGCAAAACGCCGATAACGCCCGCCAGGCCTCGCAACTGGCGCAAAGTGCCTCCGACACCGCCCAGCACGGCGGCAAAGTGGTGGATGGCGTAGTGAAAACGATGCATGAGATCGCCGATAGTTCGAAGAAAATTGCCGACATTATCAGCGTTATCGATGGTATTGCCTTCCAGACTAATATCCTCGCGCTGAATGCCGCTGTTGAAGCCGCGCGAGCGGGTGAACAAGGCCGTGGTTTTGCCGTGGTGGCGGGCGAAGTGCGTAATCTTGCCAGTCGCAGCGCCCAGGCGGCAAAAGAGATCAAAGCCCTCATTGAAGACTCCGTCTCGCGCGTTGATACCGGTTCGGTGCTGGTCGAAAGCGCAGGGGAAACAATGAACAATATCGTCAATGCTGTCACTCGCGTGACTGACATTATGGGCGAGATTGCATCAGCATCGGATGAACAGAGTCGTGGCATCGATCAAGTCGCATTGGCGGTTTCGGAAATGGATCGCGTCACGCAACAGAACGCATCGCTGGTGCAGGAATCAGCTGCCGCCGCAGCTGCGCTGGAAGAACAGGCGAGTCGTTTAACGCAAGCGGTTTCCGCGTTCCGTCTGGCAGCCAGCCCACTCACCAATAAACCGCAAACACCATCTCGTCCTGCCAGTGAGCAACCACCGGCACAGCCACGACTGCGAATTGCTGAACAAGATCCAAACTGGGAAACATTTTGACGAGTATTTACTAAAGCGGTCATTGCCGCCTGATGGGGAGCGTTGATGTTTAATCGTATTCGAATTTCGACCACGCTGTTTTTAATTTTGATTCTCTGCGGGATCTTGCAGATTGGCAGTAACGGCATGTCTTTTGGGCATTTCGCGACGATTTGCAACGACTGAATCAGGCCGACCATCTTTCGTCGCGTGTGGCGGTATTTACCCTTGAAGAACATGAAGTAGCACGACATGAGTCGGCGCAGTTACAAATTGCGCCAGTGGTATCCTGAAGTGATTGAGAAGGCGCTATGACTTCATCTCTGCCCTGTGGGCAAACGTCTTTATTGTTACAGATGACCGAGCGCCTGGCGCTTTCCGACGCGCATTTTCGGCGGATAAGTCAATTGATCTATCAACGAGCCGGGATCGTTCTGGCTGACCATAAACGCGACATGGTTTACAACCGACTGGTTCGTCGTTTGCGTGCGCTGGGACTGGCGGATTTCGGTCATTACCTGAACTTGCTGGAATCTAATCAGCACAGCGGTGAGTGGCAGGCGTTTATCAATTCGCTGACCACGAATCTGACGGCATTTTTCCGTGAGGCACACCATTTTCCTCTGCTCGCGGATCACGCACGTCGCCGTTCTGGCGAGTATCGCGTATGGAGTGCGGCGGCTTCAACCGGCGAAGAGCCGTACAGCATAGCGATGACGCTGGCTGATACATTGGGCACCGCGCCCGGACGCTGGAAAGTGTTTGCCAGCGATATCGACACCGAAGTGCTGGAAAAAGCCAGAAGCGGTATTTATCGCCATGAAGAGTTGAAAAACCTGACGCCGCAGCAACTGCAACGGTATTTCATGCGAGGGACGGGACCGCATGAAGGGCTGGTACGCGTGCGTCAGGAGCTGGCGAACTATGTTGATTTTGCCCCGCTGAATTTACTGGCGAAACAGTACACCGTGCCGGGGCCGTTTGATGCGATCTTCTGTCGTAACGTCATGATCTACTTCGATCAAACTACCCAGCAGAAGATTTTGCGCCGCTTTGTTCCGCTCCTTAAACCCGACGGATTGCTGTTTGCGGGTCACTCTGAAAACTTTAGCCACCTTGAGCGCCGCTTCATGCTGCGTGGTCAGACGGTGTATGCGCTAAGTAAGGATTAACGATGAGCAAAATCAGGGTGTTATCTGTCGATGATTCGGCACTGATGCGCCAGATCATGACAGAAATCATCAACAGCCATAGCGACATGGAAATGGTGGCGACCGCCCCTGATCCGCTGGTTGCGCGTGATTTGATTAAGAAATTCAATCCCGATGTATTGACGCTGGATGTTGAAATGCCGCGGATGGACGGACTGGATTTCCTCGAAAAATTAATGCGTTTGCGTCCAATGCCCGTTGTGATGGTTTCTTCCCTGACCGGCAAAGGGTCAGAAGTTACGCTGCGCGCGCTGGAGCTGGGGGCGATAGATTTTGTCACCAAACCGCAACTGGGTATTCGCGAAGGAATGCTGGCATATAGCGAAATGATTGCTGAAAAGGTGCGTACGGCAGCAAAGGCGAGCCTTGCAGCACATAAGCCATTGTCGGTACCGACAACGCTGAAGGCGGGGCCGTTGTTGAGTTCTGAAAAACTGATTGCGATTGGTGCTTCAACGGGTGGAACTGAGGCAATTCGTCACGTACTGCAACCGTTGCCGCTTTCCAGTCCGGCACTGTTAATTACCCAGCATATGCCGCCCGGTTTCACCCGCTCTTTTGCCGACAGACTTAATAAGCTTTGCCAGATCGGAGTTAAAGAAGCCGAAGACGGAGAGCGCGTCTTGCCGGGACATGCCTATATCGCGCCGGGCGATCGGCATATGGAGCTGGCGCGTAGTGGCGCAAATTATCAAATCAAAATTCACGATGGCCCGGCGGTTAATCGCCATCGGCCATCGGTAGATGTGTTGTTCCATTCTGTGGCCAAACAGGCGGGGCGTAATGCGGTTGGGGTAATCCTAACCGGTATGGGCAACGACGGCGCGGCGGGAATGTTGGCGATGCGTCAGGCGGGGGCATGGACCCTTGCGCAAAACGAAGCAAGTTGCGTGGTGTTCGGCATGCCGCGCGAGGCCATCAATATGGGTGGTGTCTGCGAAGTGGTCGATCTTAGCCAGGTAAGTCAGCAAATGCTGGCAAAAATTAGTGCCGGACAGGCGATACGTATTTAAATCAGGAGTGTGAAATGGCGGATAAAGAACTTAAATTTTTGGTTGTGGATGACTTTTCCACCATGCGACGCATAGTGCGTAACCTGCTGAAAGAGCTGGGATTCAATAATGTTGAGGAAGCGGAAGATGGCCTCGACGCTCTCAATAAGTTGCAGGCAGGCGGTTATGGATTTGTTATCTCCGACTGGAACATGCCCAATATGGATGGCCTGGAGTTGCTGAAAACGATTCGTGCGGATGGCGCGATGTCGGCATTGCCAGTGTTAATGGTGACTGCAGAAGCGAAGAAAGAGAACATCATTGCTGCGGCGCAAGCGGGGGCCAGTGGCTATGTGGTGAAACCATTTACCGCCGCGACGCTGGAGGAAAAACTCAACAAAATCTTTGAGAAACTGGGCATGTGAGGATGCGACTATGATGCAACCATCAATCAAACCTGCTGACGAGCATTCAGCTGGCGATATCATTGCGCGCATCGGCAGCCTGACGCGTATGCTGCGCGACAGTTTGCGGGAACTGGGGCTGGATCAGGCCATTGCCGAAGCCGCGGAAGCTATCCCCGATGCGCGCGATCGTTTGTACTATGTTGTGCAGATGACCGCCCAGGCTGCGGAGCGGGCGCTGAACAGTGTTGAGGCGTCACAACCGCATCAGGATCAAATGGAGAAATCAGCAAAAGCGTTAACCC
Organism: Escherichia sp. R1; assembly: GCF_003000935.1. NCBI lineage: Bacteria > Pseudomonadati > Pseudomonadota > Gammaproteobacteria > Enterobacterales > Enterobacteriaceae > Escherichia > Escherichia sp. R1. Next base: position 204,990 of record NZ_PSRU01000003.1, read on the forward strand.
AACGTTGGGATGACTGGTTTGCCGATCCGATTGACCTTGCCGACGCCCGTGAACTGGTAACAGACACGCGGCAATTTCTGGCAGATGTCCCCGCACATACCAGCTTTACTAACGCGCAACTGCTGGAAATCATGATGGCGCAGGATTTTCAGGATCTCACCGGACAGGTCATTAAGCGGATGATGGATGTCATTCAGGAGATCGAACGTCAGTTGCTGATGGTGCTGTTGGAAAACATCCCGGAACAGGAGTCGCGTCCAAAACGTGAAAACCAGAGTTTGCTTAATGGACCTCAGGTCGATACCAGCAAAGCCGGTGTGGTAGCCAGTCAGGATCAGGTGGACGATTTGTTGGATAGTCTTGGATTTTGATTTGTATTGCCTGATGTGACGTGGCCGCGTCACATCAGATCTTCAAGGTTGGATAAGGCGTTTACGCCGTACCCGACAAACATGTCACCATGCCTGATGTGCTGTGGCAAAAGCCCTAAATCCCGCCTGTTTTGCCCCTTACTCAAACCATTGAACACTTTGCGCTCTGGCATCATTTACGCTTAATACTCTTTCCAGGATTGGCGACGTGTCTGACGAGAGCGACGACAAAACAGAAGCCCCCACACCTCACCGACTAGAAAAAGCGCGGGAAGAGGGGCAAATCCCGCGTTCCCGCGAACTGACTTCACTGCTGATTTTGCTGGTGGGCGTTAGTGTTATCTGGTTTGGCGGTGTGTCGCTGGCCCGTCGATTGTCGGGCATGCTCTCCGCAGGGCTGCATTTTGATCACAGTATTATCAATGACCCGAATCTGATCCTCGGGCAGATTATTCTGCTGATCAGAGAAGCCATGCTGGCGCTGCTACCGCTGATTAGCGGCGTGGTGCTGGTGGCGATTATTTCTCCGGTTATGCTGGGGGGGCTGGTATTTAGCGGAAAATCCTTGCAGCCGAAGTTTTCCAAACTCAACCCGCTACCGGGCATTAAACGGATGTTCTCGGCACAGACTGGCGCGGAGTTGCTTAAGGCAATTTTGAAAACCATCCTGGTTGGCAGCGTGACGGGGTTTTTTCTCTGGCATCACTGGCCGCAGATGATGCGCTTAATGGCCGAGTCTCCGATTACCGCCATGGGTAATGCGATGGATCTGGTAGGGCTATGCGCGCTGCTGGTGGTGCTTGGTGTCATTCCAATGGTGGGATTTGACGTCTTTTTCCAAATCTTCAGCCACCTGAAAAAGCTGCGAATGTCACGGCAGGATATTCGTGATGAGTTCAAACAAAGCGAAGGCGACCCCCATGTTAAAGGGCGGATCCGTCAGATGCAGCGAGCGGCCGCACGGCGTCGGATGATGGCCGATGTGCCGAAAGCGGATGTCATTGTCAATAACCCGACCCACTATTCGGTAGCGTTGCAGTATGACGAAAACAAAATGAGCGCACCGAAAGTGGTCGCTAAAGGTGCAGGGCTGGTCGCGCTGCGCATTCGTGAAATTGGCGCTGAAAATAACGTCCCGACGCTTGAAGCGCCGCCGCTGGCGCGTGCGCTGTATCGACATGCGGAGATCGGTCAACAAATCCCGGGTCAACTGTACGCCGCGGTGGCGGAAGTGCTGGCCTGGGTCTGGCAACTGAAACGCTGGCGTCTGGCTGGTGGACAGCGCCCTGTACAACCTACTCATCTTCCGGTGCCGGAAGCCTTGGATTTTATTAACGAGAAACCGACCCATGAGTAATCTGGCCGCGATGCTGCGCCTGCCTGCAAACCTGAAATCGACACAATGGCAGATCCTTGCCGGACCGATTTTGATCCTGTTGATCTTGTCGATGATGGTACTGCCACTGCCCGCATTCATACTCGACCTGCTGTTTACCTTCAATATTGCCTTGTCGATCATGGTGTTGCTGGTGGCGATGTTTACCCAGCGCACGCTCGAGTTTGCTGCGTTTCCGACCATCCTGTTGTTTACCACGCTGTTGCGTCTGGCACTTAACGTGGCTTCAACCCGTATCATTTTGATGGAAGGGCATACCGGCGCGGCGGCGGCTGGAAAGGTGGTCGAAGCGTTCGGTCACTTCCTCGTTGGTGGCAATTTCGCTATCGGTATCGTGGTGTTCGTCATTCTCGTGATCATCAACTTTATGGTTATCACCAAAGGTGCCGGGCGTATTGCGGAAGTGGGCGCGCGCTTTGTTCTCGATGGTATGCCGGGTAAGCAGATGGCGATTGACGCCGACCTTAACGCCGGATTGATTGGTGAAGATGAAGCGAAAAAACGCCGCTCCGAAGTGACTCAGGAAGCCGATTTTTACGGCTCGATGGACGGGGCAAGTAAGTTTGTTCGCGGCGATGCCATCGCCGGGATCCTCATCATGGTCATTAACGTTGTCGGCGGATTGCTGGTCGGTGTGCTGCAACATGGCATGAGCATGGGGCACGCGGCGGAAAGTTATACGCTATTGACCATTGGCGACGGTCTGGTGGCACAAATCCCGGCACTGGTGATTTCTACCGCCGCGGGCGTCATCGTTACACGTGTCAGCACCGATCAGGATGTTGGCGAGCAGATGGTGAATCAGCTTTTCAGTAATCCGAGCGTTATGTTATTAAGCGCCGCCGTGCTCGGTTTACTCGGCCTGGTGCCTGGAATGCCGAACCTGGTATTTTTGCTGTTCACTGCCGGATTGCTGGGGCTGGCCTGGTGGATCCGCGGACGTGAACAAAAAGCGCCTGCTGAACCAAAACCGGTAAAAATGGCAGAGAATAATACCGTTGTCGAAGCGACGTGGAACGATGTACAACTGGAAGATTCTCTGGGAATGGAAGTGGGTTATCGACTGATCCCGATGGTCGATTTCCAGCAGGATGGTGAGTTGTTGGGCCGTATACGCAGTATCCGCAAGAAATTTGCCCAGGAGATGGGGTTTCTGCCGCCAGTGGTACACATTCGCGACAATATGGATTTGCAACCAGCCCGCTATCGTATCTTGATGAAAGGTGTCGAAATGGGGAGTGGTGATGCTTATCCGGGGCGCTGGCTGGCAATTAATCCAGGCACTGCCGCCGGAACATTACCTGGTGAAGCGACCGTTGATCCGGCATTTGGCCTGAATGCTATCTGGATTGAAAGTGCGCTTAAAGAACAGGCGCAGATTCAGGGGTACACCGTGGTTGAGGCCAGCACGGTGGTGGCAACGCATCTTAACCACCTCATTAGCCAGCATGCCGCAGAGCTGTTTGGTCGTCAGGAGGCGCAACAGCTGCTGGATCGCGTCGCCCAGGAGATGCCAAAGCTGACGGAAGATCTCGTTCCTGGCGTCGTCACGCTTACCACACTGCATAAAGTGCTGCAAAATCTGCTCGATGAAAAAGTGCCGATTCGCGATATGCGCACCATTCTCGAAACGCTGGCGGAACATGCGCCCATCCAGAGCGATCCGCATGAATTAACCGCTGTCGTGCGCGTGGCGTTGGGACGTGCGATTACCCAGCAGTGGTTTCCTGGCAAAGATGAAGTCCATGTTATTGGCCTCGATACACCGCTGGAACGTTTGTTGCTACAGGCATTGCAGGGCGGGGGGGGACTGGAGCCAGGGCTGGCGGATCGCTTGTTGGCGCAAACTCAGGAAGCGCTATCCCGTCAGGAGATGTTGGGTGCGCCGCCGGTACTGTTGGTGAACCACGCGCTGCGACCATTATTGTCTCGCTTCCTGCGCCGCAGCTTGCCGCAGTTAGTGGTGCTGTCGAATCTGGAACTATCTGATAACCGACATATCCGCATGACGGCGACAATTGGTGGTAAATGATGAGAACTTTATTAGCAATATTATTGTTTCCGCTGCTGGTGCAAGCCGCCGGGGAGGGGATGTGGCAGGCGAGTAGTGTGGGCGTTACGCTGAATCACCGTGGTGAGTCGATGTCGTCAGCGCCTCTTTCTACTCGACAACCTGCTGCAGGATTGATGACGCTGGTGGCGTGGCGTTATCAGCTTATCGGTCCGACACCTGCAGGACTGCGGGTTCGCTTGTGTTCACAATCTCGTTGTGTCGAATTAGAGGGGCAGAGTGGAACCACCGTGGCCTTTTCCGGTATACCGGCGGCAGAACCGTTGCGCTTTATCTGGGAAGTGCCTGGCGGTGGGCGGTTAATTCCGCCGCTAAAGATTCAACGGAATGAAGTGATTGTAAATTATCGTTAATGATAAAAAAGCCGATGTCTGCAATGACATCGGCTGTTGCCGTATAACGCGATTACATACGCTCTACTGTCTCAATACCCAGCGTATCCAGACCCAGCTTCAGCGTCTTCGCCGTCAGTTGTGCCAGTTTCAGACGGCTGTTACGCACTTCTTCGTTTTCTGCGCTGAGGATCGGGCAGTGCTCGTAGAAGCCAGAGAACAGACCGGCCAGATCGTACAGGTAAGCACACATCACATGCGGCGTGCCTTCACGGGCAACCACAGTGAGGGTTTCTTCAAACTGCAGCAGGCGAGCTGCCAGTTGCGCTTCACGATCTTCACGGATGATTACCGGAGCTGCAGCCAGTTGCTCTTCGTCAATTTCTGCTTTACGGAACACGGATAATACACGCGTGTAAGCATACTGCATGTATGGCGCGGTATTACCCTCAAACGCCAGCATGTTGTCCCAGTCGAAGATGTAGTCCGTGGTGCGGTTTTTGGAGAGATCCGCATATTTCACCGCACCAATACCAACCGCGTTAGCCAGTTTTTCCAGCTCGTCGGCTGGCATATCCGGGTTCTTTTCTGCCACCAGACGGCGTGCACGCTCCAGGGCTTCATCCAGCAGGTCTGCCAGTTTCACTGTACCACCCGCGCGGGTTTTGAACGGTTTGCCGTCTTTACCCAGCATCATGCCGAACATGTGGTGTTCCAGCGGTACGGATTCCGGTACATAGCCTGCTTTGCGGACGATAGCCCACGCCTGCATCAGGTGTTGATGCTGACGGGAGTCGATGTAATACAGCACGCGATCGGCATGCAGTGTTTCATAACGATATTTCGCACAGGCGATATCAGTGGTGGTGTAGAGATAGCCACCATCTTTCTTCTGAATGATCACGCCCATCGGTTCGCCTTCCTTGTTTTTGAACTCATCAAGGAATACAACGGTCGCGCCTTCACTTTCTACTGCCAGACCTTTGGCTTTCAGGTCCGCCACGATACCCGGCAGCATTGGGTTGTAGAGGCTTTCACCCATCACGTCATCACGGGTCAGCGTCACGTTCAGACGATCGTAGGTGATCTGGTTCTGCGTCATGGTGATGTCGACCAGTTTGCGCCACATCTCGCGGAAATATTCGTCACCGCTTTGCAGTTTTACCACGTAGTTACGTGCACGCTCGGCAAACTCTTCATCTTCGTCGTAATGCTTTTTCGCATCGCGGTAGAAACCTTCAAGGTCAGCCAGCTCCATTTCACCGGCGTTTTCCTGCTGCTGCTTTTCCAGCCACGCAATCAGCATACCGAACTGAGTGCCCCAGTCGCCGACGTGGTTTGCGCGAATCACTTTGTGACCGAGGAACTCCAGAGTACGAACTGCTGCGTCACCAATAATGGTAGAGCGCAGGTGACCGACATGCATCTCTTTCGCCACGTTTGGCGCAGAGTAGTCAACCACAATGGTTTGTTTTTCTGGCGTAGCAACACCGAGACGATCGGACGCCAGCGCCTGCTGAACATGTTCAGCCAGGAATGCCGGATCAAGGAAAATGTTGATAAAGCCTGGACCGGCGATCTCAACTTTGCTGGCGATACCGTTAAGATCCAGATGAGTCAGCACCTGCTCTGCTAATTGTCGCGGTGCCATACCCAGTTTTTTAGCAACTGCCATCATGCCGTTAGCCTGATAGCCGCCGAACTGAACTTTTGCTGACTGACGAACCTGCGGTTCGCAATCCGCAGGCGCGCCTGCCGCAATCATGGCCTGACGGACTTTTTCTGAGAGAAGAGCCTGAATATTCACCGGAATACCTTACATTGATGAAGCGAGCAAAAATTGCCCGCACCAGTTAAAGAAATTAGGGCGGGAGTATACTGCAAATGGCTGTTTTCGTCAGCAACGTGCGCGTGGCGTATTGCCGTTTTCACCATTGCATCAGAAGCGGCGTGAAATCAGCGGTTGGTTGGCGCAGGGCAACAGGGTAAATTAGCGCTTTTAATGAAAGACGAAGAGTGATTATGGCGAACTGGCAATCTATCGACGAGCTGCAGGATATTGCATCGGATTTACCGCGATTTACCCACGCATTAGATGAACTTTCCCGCCGTCTGGGGTTGGATATCACTCCGCTGACTGCCGATCACATTTCCTTGCGTTGCCATCAAAACGTCACCGCTGAACGCTGGCGTCGCGGGTTTGAACAGTGCGGCGAGCTTTTGTCAGAAAATATGATCAATGGCAGACCGATTTGTCTGTTTAAATTGCATGAACCGCTACAGGTTGCGCACTGGCAGTTTTCCATTGTGGAGCTACCGTGGCCCGGGGAAAAACGTTACCCGCACGAAGGTTGGGAACATATTGAAATCGTTCTACCGGGTGATCCAGAAACGCTGAATGCCCGTGCGCTGGCATTGCTTTCTGATGAAGGACTCAGCCTGCCGGGGATCTCAGTTAAAACCAGTTCGCCAAAAGGTGAGCATGAACGATTACCGAATCCGACGCTGGCGGTCACCGATGGTAAAACAACCATTAAGTTTCATCCGTGGTCCATTGAAGAGATCGTTGCCAGCGAGCAGTCGGCGTAACTAAGGAGCAAAAATGGCATTACTGGAAATTTGCTGTTACAGCATGGAATGCGCGCTAACGGCGCAGCAAAACGGCGCTGACAGAGTTGAATTATGCGCAGCTCCAAAAGAGGGGGGCTTAACGCCGTCGTTGGGGGTACTGAAATCCGTGCGCCAGCGGGTGACGATCCCAGTGCATCCGATTATCCGCCCACGCGGTGGTGATTTTTGCTACAGCGACGGTGAGTTTGCCGCCATTCTTGAAGATGTGCGCACAGTCCGCGAATTAGGTTTTCCTGGACTGGTGACGGGCGTTCTCGATGTTGACGGGAATGTCGATATGCCACGAATGGAAAAAATAATGGCTGCTGCCGGTCCGCTGGCAGTGACTTTTCATCGTGCCTTCGATATGTGCGCTAACCCTTTAAATACACTCAATAATCTTACGGAATTGGGCATTGCCCGGGTACTGACATCAGGGCAAAAGTCAGACGCACTGCAAGGTTTATCAAAAATTATGGAACTTATTGCCCATCGTGATGCTCCAATCATTATGGCCGGAGCAGGAGTCCGTGCGGAAAACCTGCACCACTTCCTCGATGCCGGAGTGCTGGAAGTCCATAGCTCCGCGGGAGCGTGGCAAGCCTCACCGATGCGTTATCGTAATCAAGGATTGTCCATGTCATCAGATGCACACGCGGACGAGTATTCGCGTTATGTCGTAGACGGGGCGGCGGTTGCTGAAATGAAAGGAATCATTGAACGCCATCAGGCCAAATGATTTTTACCGTTGCATCATGTCGCCCAATATGATGCTTGCTCGTACCAGGCCCCTGCAATTTCAACAGGGGCCTTTTTTTATCCCTGAGCAGTATAAAAAACGAACGATTGCCGTGATCTGTTGAGCGGGTGACAGTGCGCATAGCGTTGTGCTAAAAATATTTTATATATTCACATTCATTATGTGATTTAAATTGCCAAAACTGACAAATATATATTCTAAATAACAACTGGGTTATTCCTTAGCAATTAATGATTACATTGTAATAAATCATATTCTTTATCGATTATTTCAGGCAGTGTTGTGCCGAATTAAGCAAGTAGTCAATTCGTTGTGTATTTATTTATACAATGGTATCGGTGTCCTGGAATTTAATTAGAGGAATCTATGCGAGGGAAAAAACGCATTGGGTTATTGTTTTTGCTGATAGCGGTTGTGGTTGGTGGCGGCGGGTTATTGCTGGCGCAAAAAGCCTTACATAAAACGTCGGATACCGCATTTTGCCTTTCCTGCCACTCGATGAGTAAACCTTTTGAGGAATATCAGGGAACTGTCCACTTTTCAAACCAGAAAGGGATACGTGCGGAATGTGCCGATTGCCATATTCCAAAGTCAGGGATGGATTATTTATTTGCTAAATTAAAAGCATCTAAAGATATTTATCATGAATTTGTTAGCGGCAAAATAGACAGTGATGATAAGTTCGAAGCTCATCGCCAGGAAATGGCCGAAACAGTATGGAAAGAATTAAAAGCAACTGACTCTGCAACCTGCCGTAGTTGCCATTCTTTTGATGCCATGGATATTGCCTCGCAAAGTGAATCTGCGCAGAAAATGCATAATAAAGCGCAAAAGGACGGCGAAACCTGTATCGATTGCCATAAAGGCATTGCCCATTTTCCGCCAGAAATAAAAATGGATGACAACGCGGCGCATGAGCTGGAAAGTCAGGCCGCTACTTCAGTTACTAATGGCGCACATATTTATCCTTTCAAAACTTCTCGCATAGGCGAACTGGCTACCGTGACTCCTGGTACCGATCTTACCGTCGTTGATGCCAGTGGCAAACAGCCAATTGTTCGGTTGCAGGGTTATCAAATGCAGGGCAGTGAAAACACGCTCTACCTGGCGGCAGGCCAACGGCTGGCGCTCGCCACATTAAGTGAAGAAGGTATCAAGGCGCTAACGGTAAACGGGGAATGGCAGGCTGACGAATACGGCAATCAATGGCGTCAGGCGTCTTTGCAGGGGGCGCTTATCGATCCCGCATTAGCGGACCGTAAACCGCTATGGCAATACGCTGAAAAACTTGACGGTACCTATTGCGCTGGCTGCCATGCCCCTATTGCCGCCGACCATTACACCGTCAATACATGGCCGTCCATTGCCAAAGGAATGGGGGCGCGAACCAGCATGAGCGAAAACGAACTGGACATTTTGACGCGGTACTTCCAGTACAACGCCAAAGATATTACCGAGAAACAGTGATCCTCGTTGATCAGGGAGGAAGTTATGACATTAACAAGACGTGAATTTATTAAACATAGCGGTATTGCGGCAGGGACGCTGGTGGTGACATCGGCTGCACCGCTACCCGCATGGGCAGAAGAAAAGGGCGGCAAAATTCTCACCGCGGGCCGTTGGGGAGCGATGAACGTAGAAGTGAAGGACGGCAAGATTGTTTCTTCGACAGGCGCGCTGGCGAAAACCATACCGAACTCATTACAGTCTACGGCGGCGGATCAGGTACACACCACGGCGCGTATTCAGCATCCGATGGTGAGAAAAAGCTATCTCGATAATCCACTGCAACCGGTGAAAGGTCGTGGCGAAGATACCTATGTACAGGTGAGCTGGGAACAAGCATTAAAACTGATTCATGAACAACACGATCGCATTCGCAAAGCTAACGGACCATCGGCCATTTTTGCCGGATCTTATGGCTGGCGTTCTTCTGGCGTGTTGCATAAAGCGCAAACCTTACTGCAACGTTATATGAACCTGGCGGGCGGTTATTCCGGGCATAGCGGCGATTATTCAACCGGAGCGGCACAGGTGATCATGCCGCATGTGGTCGGTTCTGTAGAGGTGTATGAACAGCAGACCTCCTGGCCGCTGATTCTGGAAAACAGCCAGGTGGTGGTGCTGTGGGGGATGAACCCGCTGAACACGCTCAAAATTGCCTGGAGCAGTACCGATGAGCAAGGGCTGGAATACTTCCATCAGCTGAAAAAATCTGGCAAACCAGTGATTGCCATTGATCCTATCTGCTCCGAAACCATCGAATTCTTTGGCGATAATGCCACCTGGATCGCACCGAATATGGGCACCGATGTGGCACTGATGTTAGGATTGCGCATACCCTGATGACACAAGGCAAACACGATAAAGTGTTCCTTGAAAAATACACTACCGGGTATCCGCAGTTTGAAGAGTATCTGACAGGTAAGAGCGATAATACGCCGAAGAGCGCGGCCTGGGCGGCGGAAATTACTGGCGTACCGGAAGCGCAGATAGTCAAACTCGCTGAACTGATGGCGGCAAATCGCACAATGCTGATGGCAGGCTGGGGAATTCAGCGCCAGCAATATGGTGAACAGAAACACTGGATGCTGGTGACGCTGGCGGCGATGTTAGGGCAGATTGGTACACCGGGCGGCGGGTTTGGTTTCTCTTATCATTACTCCAACGGTGGCAACCCGACGCGTGTTGGCGGCGTGCTACCAGAAATGTCTGCGGCGATTGCCGGACAGGCCAGCGAGGCCGCTGATGATGGCGGAATGACGGCGATTCCTGTTGCCCGTATCGTCGATGCGCTGGAAAATCCTGGCAGCAAATATCAGCATAACGGTAAAGAACAAACGTATCCGAATATCAAAATGATCTGGTGGGCGGGTGGCGGTAACTTTACCCATCACCAGGATACTAATCGTCTGATTAAAGCATGGCAGAAACCGGAGATGATCGTCGTTTCTGAATGCTACTGGACCGCAGCAGCCAAACACGCAGATATCGTATTACCGATCACCACATCGTTTGAGCGCAATGACCTGACGATGACCGGTGATTACAGCAACCAGCATATTGTGCCGATGAAGCAGGCTGTCGCTGCGCAATTTGAAGCGCGCAACGATTTTGACGTGTTTGCCGATCTTGCTGAATTACTCAAACCTGGCGGAAAAGAGATCTATACCGAAGGTAAAGATGAAATGGCGTGGCTGAAATTTTTCTATGATGCCGCTCAGAAAGGTGCCCGTGCGCAACGCGTGACTATGCCGATGTTTAATGCCTTCTGGCAGCAAAATAAACTGATCGAAATGCGCCGCAGCGAGAAGAACGAACAGTACATTCGTTATGGTGATTTCCGCGCCGATCCGGTGAAAAATGCGCTGGGTACGCCAAGCGGCAAAATTGAGATTTACTCCAGAACGCTGGAAAAATTTGGCTATAAGGATTGCCCGGCACACCCAACCTGGCTTGCGCCTGATGAGTGGAAGGGTACCGCCGACGAGAAGCAGTTGCAGCTTCTGACCGCACATCCGGCACACCGTTTACACAGTCAGCTTAACTATGCGGAACTGCGTAAAAAATATGCGGTTGCCGATCGTGAACCAATCACTATTCACACCGAAGATGCTGCTCGCTTTGGTATTGCGAATGGCGATCTGGTGCGTGTCTGGAACAAGCGCGGTCAGATCCTGACAGGCGCGGTGGTGACTGACGGGATCAAAAAAGGCGTGGTATGCGTGCATGAAGGTGCATGGCCAGATCTGGAAAATGGCTTGTGTAAAAACGGTAGTGCGAACGTGTTAACGGCGGATATCCCCAGCTCGCAGCTGGCGAATGCCTGTGCCGGTAACTCTGCGCTGGTGTATATCGAAAAATATACGGGCAATGCGCTGAAGTTAACGGCGTTTGATCAGCCAGCTGTTCAGGCATAAGACGTGAAAAGCGCCCGGAAACGGGCGCTGAGGTTATGCAAACGCAAAACTGCCTGATGCGCTATGCTTATCAGGCCTACATAGCCCCTGCAATATATTGAATTAGCAAGACTTTGTAGGCCGGATAAGGCGTTCACGCCGCATCCGGCAGTATTACCAGACCTTTACGGCTTGCGCGCAATCAGCACCGCGCGTTTAGGCGCAGGATAACCTTCCACCGTCTTACCCGGATCATGCGGGTCGAGAAAATCGGCCAGAGACTCGGTGACCATCCATTCGGTGCGTCGCTGCTCTTCTGTGGTGGTAACGCTCACATCTGCAATGCGAATATCAACAAAACCACACTTCTTCAGCCAGTTTTTCAGCGCCAGCGCGGAAGGAATGAAATAGACATTACGCATTTGTGCGTAACGATCGCCCGGCACCAGCACCGTGTTCTCATCGCCATCAATAACCAGCGTTTCCAGCACCAGTTCGCCTTCATTCACCAGTTGGTCTTTTAACTGCCAGAGATGCTCCAGCGGTGAACGACGATGATAAAGCACGCCCATCGAAAAGACGGTATCAAAGGCTTTCAGTGCCGGAAGTTGTTCAATACCTAACGGTAACAAATGTGCGCGCTGATCGTTGCCCAGTAGTTTACGCACCGCTTCAAACTGGCACAGAAACAGTTGCGTAGGGTCGATCCCCACCGCGAGGTGCGCGCCTGCGCCAATCATGCGCCACATGTGATAACCGCTGCCGCAGCCAACATCAAGAATGGTGCGCCCGGTTAAATCAGAAAGATGGGGCAGAACGCGATCCCATTTCCAGTCGGAACGCCATTCGGTATCGATGTTGACGCCATACAGTGAGAACGGCCCTTTGCGCCACGGCATCAGGTTGCGCATCAGCGTTTCAATGCGTTTAATTTGCCCGGCGCTCAGTGGTTCTTCGCTTTCTGCCGTCACGCTATGCAGTAAATCAAGACGATACGGTTTAATTTCAGGCAGAAATTCCACCGCGTTGGACCACTGCTTAAACAGCCCGTGCTGCTGCTCGCGCTGCCAGTTAGCAATCTGCGCGGGCAGCGTTTCGAGCCAGTGTGAAAGATGATTTTTGGCAATCAGAGAATAAAAGTTACCAAAGTCGATCATGCAGCGTCCTCTGCTTTTAATGCCACCAGTGAACCAAAGTTAAAGCACTGGAACCACAGCTCGCTATGCTCAAAACCGGCTTTATGCAGGCGTGCTTTATGGGTTTCCACGGAATCGGTCAGCATCACGTTTTCCAGCATGCTGCGTTTCTGGCTGATCTCCAGTTCGCTGTAACCGTTGGCACGTTTAAAGTCGTGGTGCATGTTGAACAGCAATTCACCAACTTTGGCATCTTCGAAACTGAATTTTTCCGAAAGCACCAGCGCACCGCCCGGGTTCAGCCCTTGATAAATTTTATCCAGTAACGCCTGGCGCTCGGAAGGTTCCAGGAATTGCAGGGTAAAATTCAGCACCACCATCGATGCGTTTTCAATGGCGATATCGCGAATATCACCTTCAATAACGTCTACTGGCGTAGGAGCTTTATAGGCGTCAATATGACGACGGCAGCGTTCAATCATCGCCGGGGAGTTATCGATGGCAATAATTTTGCAATTATCATGATGAATGTTGCGACGCACCGAGAGCGTCGCCGCGCCCAGAGAACAACCCAGATCGTAAACCTGCGTACCAGGTTGAACGAAGCGCTCGGCTAACATACCAATCATGGAAATAATATTGGAATAGCCGGGAACGGAACGCTGGATCATATCCGGGAAGACTTCAGCTACCCGTTCATCAAAGGTCCAGTCGCCCAGTCTGGCGATAGGGGCAGAAAATAGCGTGTCGCGGTGAGACATAACGTAAAAATCCGGGAAAAAGAAAGTGGCGTATTGTGCGCTAACGCAGGGAGAAAACCAACTCCCAGGGCATATACCAAAGATTCGCCAGCACCATCAGCAACAGCGCACACCAGGTCGCGCTCATGCCAGAACGTCGCCAGCGGAACAGACGGTGATGAAAACCGTAATAATGCATCAGACGACCAGCAAGCAAAACGATGCCGCAAATATGCACCATCCAGGTTTCTGCGCCATTCATTTCCATAAACAGCATCAACACAATCGCGATAGGAATATATTCCACCGCGTTACCATGAATGCGAATAGCGCTTTGCAGTTCGCTAAAACCGCCGTCGCCATAGGCAACGCGGTACTGCATTCGCAGGCGAACGACATCAAAAGAGAACTTCATTAATAACAACGCACTTAAAACGGCATACAGCGCGCTTACCATACAAACTCCCTTTAAAATGGCCGATGGCACCTGTCTATGATAGGTGGCAAATTCAGAAAAGAGAAGATTGCTGTGGAATAGCCGGAACTGCTCCGATCTCTGGAAGCGTTTTACGTAAGTCTTCCCACAGGGTATGTACCAGTTCCGGGGCCTGGGCAATATCTGGCGTATGTAAAAAAAGATAAGGCGTAGTGGTCTGATGCCACTGTGCTAATTTTTGTAACCAGACCTGAAATAACTCCCGGTTTTGCGTCATATCATCACTACCGATAAAACGGATCAGTGGATTTTTCGCCGTCAGTACAGCATGTACCGGAACTTTAGGTTTTTTTCGTTGAGCGTCGCGAATAGCTTCACTGTGTGGACGTGCTGCATGAACCGGGCGGCTGTCTAAAATCACCCGATTAACGCCGCGCTGATGTAAACCGCGATTAAGCGTTTGTTCCTCTTCCCCTTTGGCGAAAAACTGTGGATGGCGGACTTCCACCCCATAATTAAATTCACCGGGAAGAGAATCGAGAAAATGCCAAAGCGCAGGCAGCTCCCGTGGGCCGAATGTGGCAGGCAGTTGCAGCCAGTATTGTCCAATGCGCGGAGCCAACGGTGACATGCGGGTCAAAAATTCAGTCACTAAATCATCGCAATGCCGTAATGCTGCCTGATGCGAAATGGTCGCCGGAAACTTAAAACAGAAGCGGAAGTCATCTGTGGTCTGCTCACGCCAGCGCAGGACAACCTCGGGTTTCGGCAGGGCATAAAGCGTGGTGTTACCCTCCACGCAGTTAAAGTGGCGGGCATACTCTTCAAGGCTGGTGATCCCCAACCGCACCCATTTAGGATGCGACCATTGCGGCAGACCGATGTAAATCATAACGCGTGGAGGATCTCTTCCACACTGCGCACACGGGCGATGCGCGGGTAGATATGATTAATGCTGTTATTGTGCTGCTCGGCGCTAGCGGCGCTACAGGCATCTTCGGCAATCACCAGATTAAAACCGAGTTCCCAGGCATTGCGGGCGGTGGATTCAACACCGATATTGGTCGAGATCCCACATAACACTATTGTATCGATACCCCGGCGGCGTAATTGCAACTCCAGATCCGTACCGTAAAACGCACCCCATTGACGTTTGATGATTTCGATATCGCTGTCGGTTGCACCTAATGCAGCAGGATGTTGCCACCAGTTTTCGGGCAACACTTTTGCGGGGGAGGGGGCATCAACCGGCTGTTTTAATGCTTCGGCGTAATCGGCAGACCAGCCAACGCGCACCAGAAACACGGGCTGACCGCTGGCGCGAAATTTCGCCGCCAGCTTCCCGGCGCGATTAACCACCTCATCGGCAGTATGTGGACCTCCGGCAAAAGGTAAGATGCCTTCTTGTAAATCAATCACCACCAGCGCGGTGGTTTTAGCATTAAGTTCAAGCATGATGACTCCTGACAAAACAAAATCGTGCCTCTCACCTTAATGCGATTAGCCGATGGCGGAACGACAAATTTTGTTAATTTTTATGAGTTCGGGCAACACCTTTATAGCAAACTGGCGTAGAGTCTGATTTCAGGCCCGATATAAAGTGGTAACGAGGCGTTCCAGCGCGGGCCAGGCTCTTACGGTGCGGCAGAATTTCCAGTATAATAGCCGCCTTTTTTCATTCAGTTGTGACATACAGCTAACGCTGCGACTTGGTCACCTGCGCAGCAGGGGGCATCCGCCGGCAGCTAAGTTAAGGGATATCTCATGCGTACAGAATATTGTGGACAGCTCCGTTTGTCCCACGTGGGGCAGCAGGTGACTCTGTGTGGTTGGGTCAACCGTCGTCGTGATCTTGGTAGCCTGATCTTCATCGATATGCGCGACCGCGAAGGTATCGTGCAGGTATTTTTCGATCCGGATCGTGCGGACGCGTTAAAGCTGGCCTCTGAACTGCGTAATGAGTTCTGCATTCAGGTCACGGGCACCGTACGTGCGCGTGACGAAAAAAATATTAACCGCGATATGGCGACTGGCGAAATCGAAGTACTGGCGTCCTCGCTGACTATCATCAACCGTGCAGATGTTCTGCCGCTTGACTCTAACCACGTCAACACCGAAGAAGCGCGTCTGAAATACCGCTACCTCGACCTGCGTCGCCCGGAAATGGCTCAGCGCCTGAAAACCCGCGCTAAAATCACCAGCCTGGTGCGCCGTTTTATGGATGACCACGGCTTCCTCGACATCGAAACTCCGATGCTGACCAAAGCCACGCCTGAAGGCGCGCGTGACTACCTGGTGCCTTCTCGTGTGCACAAAGGTAAATTCTACGCGCTGCCGCAATCCCCGCAGTTGTTCAAACAGCTACTGATGATGTCCGGCTTTGACCGCTACTATCAGATCGTTAAATGCTTCCGTGACGAAGACCTGCGTGCTGACCGTCAGCCTGAATTTACTCAGATCGATGTGGAAACTTCTTTCATGACCGCGCCGCAAGTGCGTGAAGTGATGGAAGCGCTGGTGCGTCATCTGTGGCTGGAAGTGAAGGGTGTGGATCTGGGCGATTTCCCGGTAATGACCTTTGCAGAAGCAGAACGCCGTTATGGTTCTGATAAACCGGATCTGCGTAACCCGATGGAACTGACCGACGTTGCCGATCTGCTGAAATCTGTTGAGTTTGCAGTATTTGCAGGTCCGGCGAACGATCCGAAAGGCCGTGTTGCCGCTCTGCGTGTTCCGGGCGGCGCATCGTTGACCCGTAAGCAGATCGACGAATACGGTAACTTCGTTAAAATCTACGGCGCGAAAGGTCTGGCTTACATCAAAGTTAACGAACGCGCGAAAGGTCTGGAAGGTATCAACAGCCCGGTAGCGAAGTTCCTCAATGCAGAAATCATTGAAGCCATCCTGGAGCGTACTGGCGCGCAAGATGGCGATATGATTTTCTTCGGTGCCGACAACAAGAAAATTGTTGCCGACGCGATGGGGGCACTGCGCCTGAAAGTGGGTAAAGACCTTGGTCTGACCGACGAAAGCAAATGGGCACCGCTGTGGGTTATCGACTTCCCGATGTTTGAAGACGACGGTGAAGGCGGCCTGACGGCAATGCACCATCCGTTCACCTCACCGAAAGACATGACGGCAGCAGAACTGAAAGCTGCACCGGAAAATGCGGTGGCGAACGCTTACGATATGGTCATCAATGGTTACGAAGTGGGCGGTGGTTCTGTGCGTATCCATAATGGTGATATGCAGCAGACGGTGTTTGGTATTCTGGGTATCAACGAAGAGGAACAGCGCGAGAAATTCGGCTTCCTGCTCGACGCCCTGAAATACGGTACTCCGCCGCACGCAGGTCTGGCATTCGGTCTTGACCGTCTGACGATGCTGCTGACCGGCACCGACAATATCCGTGACGTTATCGCCTTCCCGAAAACCACGGCGGCGGCGTGTCTGATGACTGAAGCACCGAGCTTTGCTAACCCGACTGCACTGGCTGAGCTGAGCATTCAGGTTGTGAAGAAGGCTGAGAATAACTGATATGGCTTATAAGCGTCCCGTTTCGATCTTAGTGGTCATCTACGCACAAGATACGAAACGGGTGCTGATGTTGCAGCGGCGTGACGATCCCGATTTCTGGCAGTCGGTAACCGGCAGCGTGGAAGAGGGTGAAACCGCGCCGCAAGCTGCCATGCGCGAAGTAAAGGAAGAGGTCACCATTGATGTTGTCGCTGAACAACTGACCTTAATTGACTGTCAGCGCACGGTAGAGTTTGAAATTTTTTCACATTTACGTCATCGCTATGCGCCGGGCGTGACGCGTAATACGGAATCATGGTTCTGTCTTGCGCTTCCGCACGAGCGCCAGATCGTTTTCACTGAACATCTGGCTTACAAGTGGCTTGATGCGTCTGCTGCGGCGGCGCTCACTAAGTCCTGGAGCAACCGGCAGGCGATTGAACAGTTTGTAATTAACGCTGCCTGAACAGGCAGGGCTATCTGGAGATATTTTTATGGCAGGTCATAGTAAATGGGCCAACACCAGACATCGTAAAGCTGCGCAGGATGCTAAGCGCGGTAAAATCTTCACTAAAATCATTCGTGAGCTGGTAACCGCGGCTAAGCTGGGCGGTGGTGATCCGGACGCTAACCCGCGTTTGCGTGCAGCAATTGATAAAGCACTGTCTAACAACATGACCCGTGACACTCTGAACCGCGCAATTGCACGAGGTGTGGGCGGTGATGATGATGCAAACATGGAAACCATCATCTACGAAGGTTACGGTCCTGGCGGCACGG
The DNA here is from genome assembly GCF_003000935.1 of Escherichia sp. R1. Lineage (NCBI taxonomy): Bacteria > Pseudomonadati > Pseudomonadota > Gammaproteobacteria > Enterobacterales > Enterobacteriaceae > Escherichia > Escherichia sp. R1. The sequence goes on from NZ_PSRU01000003.1 coordinate 223,037, forward strand.
CAATCATGATTGAATGTCTGTCTGACAACCGCAACCGTACCGTTGCTGAAGTGCGTCATGCATTCAGCAAATGTGGCGGTAACCTCGGTACTGATGGTTCCGTAGCTTATCTGTTCAGCAAAAAAGGCGTGATCTCCTTCGAGAAAGGCGATGAAGACACCATCATGGAAGCAGCCCTGGAAGCCGGTGCTGAAGACGTTGTGACCTATGATGACGGCGCGATTGATGTCTACACTGCATGGGAAGAAATGGGCAAAGTACGCGACGCTCTGGAAGCGGCAGGTCTGAAAGCAGACAGCGCGGAAGTTTCCATGATCCCGTCCACCAAAGCTGATATGGATGCAGAAACCGCACCGAAACTGATGCGTCTGATCGATATGCTGGAAGATTGCGACGACGTGCAGGAAGTTTACCATAACGGTGAAATCTCTGATGAGGTTGCAGCGACTCTCTGATGAGGCCTGCTAAACAGCAAAACGGAGACGCGTGATGGCTATTATTCTCGGCATTGACCCGGGTTCGCGCGTGACCGGCTATGGCGTCATCCGCCAGGTAGGCAGGCAACTGTCCTACCTGGGTAGCGGATGCATACGCACCAAAGTGGATGATTTACCGTCTCGTCTGAAGCTCATCTATGCGGGCGTGACGGAAATCATCACCCAATTCCAGCCTGATTATTTCGCCATTGAACAGGTCTTTATGGCGAAGAACGCTGACTCAGCCCTGAAACTGGGGCAGGCGCGCGGCGTGGCGATTGTGGCGGCGGTGAATCAGGAATTGCCGGTATTTGAATATGCGGCACGTCAGGTAAAGCAAACAGTGGTAGGTATTGGTAGTGCCGAAAAAAGCCAGGTGCAGCATATGGTCCGCACCTTGCTGAAACTGCCCGCTAATCCACAGGCGGATGCCGCCGATGCGCTGGCGATTGCCATCACCCACTGCCACGTTAGTCAGAATGCGATGCAAATGAGCGAATCGCGACTGAACCTGGCGAGAGGGCGACTGCGTTAAGTTATACCGCCTCGGTCAGTTCCGGCTGAGGCGTTTCAACTCCCACCGCGTGAATCAACACCAAACCCGGATGATGCCACAAACTGGCTGGCGTGACGGTTTTACGCTCCCACGGAATAGAACCTAAGAACCAGAATTTCCAGAAAGTGAGTTTTGCATTCGGATTGCTATTTAACAATTCTCCAAACGTCTCTATTTCACCCACCGGAATACATAGCGCCTCTTTATAAATATCAAAAACAAATTTTGAACAGAACTGGCGCGAAGATTCGTATTTAAAACCGGTGTGGTAAAGTTTGCGTAGCCGGGAAGGAACCTGTTCAACAATTCGTTGTTTTTGTTGTTCTGTTAGTCCGGCGTCTAATCGCTTTATAGCATAGCGTTGATTAGCAGAGCGTTTAATAAAACGGGATAGCGTAGTGATGGTTGAGAGGGGAACACGGCTTTCTGCAACCAGAAAGTCTTCACCGTTATGACCGATAATGATCCCGACGTGATTACTCCAGCAATTTGATGCAGCTGATATTTGACCAAATAAGGCAGCACCTATACATGTAAAGACGATATCACCAATTTCATATTCAGCAGGATAATTAATATTCACGTTGTCATTCCATTGAAATAGATATGAATATACGTAATAGCATAAAAAATTATTTTTTCAGGAGTCGCAATGTATATTTTTATTACACATTTCTTCGCTGAATATGTAATATTTAAATATTTGCTTCCAATATAACCTGTAGAATAAATTATACTGCGCCATTTTTCAGATCATTGAGACACCTCGCAAGTTTTCTTCATCCTTCGCTGGATATCTATCCAGCATTTTTTTATCATACAGCATTATCTTTGATTCATTACGCAGGAGCGTCATGTGATAGGCAGACTCAGAGGCATCATCATTGAAAAACAACCCCCGCTGGTGTTAATTGAAGTGGGCGGCGTAGGCTATGAAGTGCATATGCCGATGACCTGTTTTTATGAACTCCCTGAAGCGGGTCAGGAAGCGATCGTTTTCACCCACTTTGTGGTGCGTGAAGACGCGCAACTGCTGTACGGTTTTAACAATAAACAAGAGCGCACGTTGTTCAAAGAGTTGATCAAAACCAACGGCGTCGGCCCGAAGTTGGCGCTGGCGATCCTCTCCGGAATGTCAGCGCAGCAGTTCGTTAATGCCGTTGAGCGTGAAGAAGTGGGGGCACTGGTGAAACTGCCGGGTATTGGCAAAAAAACCGCCGAACGCTTGATTGTCGAAATGAAAGACCGATTTAAAGGTTTGCATGGCGATCTCTTTACGCCAGCCGCCGACCTGGTACTCACGTCTCCTGCCAGCCCGGCGACCGACGATGCTGAACAGGAAGCGGTTGCTGCGCTGGTGGCACTGGGCTATAAACCACAAGAAGCAAGCCGCATGGTGAGCAAAATCGCTCGCCCTGACGCCAGCAGTGAAACATTAATTCGCGAAGCCCTACGCGCCGCGTTATGAGGTAAAGGATGATTGAAGCAGACCGTCTGATTTCTGCCGGTACCACTTTGCCGGAAGATGTGGCAGATCGCGCCATCCGCCCTAAATTACTGGAAGAGTATGTTGGTCAGCCGCAGGTTCGTTCGCAGATGGAGATTTTCATCAAAGCAGCGAAACTGCGCGGCGATGCCCTCGATCATCTATTGATTTTTGGTCCTCCGGGGTTGGGTAAAACTACGCTTGCCAATATTGTCGCCAATGAAATGGGCGTTAATTTACGCACGACTTCTGGTCCGGTGCTGGAAAAGGCGGGCGATCTGGCAGCAATGCTCACTAACCTTGAACCACACGATGTACTGTTTATTGATGAGATCCACCGTCTTTCACCAGTGGTGGAAGAGGTGTTGTATCCGGCAATGGAAGATTACCAACTGGATATCATGATTGGTGAAGGTCCGGCGGCACGCTCCATTAAAATTGATTTGCCGCCGTTTACCCTGATTGGTGCAACCACGCGCGCAGGTTCGCTGACATCACCGTTGCGCGATCGTTTTGGTATTGTGCAACGTCTGGAGTTTTATCAGGTGCCGGATCTGCAATATATCGTCAGTCGCAGCGCACGCTTTATGGGGCTTGAGATGAGTGATGACGGCGCGCTGGAAGTTGCTCGTCGTGCGCGCGGTACGCCACGTATTGCCAACCGTCTGCTGCGTCGAGTGCGTGATTTCGCCGAAGTGAAGCACGATGGCACCATCTCGGCAGATATCGCTGCTCAGGCGCTGGATATGTTGAATGTCGATGCTGAAGGTTTCGATTATATGGACCGCAAATTGTTGCTGGCGGTAATCGATAAGTTCTTTGGTGGGCCGGTAGGTCTGGATAACCTGGCGGCAGCCATTGGCGAAGAACGTGAAACCATTGAGGATGTACTGGAACCTTATTTGATTCAGCAAGGCTTTTTGCAGCGTACACCGCGTGGGCGTATGGCGACGACGCGGGCGTGGAATCACTTTGGCATAACGCCGCCAGAAATGCCGTAAGTCGGATTGGTCGCTCGCGCCGCATCCGACATTGGCAGTGTGCCTGATGCGACGCTGTTCGTCTTATCAGGCCTACCAGAGATAGCGAACCGTAGGTCGGATAAGGCGCTCGCGCCGCATCCGACAAATATGTTCAGCGAAAGATTAGCTGGCCTGTTTTTTCATCATACTGAGAATAAATAACAGTGCCGCGCATAGCACCACCGACGGGCCTGCAGGTGTATCGTAAAATGCGGAAAAGGTTAAACCGCCAGTCACTGCCACCATCCCCACCAAAACAGCGACACCAGCCATCTGTTCCGGCGTGCGGGCAAAGCGACGTGCAGTAGCAGCAGGAATAATCAGCAGTGAAGTAATAATCAACGCGCCGACGAATTTCATCGCTACACCAATCGTCAATGCCGTCACCAGCATCAACAACAATTTCACGCGCTGTAATTTCACACCATCAACAAACGCCAGATCCGGGCTAATCGTCATCGACAGCAAATTGCGCCATTGCCAGAACAAAATAGCCACCACGATGACCACGCCAATCGCAATAGAGATGAGATCTTCTGGCGTCACTGCCAGTAAATCACCGAACAGGTAAGCCATCAAATCAACACGAATATTAGACATCAGACTAACGACCACCAGGCCCAGCGACAGGGCACTGTGCGCCATAATCCCTAATAACGTGTCGATCGCCAGCTGTGGACGCTTCTCCAGCCATACCAGACCGCCCGCCAGCAGCAGCGTAACTGCAATCACCGCATAGAATGGATTCACGTCCAGCAACAAACCAAACGCGACGCCAAGTAATGAGGCATGAGCCAGCGTATCACCGAAATAAGACATACGACGCCAGACTACAAACGAACCCAGCGGACCCGCGGCACAGGCGAGCATGATCCCGGCTAACCAACCGGGAAATAATAATTCAATCATGAGCGATCATTTCCCCGACGCAAAACAATTCGTCCCTGTAAATCGTGACGATGATTATGATGATGGCGATAGATACCCAGTTGTTCAGCACCACGAGGACCAAACATAGAAATAAACTCCGGATGCAGGGAAACAACTTCCGGTGTGCCGGAACAACAAATGTGGTGATTCAGGCAAAGCACTTCATCGGTTTTTGCCATTACCAGATGCAGATCGTGAGATACCATTAAAACGCCACAATCCAGTTCACGACGCAGTTGGTCAATAAGGTCATATAACGCCACCTGACCATTCACATCCACGCCCTGAGTGGGTTCATCCAGCACTAATAATTGCGGTCGATTTAACAATGCTCGCGCTAACAGTACACGCTGCGTTTCGCCACCCGAGAGCTTTTGCATCGGTGCGTTAATCAGATGCCCGGCCTGGACACGTTTCAGTGCAGGCAAAATATCTTCTTTATGTGTGCCAGGGCGTAAGCGTAAAAAACGGTTTACGGTCAGTGGCAACGTGGTGTCGAGATACAGCTTCTGCGGTACATAGCCGATGCGCAGTTTTCCGTTGCGCTTGATAACCCCTTCATCGGGTGTTACCAGTCCGAGCACTACCCGTACCAGTGTCGACTTACCTGCGCCGTTTGGCCCAAGTAAAGTCAAAATTTTTCCAGGTTTAAGTTCCAGCGACACATCAGAGAGGACGCGGCGTTGGCCAAAAGAAACCGAGACATTTTCCAGGGAAACCAGACTTGTCATGTTAATTTTAGTCTTGCAGTAGTCATGAAATGTTATAATATCACACTTCTCATATTCATTACGATGATTGGTCGCATTATGTTACATAAAAAAACGCTTCTTTTCGCAGCATTATCCGCCGCTCTCTGGGGCGGTGCAACACAGGCCGCAGATGCCGCCGTTGTCGCTTCGCTTAAACCCGTTGGGTTCATCGCTTCTGCCATTGCTGATGGGGTAACAGAAACGCAGGTTTTACTGCCTGACGGCGCTTCAGAACATGATTATTCACTGCGTCCATCGGATGTAAAACGCTTACAGAACGCGGACTTAGTCGTTTGGGTTGGCCCGGAGATGGAAGCGTTCATGCAAAAACCGGTAAGTAAATTACCAGAAGCGAAACAGGTAACGATTGCGCAGCTAGAAGATGTGAAACCGCTGCTGATGAAAAGTATTCACGACGATGATGATGATCACGATCACGCGGAAAAAAGTGACGAAGATCACCATCACGGCGATTTCAACATGCATCTTTGGCTTTCCCCAGAGATAGCGCGGGCTACAGCGGTTGCAATCCATGGAAAATTAGTGGAACTTATGCCGCAAAGTCGAGCCAAACTTGACGCCAACCTGAAGGATTTTGAGGCACAATTAGCCTCAACCGAAACGCAGGTTGGTAACGAGCTCGCGCCGCTCAAGGGGAAAGGTTATTTCGTTTTTCACGATGCTTACGGCTACTTCGAAAAACAGTTCGGACTGACACCGCTTGGTCATTTTACCGTTAACCCTGAGATTCAACCTGGCGCGCAGCGTTTACATGAAATAAGAACACAGTTGGTTGAGCAAAAAGCAACCTGCGTTTTTGCTGAGCCACAGTTCAGGCCAGCGGTCGTTGAGAGCGTCGCACGAGGGACATCCGTTCGTATGGGAACGTTGGATCCCCTGGGGACGAATATCAAACTGGGTAAAACAAGCTATTCAGAATTCCTGAATCAATTAGCCAACCAGTATGCGAGCTGCCTGAAAGGAGATTAATGAGGAAGTGATTACGTGCAACAGATAGCCCGCTCTGTCGCCCTAGCGTTTAATAATTTACCGCGACCACACCGCGTTATGTTGGGGTCGCTCACCGTTCTTACTCTGGCCGTCGCTGTCTGGCGGCCCTATGTTTATCACCGTGATGCCACGCCAATTGTCAAAACCATTGAGCTGGAACAGAACGAAATTCGTTCGCTCTTACCTGAAGCCAGTGAGCCGATTGATCAAGCTGCACAAGAAGATGAAGCCATTCCCCAGGACGAACTGGATGACAAAATCGCCGGTGAAGCGGGCGTGCATGAATATGTTGTTTCCACTGGCGATACGCTAAGCAGCATTCTCAATCAGTATGGTATTGATATGGGTGATATCACCCAACTGGCTGCTGCCGACAAAGAATTGCGTAACCTGAAAATCGGTCAACAACTCTCCTGGACATTAACCGCGGACGGCGAACTGCAGCGCCTCACCTGGGAAGTGTCTCGTCGTGAAACCCGAACCTATGACCGTACTGCCGCTAACGGTTTTAAAATGACCAGCGAAATGCAGCAAGGAGAGTGGGTCAACAATCTGCTGAAAGGTACCGTCGGGGGAAGCTTTGTTGCCAGCGCCAGAAACGCCGGTTTAACCAGCGCCGAAGTGAGCGCAGTGATTAAAGCCATGCAGTGGCAAATGGATTTCCGCAAACTGAAAAAAGGCGATGAATTTGCGGTGTTAATGTCACGAGAAATGCTTGATGGTAAACGTGAGCAAAGCCAGCTGCTGGGCGTACGTTTGCGTTCAGAAGGTAAAGATTATTATGCAATCCGCGCTGAAGATGGCAAATTCTATGATCGTAACGGTACTGGTCTGGCGAAAGGATTCTTGCGATTCCCGACGGCGAAACAGTTCCGTATCTCATCTAACTTTAACCCGCGTCGTACTAATCCGGTGACCGGTCGCGTTGCGCCACACAGAGGTGTTGATTTTGCCATGCCACAAGGTACGCCAGTGCTTTCAGTGGGTGACGGTGAAGTGGTGGTTGCCAAACGTAGTGGCGCAGCAGGTTATTATGTGGCTATTCGTCATGGTCGCAGCTACACCACGCGTTATATGCACTTGCGCAAGATCCTGGTGAAACCGGGACAGAAGGTGAAACGTGGCGACCGTATCGCGCTTTCCGGTAATACCGGACGTTCAACCGGGCCGCATCTGCACTATGAAGTATGGATAAACCAGCAGGCCGTAAACCCGCTGACGGCAAAACTGCCGCGTACCGAAGGGCTGACCGGCTCCGATCGTCGCGAATTCCTGGCACAGGCCAAAGAGATTGTGCCGCAGCTACGGTTTGATTAATTAACATCCATTCGCAGCCGGTACGCAGTCAGTACCGGCTTTTTTATTTGGTGCGGGGCAAGTTGCGCCGCTACACTATCACCAGATTGATTTTTGCCTTATCCGAAACTGGAAAAGCATGGAAACGAAAAAAAATAATAGCGAATACATTCCTGAGTTTGATAAATCCTTTCGCCACCCGCGCTACTGGGGAGCATGGCTGGGCGTAGCAGCGATGGCGGGTATCGCTTTAACGCCGCCAAAGTTCCGTGATCCCATTCTGGCACGGCTGGGACGTTTTGCCGGACGACTGGGAAAAAGCTCACGCCGTCGTGCGTTAATCAATCTGTCGCTCTGCTTTCCAGAACGTAGTGAAGCTGAACGCGAAGCGATTGTAGATGAGATGTTTGCCACCGCGCCGCAAGCGATGGTAATGATGGCTGAGTTGGCAATACGCGGGCCGGAGAAAATTCAGCCGCGCGTTGACTGGCAAGGGCTGGAGATCATCGAAGAGATGCGGCGTAATAACGAGAAAGTGATTTTTCTGGTGCCGCACGGTTGGGCCGTCGATATTCCTGCCATGCTGATGGCCTCGCAAGGGCAGAAAATGGCAGCGATGTTCCATAATCAGGGCAACCCGGTTTTTGATTATGTCTGGAACACGGTGCGCCGTCGCTTTGGTGGTCGTCTGCATGCGAGAAATGATGGTATTAAACCATTCATCCAGTCGGTACGTCAGGGTTACTGGGGATATTATTTACCCGATCAGGATCATGGCCCAGAACACAGCGAATTTGTTGATTTCTTTGCCACCTATAAAGCGACGTTGCCCGCGATTGGTCGTTTGATGAAAGTGTGCCGTGCGCGCGTTGTACCGCTGTTTCCGATTTATGATGGCAAGACGCATCGTCTGACGATTCAGGTGCGCCCACCGATGGATGATCTGTTAGAGGCGGATGATCATACGATTGCGCGGCGGATGAATGAAGAAGTCGAGATTTTTGTTGGTCCGCGACCAGAACAATACACCTGGATATTAAAATTGCTGAAAACTCGCAAACCGGGCGAAATCCAACCGTATAAGCGCAAAGATCTTTATCCCATCAAATAAAAAATGCCTCTCGCGAGGAGAGGCCTTCGACTGATGATAAGTTCAAGTTTGCTTCAGAAGATTCGAAATCTGTTGAATTATCATTGAACTGTAGGCCGGATGAGGCGTTTTCGCCGCATCCGGCAACGTACTTACTCTACCGTTAAAATACGCGTGGTATTAGTAGAACCCACGGTACTCATCACGTCGCCCTGGGTGACAATCACCAGGTCACCAGACATCAAGTAACCTTTATCACGCAGCAGATTAACCGCTTCGCTGGCAGCTGCTACGCCGTCATTAGCGCTATCAAAGTGCACCGGCGTAACGCCGCGATAGAGAGCAGTCAGGTTCAGCGTACGTTCATGTCGTGACATGGCGAAAATTGGCAGACCAGAGCTGATACGGGAGGTCATCAGCGCGGTACGACCCGATTCGGTCATGGTGATGATCGCCGTAACGCCTTTCAGGTGGTTAGCCGCGTACATTGCTGACATGGCAATGGCTTCTTCCACATTGTCGAACTGAACGTCCAGACGGTGTTTAGAAACGTTGATGCTCGGGATTTTTTCCGCCCCCAGGCAAACGCGCGCCATGGCTGCAACAGTTTCTGACGGGTATTGACCAGCAGCAGTTTCTGCCGACAGCATCACAGCGTCAGTACCATCCAGAACGGCGTTTGCTACGTCCATGACTTCTGCACGCGTCGGCATCGGGTTAGTAATCATTGATTCCATCATCTGGGTCGCCGTGATTACCGCGCGGTTTAGCTGACGTGCACGACGGATCAACGCTTTCTGAATGCCGACCAGTTCCGGATCGCCAATTTCCACACCGAGGTCGCCGCGAGCAACCATTACCACGTCAGAGGCGAGGATGATGTCATCCATTGCCTCCTGGCTGCAAACGGCTTCCGCACGTTCAACCTTGGCAACAATTTTCGCATCACATCCTGCATCGCGTGCCAGACGACGGGCATAGTTCAGATCTTCGCCGCAGCGTGGGAAGGAGACAGCCAGGTAATCTACGCCAATCAACGCCGCAGTCTTAATGTCTGCTTTGTCTTTTTCGGTCAGCGCTTCAGCCGACAAACCGCCGCCAAGTTTGTTGATACCTTTATTGTTGGAGAGGGGACCACCGACGGTCACTTCGGTGAACACTTTCATGCCCTGGACTTCCAGTACTTTTAACTGGACGCGACCATCGTCCAGCAGCAGGATGTCACCAGGCACAACGTCAGCAGGCAGGCCTTTGTAGTCGATACCGACTTTTTCTTTGTCGCCTTCACCTTTACCCAGGTTGGCGTCGAGCAGGAATTTATCCCCAATATTGAGGAAAACTTTGCCTTCTTTAAAGGTGGATACACGGATTTTGGGCCCCTGGAGGTCACCCAGAATAGCCACATGACGCCCCAGTTTTGCGGCAATCTCACGAACTTTATCCGCGCGCATTTTGTGATCTTCAGGCGAGCCGTGAGAAAAATTCATACGTACAACGTTGGCACCCGCCGCGATAACTTTTTCAAGGTTATTATCGCGATCTGTTGCCGGGCCTAACGTGGTAACGATTTTAGTTCTGCGAAGCCTTCTGGACATGTAATACTCCGTTGACTGAAACAACCAGGTGTTGCTTGAACATGAAATCCGAATGAAATAACGCCGTGATGGCGATAAATTAATCTCATTCGGATGTCGTATAAGATTAGGACAGTGACAGTCGTTTTTAGCGATCGTCACTTAAATTAAGTAACTGCTTATCAAAACGCGATTCCTTCAGCGCTTCCTTGACCCGCTTCAAGTTATCTCTGAATTTTGTACCGCGCCGCAAAGTAAATCCTGTCGCCAGCACATCTATCACGGTCAGCTGTGCAAGTCGAGAAACCATGGGCATATAAATGTCAGTATCTTCCGGTACGTCGAGGGTAATTGCCAGCGTTGCTTCCCGGGCGAGTGGGGTACCCGCAGAGGTGAGGGCAATTACCATAGCGTCGTTTTCGCGTGCCAGCTGCGCCAGCTCGACCAGATTTTTTGTTCTTCCCGTGTGAGAAATCAGCACCACCACGTCTCCGTCGCTACAATTCATACAACTCATGCGTTGCAGCACGATATCATCGGAGTACACCACCGGAACATTAAAACGAAAGAACTTATTCATCGCATCGTGGGCAACGGCGGCTGAAGAACCTAATCCGAAAAAGGCGATTTTTTTTGCCTGAGTGAGCAAGTCGACGGCGCGGTTGATGGCAGATTTATCCAGTGAATGACGGACATGATCGAGCGTTGCCATTGCGGACTCAAATATTTTCCCCGTGTATGATTCAACGCTGTCATCTTCATTGACGTTGCGATTAACATAGGGAGTGCCATTCGCCAGACTTTGTGCCAGATGAAGTTTAAAATCAGGAAAACCGCGTGTGTCCATGCTGCGACAGAAACGATTCACCGTCGGTTCGCTAACATTGGCTTCCAGCGCCAGAGCAGCAATACTCGAATGGATCGCGTTATCGGGCGAAGCCAGAATGACCTCGGCAACTTTGCGCTCAGATTTGCTCAAATGTTCCAGCTGAGACTGGATTTTTTCCAGCATATTCATGATGTAAAGAGACTCACGGGTAATGACGATTTCCGCTCTGAAAGAAATCGAAATGCAGTTTTGTCAGATATTACGCCTGTGTGCTGTGTTAATGACAAAAGCAGATAAAAAAGTTGTTATTTTTTTTCATAACATGATCAGTGTCAGATTTTTACCCAATGGAAAACGATGATTTTTTTATCAGTTTTGCCGCACTTTGCGCGCTTTTACCGTAATCGCACGGGTGGATAAGCGTTTACAGTTTTCGCAAGCTCGTAAAAGCAGTACAGTGCACCGTAAGAAAATTACAAGTATACCCTGGCTTAAGTACCGGGTTAGTTAACTTAAGGAGAATGACATGGCGGTAACGCAAACAGCCCAGGCCTGTGACCTGGTCATTTTCGGCGCGAAAGGCGACCTTGCGCGTCGTAAATTGCTGCCTTCCCTGTATCAACTGGAAAAAGCCGGTCAGCTCAACCCGGACACCCGGATTATCGGCGTAGGGCGTGCTGACTGGGATAAAGCGGCTTATACCAAAGTTGTCCGCGAGGCGCTCGAAACTTTCATGAAAGAAACCATTGATGAAGGTTTATGGGACACCCTGAGTGCACGTCTGGATTTTTGTAATCTTGATGTCAATGACACTGCTGCATTCAGCCGTCTCGGCGCGATGCTGGATCAAAAAAATCGTATCACCATTAACTACTTTGCCATGCCGCCCAGCACTTTTGGCGCAATTTGCAAAGGGCTTGGTGAGGCAAAACTGAATGCTAAACCGGCACGCGTAGTCATGGAAAAACCGCTGGGGACGTCGCTGGCGACCTCGCAGGAAATCAACGATCAGGTTGGCGAATACTTCGAGGAGTGCCAGGTTTACCGTATCGACCACTATCTTGGTAAAGAAACAGTGCTGAACCTGTTGGCGCTGCGTTTTGCTAACTCTCTGTTTGTGAACAACTGGGACAATCGCACCATTGATCATGTTGAGATTACCGTGGCAGAAGAAGTGGGGATCGAAGGGCGCTGGGGCTATTTTGATAAAGCCGGTCAGATGCGCGACATGATCCAGAACCACCTGCTGCAAATTCTTTGCATGATTGCGATGTCTCCGCCGTCTGACCTGAGCGCAGACAGCATCCGCGATGAAAAAGTGAAAGTACTGAAGTCTCTGCGCCGCATCGACCGCTCCAATGTGCGCGAAAAAACCGTACGCGGGCAATATACTGCGGGCTTCGCTCAGGGCAAAAAAGTGCCGGGCTATCTGGAAGAAGAGGGCGCGAACAAGAGCAGCAATACAGAAACCTTCGTGGCGATCCGCGTCGACATTGATAACTGGCGCTGGGCCGGTGTGCCATTCTACCTGCGTACTGGTAAACGTCTGCCGACCAAATGTTCTGAAGTCGTGGTCTATTTCAAAACACCTGAACTGAATCTGTTTAAAGAGTCGTGGCAGGATCTACCGCAAAATAAACTGACTATCCGTCTGCAACCTGATGAAGGCGTGGATATCCAGGTACTGAATAAAGTTCCTGGCCTTGACCACAAACATAACCTGCAAATCACCAAGCTGGATCTGAGCTATTCAGAAACCTTTAATCAGACGCATCTGGCGGATGCCTATGAACGTTTGCTGCTGGAAACCATGCGTGGTATTCAGGCACTGTTTGTACGTCGCGACGAAGTGGAAGAAGCCTGGAAATGGGTAGACTCCATTACTGAGGCGTGGGCGATGGACAATGATGCGCCGAAACCGTATCAGGCCGGAACCTGGGGACCCGTTGCCTCAGTGGCGATGATTACCCGTGATGGTCGTTCCTGGAATGAGTTTGAGTAATATCTGCGCTCATCCTTTATGGTTATTTTACCGGTAACATGATCTTGCACAGATTGTAGAACAATTTTTACACTTTCAGGCCTCGTGCGGATTCACCCACGAGGCTTTTTTTATTACACTGACTGAAACGTTTTTGCCCTATGAGCTCCGGTTACAGGCGTTTCAATCATAATTTCCATGTATGAAACGCGTTGTGAATCATCCTGCTCTGACAACTCAATTTCAGGAGCCTTTATGAACCCACAATTGTTACGCGTAACAAATCGAATCATTGAACGTTCGCGCGAGACTCGCTCTGCTTACCTCACCCGGATAGAACAAGCGAAAACTTCGACCGTTCATCGTTCGCAGTTGGCATGCGGTAACCTGGCACACGGTTTCGCTGCCTGCCAGCCAGAAGACAAAGCCTCTTTGAAAAGCATGTTGCGTAACAATATCGCCATCATCACCTCCTATAACGACATGCTCTCCGCTCACCAGCCTTATGAACACTATCCAGAAATCATTCGTAAAGCCCTGCATGAAGCGAATGCGGTTGGTCAGGTTGCGGGCGGTGTTCCGGCGATGTGTGATGGTGTCACCCAGGGGCAGGATGGAATGGAATTGTCGCTGTTAAGCCGCGAAGTGATTGCGATGTCTGCGGCGGTGGGGCTGTCCCATAACATGTTTGATGGTGCTCTGTTTCTCGGTGTGTGCGACAAGATTGTCCCAGGTCTGACCATGGCAGCCCTGTCGTTTGGTCATTTGCCTGCGGTGTTTGTGCCGTCTGGACCGATGGCAAGCGGTTTGCCAAATAAAGAAAAAGTGCGTATTCGCCAGCTTTATGCCGAAGGTAAAGTGGACCGCATGGCATTACTGGAGTCAGAAGCCGCGTCTTATCATGCGCCGGGAACATGTACTTTCTACGGTACTGCCAACACCAACCAGATGGTGGTGGAGTTTATGGGGATGCAGTTGCCAGGCTCTTCTTTTGTTCATCCGGATTCTCCGCTGCGCGATGCTTTGACCGCTGCAGCTGCGCGCCAGGTTACGCGCATGACCGGTAATGGTAATGAATGGATGCCGATCGGTAAGATGATCGATGAGAAAGTGGTGGTGAACGGTATCGTTGCACTGCTGGCGACCGGTGGTTCCACTAACCACACCATGCACCTAGTGGCGATGGCGCGCGCAGCCGGTATTCAGATTAACTGGGATGACTTCTCTGACCTTTCTGATGTTGTACCGCTGATGGCACGTCTCTACCCGAACGGTCCGGCCGATATTAACCACTTCCAGGCGGCAGGTGGCGTACCGGTTCTGGTACGTGAACTGCTCAAAGCAGGCCTGCTGCATGAAGATGTCAATACGGTGGCAGGCTTTGGTCTGTCTCGTTATACCCTTGAACCATGGCTGAATAATGGTGAACTGGACTGGCGGGAAGGGGCAGAAAAATCACTCGACAACAATGTGATCGCGTCCTTCGAACAACCTTTCTCTCATCATGGTGGGACAAAAGTGTTAAGCGGTAACCTGGGCCGAGCGGTTATGAAAACCTCTGCCGTGCCGGTAGAGAACCAGGTGATTGAAGCGCCAGCGGTTGTTTTTGAAAGCCAGCATGACGTTATGCCGGCCTTTGAAGCGGGTTTACTGGACCGCGATTGTGTCGTTGTTGTCCGTCATCAGGGGCCAAAAGCGAACGGAATGCCAGAATTACATAAACTCATGCCGCCACTTGGTGTATTATTGGACCGGTGTTTCAAAATTGCGTTAGTTACCGATGGACGACTCTCCGGCGCTTCAGGTAAAGTGCCGTCAGCTATCCACGTAACACCAGAAGCCTACGATGGCGGGCTGCTGGCAAAAGTGCGCGACGGGGACATCATTCGTGTGAATGGACAGACAGGCGAACTGACGCTGCTGGTAGACGAAGCGGAACTGGCTGCTCGCGAACCGCACATTCCTGACCTGAGCGCGTCACGCGTGGGAACAGGACGTGAATTATTCAGCGCCTTGCGTGAAAAACTGTCCGGTGCCGAACAGGGCGCAACCTGTATCACTTTTTAAGACGACAAATTTGTAATCAGGCGAGAGAAAACTCTGATGAAAAACTGGAAAACAAGTGCAGAATCAATCCTGACCACCGGCCCGGTTGTACCGGTTATCGTGGTAAAAAAACTGGAACACGCGGTGCCGATGGCAAAAGCGTTGGTTGCTGGTGGGGTGCGCGTTCTGGAAGTGACTCTGCGTACCGAGTGCGCAGTTGACGCTATCCGTGCTATCGCCAAAGAAGTGCCTGAAGCGATTGTGGGTGCCGGTACGGTGCTGAATCCACAGCAGCTGGCAGAAGTCACTGAAGCAGGTGCACAGTTTGCAATTAGCCCGGGTCTGACCGAGCCGCTGCTGAAAGCTGCTACCGAAGGGACTATTCCTCTGATTCCGGGGATCAGCACTGTTTCCGAACTGATGCTGGGTATGGACTACGGTTTGAAAGAGTTCAAATTCTTCCCGGCTGAAGCTAACGGCGGTGTGAAAGCCCTGCAGGCGATCGCGGGTCCGTTCTCTCAGGTCCGTTTCTGCCCGACAGGTGGTATTTCTCCGGCTAACTACCGTGACTACCTGGCGCTGAAAAGCGTGCTGTGCATCGGTGGTTCCTGGCTGGTTCCGGCAGATGCGCTGGAAGCGGGCGATTACGACCGCATTACTAAGCTGGCGCGTGAAGCTGTAGAAGGCGCTAAGCTGTAAAAGTCAAAATGCCCGATCGAGGATCGGGCATTTTTGTAGCGTTTTTTTGCCGGGTTTAACCCTGTACTTTTACCTGTCCGGCGGCGTGCTTCGCGCGTTCAATGGCGTCAACAACACTCTCTGCAGTAGCCAGTGCTACCCCCAGACGACGGCTGCCATCAATTTCCGGCTTACCAAATAAACGAATCTGCAAATCTGCGCCTACGGCATTCTGCACATTATCAAACGTGACATTCTGACTGGTCAGTTGCGGCAGGATAACGGCAGAAGCAGCAGGACCATACTGGCGGATCCCGCCAACCGGAAGTCCGAGGAAGGCACGTACATGCAGGGCAAACTCCGAGAGATCCTGAGAAATTAGCGTCACCATCCCGGTGTCATGCGGGCGAGGGGAGACTTCACTGAAAATCACCTCATCACCACAGACAAACAGCTCGACACCAAACAGCCCATAACCGCCCAGTGCCAGCACCACTTTACGGGCAATCTCCTGCGCACGTTCAAGGGCAAGCGGGCTCATTTGCTGTGGTTGCCAGGATTCACGATAGTCGCCATCTTCCTGGCGATGACCTACCGGTGCACAGAAATGGACGCCATCCACCGCGCTGACGGTTAGCAGGGTAATTTCGAAGTCAAACTTAACGACGCCTTCAACAATTACGCGGCCCGCTCCGGCGCGACCACCTTGCTGAGCGTACTCCCATGCATGAGCAAGTTGCTCTGCAGAACGAATAAACGTCTGCCCTTTACCGGAAGAACTCATCACCGGTTTAACAATACAGGGGTAGCCAATGGCGGCAACCGCTTCGCGGAAAAGGTTTTCGCTATCGGCAAAACGATAAGTGGAAGTGGGCAGCTGCAGCTCTTCTGCCGCCAGGCGACGGATACCCTCGCGATTCATCGTTAATTTCGTTGCGCGAGCGCAGGGGACAACATTCAGTCCTTCCTCTTCAAGTTGGATCAGCATATCGGTGGCAATAGCTTCGATCTCCGGCACGATATAATGTGGTTTTTCCAGTTCAACCACACGGCGTAATGCATCACCATCAAGCATATTAATGACATGGGAGCGATGCGCGACATGCATGGCTGGTGCGTCGGCATAGCGATCGACGGCAATCACCTCTACGCCGAGACGCTGACACTCGATTGCCACTTCTTTACCCAGTTCACCGGAGCCTAATAACATCACGCGAGTTGCTGCCGGACGCAGCGCAGTGCCTAATAACGTCATAACGAATATCCCCTGATTAATTCCGCGCGCAGTATAAACGAAAACGTTTGCGTGTGTCTTTATTGCTGATGTTGATTTCCCAACTGAAAAGAAATATACTGTATAAAATCACAGTTATTATGAGAGGCTGCAAATGGCGGTTGAAGTTAAATACGTAGTCATTCGTGAGGGCGAAGAGAAAATGTCGTTTACCAGCAAAAAGGAAGCCGATGCTTATGACAAGATGCTTGATACGGCCGATCTGCTTGACACCTGGCTGACAAATTCTCCAGTGCAAATGGAAGATGAGCAACGTGAAGCCCTTTCGCTATGGCTGGCAGAACAAAAAGATGTGCTGAGCACCATTCTGAAAACCGGCAAATTACCGTCCCCACAGGTCGTCGGTGCTGAATCCGAAGAGGAAGATGCCTCACACGCGGCCTGAAGCAACTTGCGCTCCTGACAATTTGTACCATGCTTTCTCCTGAATCATTGTGCTATGGAGAAAAACATGAAAAAAAGAGGGGCGTTTTTAGGGCTGTTGTTGGTTTCTGCCTGCGCATCAGTTTTCGCTGCCAATAATGAAACCAGCAAGTCGGTCACTTTCCCAAAGTGTGAAGGTCTGGATGCTGCCGGAATTGCCGCGAGCGTAAAACGTGATTACCAACAAAATCGCGTGGCGCGCTGGGCTGATGATCAAAAAATTGTCGGTCAGGCCGACCCCGTGGCATGGGTCAGTTTGCAGGACATTCAGGGGAAAGATGATAAATGGTCAGTACCGCTAACCGTGCGTGGTAAAAGTGCCGATATTCATTACCAGGTCAGCGTGGACTGCAAAGCGGGAATGGCGGAATATCAGCGGCGTTAATGGCTTCTGATAATTCGATTGACCGTTGGCGGATACGGCGCGAGTGCCTTGTCCGCCCTACAACGCAACACAATCGTAGTCCTGAGAAGACGCAGTAGCGTCGAACTGGGCAATCAGCATCAAACAGTTCCACTCAAAATGTCAAACTACTTTCACCTAAAATACCCTTATCACCTTATATACAGTGAACACCTTACCTGGCGCGAATTTCTTTGAATAACGGCCTACCGCCCCGCTTATTTGCGCATCTTTTGTCTCGATATACATTTTCTGACATCCTCATCCGCTATGCTACAGGCACTAAAAATGGTTATTGAGGAGCAAATATGGCTAACTGGTTAAATCAACTGCAATCTCTGCTTGGGCAAAGCCGTTCTTCTACCTCCTCGTCTGCGGATCAGGGATTGGGCAAACTTTTAGTGCCTGGCGCATTAGGCGGACTGGCTGGGCTGCTGGTCGCAAATAAATCAGCACGTAAACTTCTTACGAAATATGGCACAAACGCGTTACTGGTTGGCGGCGGAGCGGTAGCGGGTACGGTGCTGTGGAATAAATACAAAGATAAAATTCGCGCGGCGCATCAGGATGAACCGCAGTTTGGCGCGCAAAGTACGCCGCTGGATGAGCGTACGGAACGTTTGATCCTTGCGCTGGTCTTTGCCGCTAAAAGTGATGGCCATATCGATGCCAAAGAACGTGCGGCAATCGACCAGCAATTGCGAGAAGCCGGTGTGGAAGAGAAGGGGCGTGTACTCATTGAGCAGGCAATCGAACAACCGCTGGATCCACAACGCCTGGCTACCGGGGTCCGCAATGAAGAAGAGGCGCTGGAAATCTATTTCCTGAGCTGCGCGGCTATTGATATTGACCATTTTATGGAACGCAGTTACCTGAATGCACTGGGTGATGCGCTGAAAATCCCCCAGGACGTTCGTGAAGGCATTGAACGCGATCTCGAACAGCAAAAACGTACTTTGGCGGAGTAATTCCGCTCTCTGGATAGCCTGAAGTTGACTATTTCGGGTTATCCAGAACCGCACAGCCATTTGAACAGGCTGATTTTCTCTGTCTGCATAACAGTCGATATCCGCGCCATTACCTGTCATCATCTAAGCAATGACTACCCTGTTTCGCTTGCATCCCCGGTGAGTTTTGCCACCCTTATAAGATGTTTCAACCAGAAAGAACAATAACATGCTACCAAAAGCCGCCCGCATTCCCCACGCCATGACGCTTCATGGCGATACGCGCATCGATAATTACTACTGGCTGCGGGACGATACGCGTTCTCAGCCGGAAGTCCTGGACTATCTGCAACAAGAAAATAGTTACGGTCATCGGGTGATGGCCTCGCAACAAGCCTTGCAGGATCGCATCTTAAAGGAAATCATCGACCGCATTCCGCAACGAGAAGTTTCTGCGCCCTACATCAAAAATGGCTACCGCTATCGGCATATTTATGAACCAGGCTGTGAATATGCTATCTACCAGCGTCAATCGGCGTTCAGTGAAGAGTGGGACGAGTGGGAAACATTGCTCGATGCCAACAAGCGCGCGGCTCATAGTGAGTTTTATTCGATGGGCGGAATGGCGATTACGCCAGATAACACCATTATGGCACTGGCAGAAGATTTTCTTTCCCGACGGCAGTACGGCATTCGTTTTCGTAATCTGGAAACAGGTAACTGGTACCCGGAACTGCTGGATAACGTTGAACCCAGCTTTGTCTGGGCAAATGACTCCTGGACTTTCTACTATGTTCGCAAGCATCCAGTGACGCTGCTCCCTTATCAGGTCCGGCGTCACGCCATCGGTACGCCAGCATCGCAAGATAAACTGATTTACGAAGAAAAAGACGATACCTATTACGTCAGCCTGCATAAAACGACCTCGAAGCATTATGTGGTCATTCATCTGGCCAGCGCCACCACCAGTGAAGTTCGCCTGCTGGACGCGGAAATGGCCGATGCCGAGCCGTTTGTTTTTCTGCCTCGCCGCAAAGATCACGAATACAGCCTTGATCACTACCAGCATCGGTTTTATCTGCGTTCCAACCGCCACGGTAAAAACTTTGGCTTATACCGTACCCGTATGCGTGATGAGCAACAGTGGGAAGAGTTAATTCCGCCACGTGATAACATTATGCTGGAAGGGTTTACGCTGTTTACCGACTGGCTGGTGGTTGAAGAGCGTCAGCGCGGGTTAACCAGTTTGCGGCAAATTAACCGCAAGACCCGGGAAGTCATTGGCATTGCCTTTGATGATCCGGCCTATGTGACTTGGATTGCCTACAATCCAGAACCTGAAACCGCGCGATTGCGTTATGGTTATTCTTCCATGACCACACCAGATACTTTGTTTGAACTGGATATGGATACCGGTGAGCGTCGTGTATTAAAACAAACGGAAGTTCCTGGTTTTGATGCGGCGAATTACCGCAGTGAACACCTGTGGATAGTCGCCCGTGATGGCGTCGAAGTTCCGGTTTCGCTGGTCTATCATCGCAAACATTTTCGCAAAGGACACAACCCGCTGCTGGTGTATGGCTACGGTTCTTACGGCGCAAGTATTGATGCCGATTTCAGTTTTAGCCGCTTGAGTTTGTTGGATCGTGGATTTGTCTACGCCATTGTCCATGTTCGTGGCGGCGGTGAGCTGGGGCAACAATGGTACGAGGACGGTAAATTTCTGAAGAAGAAAAATACGTTTAATGATTATCTTGATGCCTGCGATGCATTGTTAAAACTGGGCTATGGCTCTCCTTCGCTCTGTTATGCGATGGGCGGGAGTGCGGGGGGTATGTTGATGGGCGTTGCGATTAATCAACGCCCGGAATTGTTCCACGGCGTTATCGCCCAGGTACCGTTTGTTGATGTTGTAACAACAATGCTGGATGAATCAATTCCTCTTACCACCGGCGAATTTGAAGAGTGGGGGAATCCGCAGGATCCGCAATATTACGAGTATATGAAAAGCTACAGCCCGTATGACAACGTCACCGCACAGGCTTATCCGCATTTACTGGTAACGACCGGTTTACACGATTCTCAGGTGCAATATTGGGAACCGGCAAAATGGGTCGCTAAATTGCGCGAGCTGAAAACCGATGACCATCTTTTATTGCTCTGTACCGACATGGACTCAGGTCATGGCGGTAAATCTGGTCGCTTTAAATCGTACGAAGGCGTAGCGATGGAATATGCTTTTCTGGTCGCGCTGGCGCAGGGAACATTACCCGCTACGCCTGCGGATTAAGTATTTTCCAGATAATGTTTCAGTGTTAAACGCAGCTCCGGGCTCATGCTGCCCAGGTTATTAAATAACCAGCGCAGATAGCCCGGATCGCGTTCGGCAACGTCGGAAACCGCTTTGCCACGGTATTTGCCAAAGGTGAAAGTCGTCATCAACGATGGACGTCCGGTGATATCGGCCATCTGTTCTGCCGTCCAGCCGGAGGTGTTCATAATATCGATAAGCAACGCAGCGGTGATATAACAGTCATACAACGCGCGGTGATGATGCAGGCCCGGCGGCGTCTGTACATTGAGCTTCCGTGTTTTATATAACGCCATATTGCTGTACTTGATCCCTGGCCACAAACGACGGGCCAGTTTCATAGTGCAAATCCACTCACCGGGCATTTCAGGCAGTACGCGGCGGTCAAAGCTGGCGTTATGCGCGACATACCATTCACTACCGTAATAGTGCGGGATCACATCTTCAATCCACGGTTTATCGGCGACCATGGCTTCGGTGATGCGATGAATCGCCATCGCCTGTGGACTAATAGGACGATCGGGACGCACCAGGTGGCTCATGGGATTGACGATTTTTCCGTCAATGACATCAACAGAGGCAATCTCAACGATCCCTCCCTGCAAACCGCAGGTTTCTGTATCGATAATGCGCAACATGGCATGCTCCAGGCCGAAAAAGCCTAGCGTAATGGAATGATATCGCCTTGCCAACCCTGTGATGAACGCTGACCGACTAACAATAATGAACCACGATCGGCGCGAACGATGAGACGACCATGTTCATCCCATAGTGCACTGTTACCACGGGCATTTGCCATCAGCACAGCAATCGAGTACTGATGTGAAAAAAATTGTAAGCGACGGGCCGACGCCAGCAGGTCGGGTTCTCCCAGACATTGCCCTGTCGTAAACAGTGAACAGGTCGGGTCCATATCCATACCTTGCGGTTGTTCATCGACCACCGTGATGGTTCTGGAACGACGGCCCAGACATGCACCATAACTCTGATGGTAGATCCCTGGCGTTTTTCGCCACGGTGCGAATACCGCAATTCCACGAATAAAGCGATCGTTATATTCAACGGGAAGGCCGGCAATGATGGTCATTCGCCAGGTCGTTGCGGCATAACAAAGCGGGTCTAATAGCGAGAGATCGGGTGGGGCAGGAAGGGCACGTCGCGAATAATCACACCCCAGTAAAGAAAGCGATGGAAAAACTAACAGCTGACATTGTTGCCTGGCGGCGGCCCTCACAAACTCCAGATGATGAGCTACCTGTTCGGTGAGTGAGGTTTTACGAGGCTCATATTGCGCTGCTGCAACTTTCCAGAACGACATAATGACTTCCTTTTCAAAATGACTGCAAATTATGGGGGCGGTTTAGAAAATACTCATAATTTAGCAGGCGTTATGTAAGAAAGTGTAACTATGTATAAGTTTTATTTAAGTTTGGGCTCGTAAGGTAAACGTGACAGATTGACCGAAGCCAAACGGTGGGCGATAAGCCGCTCGCGAAACCAGCTGCGCAAATGTTCAGGCTGTTCACGTTCAACCGCTTCAGCGATCACTGGCATATTGTAGCGTTCTTTAAATGCCACCCCTGCCGCCGCCAAATCGACATTCACTTTATCCATTTCTGTTTGATCCAGTTTAGCCAGATTCTTCAGCATTCTTAATCTCCTCATCATTCGCGGGCAAAAGTTACTAAGAGTGAGCCTTGATGGCAAGCCGGAATTGATGATCCTCGACTCAGACATTAGACAAGGTTATGCTCTGTAAAAAAGTTATTACAAAAAGGAATAGATAATATGGCTTCAACTGCACGCTCCCTTCGCTACGCGCTGGCAATCCTGACCACTTCGTTGGTGACACCTTCCGTCTGGGCACATGCGCATTTAACGCATCAGTATCCTGCGGCAAATGCACAAGTGACAGCAGCTCCGCAGGCAATCACTTTAAACTTCTCGGAAGGCGTTGAAACAGGATTCAGTGGTGCAAAAATCACGGGGCCAAAAAACGAAAATATTAAAACATTACCGGCGAAGCGGAATGAGCAGGACCAAAAGCAACTGATTGTTCCACTGGCCGATTCGCTGAAACCCGGAACCTACACCGTTGACTGGCATGTTGTTTCGGTGGATGGGCATAAAACGAAAGGACATTACACCTTTAGTGTGAAATAAATCATGCTGGCGTTTACCTGGATCGCGCTGCGATTTATCCATTTCACCTCGCTGATGCTGGTTTTTGGCTTCGCAATGTACGGTGCCTGGCTGGCCCCCTTAACGATTCGTCGCTTGCTGACGAAGCGTTTTCTGCGTTTACAACAGCACGCTGCCGTCTGGAGTTTGATCAGTGCCACTGCAATGCTCGCCGTTCAGGGCGGGTTGATGGGAGCGGGATGGTCAGATGTATTTTCGCCAAACATTTGGTTGGCTGTTTTGCAAACGCAGTTTGGTGGCGTCTGGTTATGGCAAATTGTTCTCGCCCTCGTAACGTTGATCGTCGCCCTTATGCAACCGCGGAATATGCCACGTTTGCTGTTTATGCTCACTACCGCGCAATTTATTCTGCTGGCGGGAGTCGGGCATGCGACGTTGAATGAAGGGGTAACGGCGAAAATCCATCAGACTAATCACGCAATTCACCTGATCTGTGCGGCGGCGTGGTTTGGGGGATTACTGCCGGTGCTCTGGTGTATGCAACTCATCAAAGGCCGTTGGCGACACCAGGCTATTCAGGCGCTGATGCGTTTTTCCTGGTGCGGGCATTTTGCGGTGATCGGCGTACTGGCAAGCGGCGTGCTTAATGCATTGTTGATTACCGGATTTCCCCCCACGCTTACGACTTACTGGGGCCAACTCTTATTGCTCAAAGCCATCCTGGTGATGATTATGGTGGTCATCGCGCTGGCTAATCGTTATGTTCTTGTACCGCGCATGAGGCAGGATGAAGATCGTGCGGCTCCCTGGTTTGTCTGGATGACTAAACTCGAATGGGCGATAGGTGCGGTAGTGCTGGTGATCATCAGCCTGCTTGCGACTCTCGAACCTTTTTGATGGATTACGAAAATGATGAGAAAAAGTATTCTGGCGTTTCTGTTACTCACCAGTTCTGCAGCTGCGCTGGCGGCACCGCAGGTGATTACCGTCAGCCGTTTTGAAGTGGGTAAAGACAAATGGGCGTTTAATCGCGAAGAGGTGATGCTGACTTGCCGACCGGGTAATGCTTTGTATGTCATTAACCCAAGTACCCTCGTGCAGTATCCTTTAAACGATATCGCACAAAAGGAAGTTGCCAGTGGGAAGACTAAAGCCCAACCCATTTCGGTGATTCAGATTGATGATCCTAACAATCCCGGCGAAAAAATGAGTCTGGCACCGTTTATAGAGCGAGCTGAAAAACTCTGTTAATTACCTAAAATAGCCTTTTGATTTCCAATAAAAAACCGCCTCAGTTCTTTCACCAGAACGGGCGGTTTTTAACATTTAAGCTGATGACCACCACGCTTTTTATTGACCATTTTGCACGCAAACTGGAAAACCTGGCGTCGTCATCTATTCTTAAAGAGCAAGGCAACTAAGCCTGCATTAATGCCAACTTTTAGCGCACGGCTCTCTCCCAAGAGCCATTTCCCTGGACCGAATACAGGAATCGTGTTCGGTCTCTTTTTATCTGTTAAAAGCCAGAAGCATTCCCTTCGCTGACTTTATAGTCAACCATAACACACACTCTACTGTCTGAGTCCAGCGTTTTTTAACATTCTTGTTAAGATTATGTGATCTTTAGCGCGGGAGGAAAATATTGATGAAACAGCCTGCGCCCGTTTATCAGAGAATTGCGGGTCATCAATGGCGACATATCTGGCTTTCAGGCGATATACACGGTTGTCTTGAGCAGTTGCGCCGCAAATTATGGCATTGTCGTTTTGATCCGTGGCGAGATTTACTTATCTCAGTGGGAGACGTTATCGATCGTGGGCCGCAAAGTTTACGTTGCCTGCAGTTACTGGAACAACATTGGGTTCGTGCGGTAAGAGGCAATCATGAACAGATGGCGATGGATGCGCTGGCATCCCGGCAGATGTCTTTATGGTTGATGAATGGCGGCGACTGGTTTATTGCGCTGGCAGATAATCACCAGAAACAAGCGAAAACGGCGCTGGAAAAATGTCAGCATTTGCCCTTTATTCTTGAAGTACACAGTCGCACCGGCAAACATGTTATTGCTCATGCCGATTATCCAGATGATGTTTATGAATGGCAAAAGGACGTCGATTTGCATCAGATCTTGTGGAGCCGCTCGCGATTAGGTGAACACCAAAAAGGGCAGGGAATTGCAGGTGCTGATCATTTCTGGTTTGGTCATACACCTTTGCGCCATCGCGTGGATATTGGCAACCTGCATTATATTGATACCGGTGCTGTCTTTGGGGGAGAACTGACTCTTGTGCAATTGCAATAATTAAAAATCACCGTACTCCTGTGCAGGTCGCCAGAAACCATCTATAAAATCCTCAATCGGAAAACAACCGCCATGACGGATCAGTTGATCGCTCATAGAATAGAGACACTGCTGTTCCGTGTTGTAGATATCCACAACAATATCTTCACAACCGCCATCCAGGTAGCAAACAAAAAGTACCAGCGCGAACATTTCATCCCCGAAGTGTGGTGCCGTACCGTTAAGTTTAGGAGAGATTTTACAACGGGGGAATAACCAGGACAAATAACCCGCCATGCCGACGGGTTCTTTTTGGATCAGGCAAGACGCATAATCCAGGCATCAGATTGTTGATCGTAACGGGTACGGTAAAGGACAGAGTGTTCGCCATTTAGCAGGGCAGGGATACTGGTTTCAGCATCCCAGGCATCCAGTTGCATACATAAATCGGGGTCTGATTTACAAGGAATGGTTAACGTTCGATCACCCGGCGATTCGCCGTGTAATTCGCCGTCGTCGATTTCAAAAGCGCCTATGCGCACACTGGTTTTCATCTTCGTGCTCTCCATTTAGCTGCCGGTTGTGGTACGACCAGTCCGATCGCACCATTTTTCAGCCTAGTTGAGGCAGTTGAATGTGCCAGTCAAAAAGTGCGCTTTTTTTTGTGCGCTGTCAGGCGTTACCGGTAAAAAGTTTCCCGTCGCGCACCAGTTCACGCGGGTAGCTGTTTTTCAGTCGTGAACCAATCCGTTTGGCTAAACCAATCGGCTGATGCTGGAAGGTAACCAATACATCATCCGCCACTGGCGCGGCATGCGGGTATACATCGCGCCCGCGATACCACTCCTCCGCTTCCTGCGGTGTCAGTTCAAAAGCGTTCACATTGTCGGGGGAGGCAAGGGCAATAACGGCTTCATGCTGCCAGCGATAACCTTTGTTGTGCGTTTCGGCAAGTTTAATCCCCAAGCGAGAAAATCGGACTTTACCGATCAGGGCTTCAATGCCCACCGGGAACAACCACAGTTCTTTGTCACGCTGCCAGAGTCGCAGGTTTTCATCCCAGTTTAAGCCAACACTTGCAGCCGCCTGACGAATTTGTCCGGCTTCGCGATCTTTCACCGGGCTGAACGGGAAATTGCCCACTTTGTATTTTGGGGTGGGTAAGGCGGGAATCGCCTGAGTTTTACGCAGACGAGCAACGAAGAAGCCTTCGCAGTCGTAAATTTGTGGGAAAACATGCAAAAAGCCTTCCTCGGTCAGCGCCTTGTTTGCACCAGGGAAGAGATCGCCAAGCGGTAAAAACTCTACTGCGTCGGGATAAGTCTCTTTCAGCCACAGGCAAACGGCTTCGTTTTCTTCCCGGTTTAAGGTACAGGTCGAGTAAACCAGCGTACCGCCAGGACGTAATGCATGAAAGGCGCTGTCGATCAGCTCTCGTTGGGTCGCTGCGATTTCCTGATTGCTTTCTGGTGACCAGTTTTTTAGCGCATCGGGATCTTTACGCACCACGCCTTCGCCGGAGCAGGGAGCGTCCAGCAAAATGGCATCGAACATTTCTGGCACTGCCGCACCAAATACGCGGCCATCAAAATGCGTGAGCGCAACATTACTGATGCCACAGCGGCTGATATTGGCATGTAACACTTTTACCCGACTGGCGGAAAACTCATTGGCAAGGATTGCCCCTTCGTTATTCATCCGCGCAGCAATTTGCGTCGTTTTGGAACCTGGTGCAGCAGCGACATCCATCACCCGCTGTGGTGCATTACCGTCAGCAAACAAGGCGGCAACAGGCAACATTGAACTGGCTTCCTGAATATAAAACAGGCCGCTTAAATGCTCGGCGGTACTACCCAACGGCAATGCATCTTCATTGTCGCGTTCAATCCAGAAACCTTCTTCACACCACGGAATTGGCGTAAGCGTCCAGCCATAAGGAGCAGTTAATTGCAGGAAATCAGCAACGGAGGTTTTCAGCGTATTAACGCGAATGCTGCGGCGCAACGGGCGCTGACAGGCGGCAAGAAAATCATCAAAAGAGAGCGTCGAAGGCATCGCTTCGCGCATTTGTGTCAGAAAGGCGTCCGGGAAATAAACGGTGTGTTGGGCCACGAGCATATACCACTGGCAAAAAAACAGGCGCGCAGTTTAGCATAAACGCTCCGGCGCAGGCACGCCGGAGCAGTGGGCATTATTTGGGAAGCGCAGTTCCCCATTCACGCCACTCTTTCGGTTCACTTTCCTGCAACAGGAAGTGCTTGCCTTCCTGGGCTTTCGGTGCCAGTGGCGTACCCGGAGGCGTGGCGAAGGCGATGCCGCCACGGATAAACTGGTTAAAGGTACCGGTTTTCACTACGCCGCCCGTCAGACCAAAGTCCAGACTGTAACCCGATGCCAACCAGAAGACGGAATTGTTACGCACCAGGTGTTGATAGCGTTTACTGATGCGCATCGCAATCATCACGCGATCTGACAATGTCCCCAGCGTCATTCCGGTAACCGTACCTACTTCCAGACCACGGAACAGCACCGGTGTACCGATACCTAACGAACCGGCTTCCGGCGCTTCAACAATAATGCTTAAGCCATCCAGGTAACGCGAATCAGTAATGGTGGCCTCTTGTAATTCAAAGTCGCGGCGAGGATTGCCCCGGCCTGGTTCGACGTTGATATACGGCTGGAGGATAGTATCAAGATGCTCAACGCCAGCTGCCGAAATTTGCGGTGTGACCACTGAGAAGCGCGTACCACCGCGAGCAAAGGTCTGGACATATTCCGGATAGAGCACCGCCTTTGCCTGTACTTCATTGCGCGCGGTAATCAGATCCAGCGTCTGGATTTGCCCGATATCAATACCGAGATAGCGAATTGGCATCCCGACCGCCAGTTTTCCGGCATCGAAAGCGTGAAGCGTAATTTGCCCGCCAACCGCACGGGCCGCTGTTTCGGAAGCATACAGAATACGCTTGTCGCCTTTACGCTGACTGGCGCTGGCACCGCTGAGGTTATCGAAGCTAATAGCCCCCTTTAATGCTCTGGAGAGCGGGGATGCCTGTACAGTCAGACCACTACCATTCAGCTGAACTTTCGCCCCACCTTCTGCCCAGAACACGCTGTTGCTGGTCAGAAGGTTGCGATACTCCGGCTTAATATGCAGATCGATATCAAACGCGTTAGCTCGCGGACGCACAGTAATAACTTCACCAACTTCAAATTTACGGTACAGCACTACCGATCCTGCCTGCACATCCGGCAGCGTCTCTGCACTCAAACTCACGGTTGTGGTGGGTAAATCGCTAAGGCTGTTCTCCAGCGCTTTTTCCAGATTGGCATACAGTGGATAGCTGGCTTTCATCTCGCCTTTATCGCCCGGCAGAATACGTATTCCGCCATTGATCCATTCTGAGGCGCTGGCACCGAGAAACTCAACGCCATCCAGCCCCACCTTCACGTCGACACGGCTGTTGACGACAAATTTGCTATCGCCTTTTACCAGTTCGCGATGCTGAGGCTCGATGGCGACGGTAAAGGTGACGCCTTTGCTGGTGAGTTTACGATCGATAACCTGGCCTACCTGCACGCCGTGAAGAATGAGCGGCTGACCAGCATCAATACCGTAACTTTCTGGTGCTGTCAGGGTCAGTGTCAGAACATCCGGCTCTTGCAGCAGGGCTTTTTCGCCTGGCACAACAACAAACTCTTTGCGTGGCTCGCCATCGCCGGGCACCAACTCAAAGGTTTTTCCGGTCAGCAGGGCGCTGAGATTGGCATCGCTAAGGGATAATTTCGGGTTGCGTAATTCGATGCGGGTATTTTCACGAAGCAGGGTGACGACGCTGGGATCAACGGTCATTTCCCCAGTGACTTTACCACCAGGATTTAAATCCAGTTTAGTCAGCTGTCCGACTTCCAGCCCCTGATACATTAACGGCGTCGAGTCGGCGGTTAATCCGGCACCGCCTGGCAGTTCCAGTTTTATTATTACGCCACGTTGGCTATGGGCCAGGTCTTCATACAGACCAAAGGTATCTTCCGCTTCGGCAGGTTTCGACTCTTCAGGTGAATCGAAGGCAATCGCACCGTTAACCAGTGCCGCCAGACTTTCCAGTTTCACCTTCGCGCCACTGATACTGACGTTGGCATCAACGCCGGAAACGTTCCAGAAACGGCTACCTTTTTTCACCAGATCGGTAAAACGCCGCTCGATCAGGACATCAATCACCACGCCTTGCTTGTTGGGATTGATGGCATAGTCGTAGACTTTACCCACCGGGATCTTGCGGAAATAGACCAATGAACCACTGCTCAGTGAACCGAGATCGGGGGCTTGCAGGTGGATCATCAGATCGCCATTGTCCAGCCGATATTTCGGTTGGGTGTCGAGTGCGACAAAGTGATCCTGCTCTTTACCTTTACCCGGCATCATGCCGATATAATTACCACCGACGAGGGCGTCCAGCCCGGAGACACCTGCCAACGAGGCCTTTGGCGTCACCAACCAGAACTGTGTCTCTTCGCGCAGCGCATCTTTCATATCGGACTTGATGCTGACCTTGACTTCAATCTTACGAAGATCGTCGCTGAGGCTGATATCCTGCACTGTTCCAACTTCAACGCCCTGATAACGAACAGGCGTACGGCCTGGAACAATACCATCCGCCGACATAAAGTCGATGGTGACAGTATTGCCCCGGTCCTGATAACTGTCCCAAATCAGCCAACCAGCAATCATTAGCGCGATGAACGGCAGCAGCCAGAAAGGTGAGATACGGCGTTTATTTTTAATCTGCGCTTCAGTCGTCGAAGCGGGCGTTTCCTGACTCATGTGCATCCCAAAGTAAGCGGCTGTCCAGCCATTCCACAGCAAGAATAGTCAAAATTACCGCTGCGCCGAAATAAAACGCAGCCGGTCCCATAGTAAAAGCGAGGATCTGATCGCGATTAATCAGCGACATGGTTAAAGATATGACAAACAGGTCGAGCATCGACCAGCGACCAATCCAGGTCACCATCCGCAGTAACAGAATGCGTGTGCGTAAACCTTGCTGGCATTTAAAATGAATACTCAACAGTAAAGTGAACATGACGATCACTTTAGTAAACGGTACCAGAATACTGGCGATAAACACGATTCCCGCAACTGCAATGTTGCTACTTGCCAGCGACATAATTCCGGAAAGAATCGTATCTTCCTGCCGACCACCATTCAGATAAATGATAGAGATAGGCAACAGGTTGGCAGGTAACAACAAAACGATTGACGCTAACAGCGCCGCCCAGCATTTTTGCAGACTATGACGGCGACGCAGGCGTAGCGGGATATGGCAACGCGGGCAGCGACCACGCTGATCAGGATAGCCGGTAAAATGGCACCCAAGACAGACACGGAGTTTCTCGTCCCTACGCGTAGCGGGGCGCTGCGGATAAAATCGCTCCCACAGTTCTTCAACATTAAGATGTGACAACGTCACCGTCGTTAAAATCACCAACGCCACAAAAGAGAACAAGCCGACACCCGCCTGGATATGGGCATAATCCTGTACCTTTATAGAAGCAACGCCAATGCCGACCAGGTAGATATCCAGCATCACCCACTCTTTCAGCCGCTCAAGCATCAGCAGTACCGGGCGTAAATTCATTCCCAATCGGTTACCAAACCATAAATAAGCTATGGAGGTCACCAGAATGAGGGGGGCACCGATAACGCAGAAAAAGACCATCGCCCCCGTTATCGCATCGCCCTGTTTGGTCATTTGCCAGATGCCTTGCATAACGTTGGCGTCAATACGAATGCCTAACAGCCAGATATGCAACAGCGGTTCGCCCCAGGCAAACGGCATAAGCAACAGCATGGTGAAGGCCATTGCCGCCAGGCGCGTTAGCGACCAGTCGCGCCCGTCACGAATTTTTGCCTGACAGCGCGGACAATAGGCACTTTGATGAGAATTTATCTCGGGCAGGCTAAACAGCATGTCACATTGCGGGCAACGTTGGTAATCACCACGCGGCAGTTCCTCGCCGATAGCCCTCACTGTTATCTTCTTTGTCGGCGTAATTTGTGGTGTGTTAAGAGCCATGACGTGCCAAATGTAATAAGAATTAACATTAATCTTAACCCATGATGGGAATGATCTTGAGCATTAACGCATTTAATGCTTATTTTAATAGGCTGGCAGTTCCAGGTAAGACAACCAAGTGATTATATAATGAACAAAGCAGAATTTTACGCGGATTTAAATCGCGACTTTAACGCGCTGATGGCGGGAGAAACCAGTTTTCTGGCAACGCTTGCGAACACCAGTGCGTTGTTATATGAGCGTCTCACTGACGTAAACTGGGCAGGTTTTTATTTGCTTGAGGACGATACACTGGTGCTCGGACCATTTCAGGGCAAAATTGCCTGTGTCCGGATACCCGTTGGGCGCGGTGTATGCGGCACTGCGGTTGCCCGCAATCAAGTGCAGCGTATCGAGGATGTTCACGCGTTTGACGGGCATATTGCCTGTGATGCGGCGAGTAATTCTGAAATTGTTCTGCCGCTGGTGGTGAAAAATCAGATTATTGGTGTTCTCGACATCGATAGTACCGTCTTCGGTCGCTTTACAGACGAGGACGAGCAAGGCTTACGTCAGCTTGTGGCACAGCTTGAAAAAGTGCTTGCAACGACGGATTACAAAAAATTCTTTGCGAGCGTCGCAGGATAATCAACGGATAACGTAGCATTTACTGATAGCGTCATTATAATGACGCCTGTTCATGCCTGCGCTTGTTGGCTACGTCCGTTGTAATCAGGAAATTTCATGGAAAATCAACCTAAGTTGAATAGCAGTAAAGAAGTAATCGCGTTTCTGGCCGAACGTTTTCCCCACTGTTTCAGTGCGGAAGGTGAAGCGCGTCCGCTGAAAATCGGTATTTTTCAGGATTTGGTCGATCGTGTTGCCGGGGAAATGAACCTGAGCAAAACGCAATTGCGATCCGCTTTACGTCTCTACACTTCGAGCTGGCGTTATCTTTACGGTGTTAAACCCGGTGCAACACGTGTCGATCTTGACGGCAACCCATGCGGTGAGCTGGACGAGCAACATGTCGAGCATGCTCGCAAGCAGCTTGAAGAAGCGAAAGCGCGTGTTCAGGCACAGCGTGCTGAACAGCAAGCGAAAAAACGCGAAGCTGCCGCAGCTGCTGGTGAGAAAGAAGACGCACCGCGCCGCGAACGCAAGCCACGTCCGACCACGCCACGCCGCAAAGAAGGCGCTGAACGTAAACCTCGTTCGCAAAAGCCGGTAGAGAAAGCGCCAAAAACAGTAAAAGCACCTCGCGAAGAACAGCACACCCCGGTTTCTGACATTTCAGCTCTGACTGTCGGACAAGCCCTGAAGGTGAAAGCGGGTCAAAACGCGATGGATGCCACCGTATTAGAAATCACCAAAGACGGCGTCCGCGTCCAGCTGAATTCGGGTATGTCTTTGATTGTGCGCGCAGAACACCTGGTGTTCTGAAACGGAGGCCGGGCCAGGCATGAACATGTTTTTTAGGCTTACCGCGTTAGCTGGCCTGCTTGCAATAGCAGGCCAGACCTTCGCTGTAGAAGATATCACGCGTGCTGATCAAATTCCGGTATTAAAGGAAGAGACGCAGCATGCGACGGTGAGTGAGCGCGTAACGTCGCGCTTCACCCGTTCTCATTATCGCCAGTTCGACCTCGATCAGGCATTTTCGGCCAAAATCTTTGACCGCTACCTGAATCTGCTCGATTACAGCCACAATGTGCTGCTGGCAAGCGATGTTGAACAGTTCGCGAAAAAGAAAACTGAGTTAGGCGATGAACTGCGTTCAGGTAAACTCGACGTTTTCTACGATCTCTACAATCTGGCGCAAAAGCGCCGTTTTGAACGTTACCAGTACGCTTTGTCGGTACTGGAAAAGCCGATGGATTTCACCGGCAACGACACTTATAACCTTGACCGCAGCAAAGCGCCCTGGCCGAAAAACGAGGCTGAGTTGAACGCGCTGTGGGACAGTAAAGTCAAATTCGACGAGTTAAGCCTGAAGCTGACAGGAAAAACGGATAAGGAAATTCGTGAAACCCTGACTCGCCGCTACAAATTTGCCATTCGTCGTCTGGCGCAAACCAACAGCGAAGATGTTTTCTCGCTGGCAATGACGGCGTTTGCGCGTGAAATCGACCCGCATACCAACTATCTTTCCCCGCGTAATACCGAACAGTTCAACACTGAAATGAGTTTGTCGCTGGAAGGTATTGGCGCAGTGCTGCAAATGGATGATGACTACACCGTTATCAATTCGATGGTGGCAGGAGGTCCGGCAGCGAAGAGCAAAGCTATCAGCGTTGGTGACAAAATTGTCGGTGTTGGTCAAACAGGCAAGCCGATGGTTGACGTGATTGGCTGGCGTCTTGATGATGTGGTGGCCTTAATTAAAGGGCCTAAGGGCAGTAAAGTTCGTCTGGAAATTTTACCTGCTGGTAAAGGGACCAAGACCCGTACGGTAACGTTGACCCGTGAACGTATTCGTCTCGAAGACCGCGCGGTTAAAATGTCGGTGAAGACCGTCGGTAAAGAGAAAGTCGGCGTGCTGGATATTCCGGGCTTCTATGTAGGTTTGACAGACGATGTCAAAGTGCAATTGCAGAAACTGGAAAAACAGAATGTCAGCAGTGTGATTATCGACCTGCGTAGCAATGGTGGTGGGGCGTTGACTGAAGCCGTATCGCTCTCCGGTCTGTTCATTCCATCCGGCCCGATTGTTCAGGTCCGCGATAACAACGGCAAGGTTCGTGAAGACAGCGACACCGACGGACAGGTCTTCTATAAAGGCCCGCTGGTGGTGCTGGTTGACCGCTTCAGTGCTTCGGCTTCAGAAATCTTTGCCGCGGCAATGCAGGATTACGGTCGTGCCCTGGTTGTGGGTGAACCGACATTTGGTAAAGGCACCGTTCAGCAGTACCGTTCATTGAACCGTATTTACGATCAGATGTTACGTCCTGAATGGCCAGCGCTGGGTTCTGTGCAGTACACGATCCAGAAATTCTATCGCGTTAACGGCGGCAGTACGCAACGTAAAGGCGTAACGCCAGACATCATCATGCCGACGGGTAATGAAGAAACGGAAACGGGTGAGAAATTCGAAGATAACGCGCTGCCGTGGGATAGCATTGATGCCGCGACTTATGTGAAATCAGGAGATTTAACGGCCTTTGAACCGGAGCTGCTGAAGGAACATAATGCGCGTATCGCGAAAGATCCTGAGTTCCAGAACATCATGAAGGATATCGCGCGCTTCAACGCTATGAAGGACAAGCGCAATATCGTTTCTCTGAATTACGCTGTGCGTGAGAAAGAGAATAATGAAGATGATGCGACGCGTCTGGCGCGTTTGAACGAACGCTTTAAACGCGAAGGTAAACCGGAGTTGAAGAAACTGGATGATCTACCGAAAGATTACCAGGAGCCAGATCCTTATCTGGATGAGACGGTGAATATCGCACTCGATCTGGCGAAGCTTGAAAAAGCCAGACCCGCGGAACAACCCGCTCCCGTCAAGTAATATCAATCAGGCACAAGAAATTGTGCCTGATTTTTTAACAGCGGCAAGATGCCGTAAATCAGATGCTACAAAATGTAAAGTTGTGTCTTTCTGGTGACTTACGCACTATCCAGACTTGAAAATAGTCGCGTAACCCATACGATGTGGGTATCGCATATTGCGTTTTGTTAAACTGAGGTAAAAAGAAAATTATGATGCGAATCGCGCTCTTCCTGCTAACGAACCTGGCCGTAATGGTCGTTTTCGGGCTGGTACTGAGCCTGACAGGGATACAGTCGAGCAGCGTTCAGGGGCTGATGATCATGGCCTTGCTGTTCGGTTTTGGTGGTTCCTTCGTTTCGCTTCTGATGTCCAAATGGATGGCATTACGATCTGTTGGCGGGGAAGTGATCGAGCAACCGCGTAACGAAAGGGAACGTTGGCTGGTCAATACTGTAGCAACCCAGGCTCGTCAGGCGGGGATCGCTATGCCGCAAGTGGCTATCTACCATGCGCCGGACATCAATGCTTTTGCAACCGGTGCGCGCCGTGATGCCTCTCTGGTTGCTGTCAGCACCGGTTTGCTGCAGAACATGAGCCCGGATGAAGCCGAGGCGGTAATTGCTCACGAAATCAGCCACATCGCCAATGGTGATATGGTCACCATGACGCTGATTCAGGGCGTGGTGAACACCTTCGTTATCTTTATTTCCCGTATTCTGGCGCAGCTTGCCGCGGGTTTTATGGGCGGAAACCGTGATGAAGGTGAAGAGAGCAACGGCAACCCGCTGATCTACTTTGCGGTTGCAACGGTTCTGGAACTGGTGTTTGGTATTCTGGCGAGCATTATAACCATGTGGTTCTCGCGTCATCGTGAATTCCACGCCGATGCGGGTTCAGCAAAACTGGTTGGTCGCGAGAAAATGATTGCCGCGCTGCAACGCCTGAAAACCAGCTATGAACCGCAAGAAGCAACCAGCATGATGGCTTTCTGCATTAACGGGAAGTCGAAATCGCTCAGTGAGTTGTTCATGACTCACCCGCCGCTGGATAAACGTATTGAAGCTCTGCGTACGGGTGAATACCTGAAGTAATATGAAGTAAATACTAAAAAGCGCGTCCTGATCGACGCGCTTTTTTTATGCCCTGGATCGTGGCTGAGTGATACGTAAACCACTGACACAGGCAGCAATCACTGCCAGAATAGCCGCAGCTATCAGCGAGACGTGCGTACCATTATCACCAAACTGATTTAGCATCAGCGCTACCAGAGCCGCGCCGCTACTCTGACCCAGAAGACGAGCCGTCCCTAACATGCCACTGGCTCCACCGCTACGTTCGCGAGGAGCGGAGGTAATAATGGTGTGGTTATTGGGTGACTGGAACAAGCCAAATCCAGCGCCACATAAGATCATCGGCCAGATAATATTGATATCCGCAGGTGACGCGGGCAGCAGAACCAGGGAAAAAAGCCCCGCAGCCATGATGAATAACCCTAAAGCACCCAGCAATCCTGCATGTACGCGTTCAATCAAATAGCCTGCCAGTGGAGCCATCACCATCGTTGCTAACGGCCACGGTGTCAGAAGTAAACCTGTTTCGACTTCACTACGCCCGAGCACGGTTTGCAGGTAAAAGGGAAGGGAAACCATTGCCAGCATTTGTGCGCAGAAAGAGCAAACAGATGTGCAAATAGAAAGTGAAAACAGCGGGATACGCAGTAAATCCACCGGTAGCAGCGGTACGGGAAGAGAAAGCTGGCGGCGAATAAAGAAAATACCAACGACAACCATTACCACCAGTTCCGCACCAATCAATGTCAGTGATTGCCCCTGAGCGAAACCACTCAATGCAGTAATAAGCAGGCCGAAGGTTAACGCGTTCATCACGGCGCTGGGCAGGTCGAAACGGGGTTTACTGGCGCGAGAACCATTGGGTGGCAGAAAACGCATCGCCAGAAGCAGGGCGATAATACCCAACGGTACGTTGATTAAAAATAACCATTTCCAGGATGCGATGGAGAGGATTGCTGCAGCAATTGTCGGCCCGGCAGCAGAAGAGACGGCAACTATAAACGAGTTTATGCCCATCCCTCTACCCAGAAAACGTTGTGGATAGATCAGGCGGATAAGTGCGGTATTAACGCTCATCAACGCTGCACCGCCGAAACCTTGTATGACACGCGCAAGGGTGAGCATTTGCAGCGAATCAGAAAGGGCGCAGAACAGTGAAGACAACAGAAAAACGACCAGACCGCATTTATAAATACGTCGATAGCCAAACATATCGCCCAGAAACGAAAACGAGAGCAGGGAGATGACAATGGCGATTTGATAGGCGTTCACTACCCAGATGGAACTGGCCGGCGTGGCATGAAGGTCCGTAGCGATTGTTGGCAAGGCGACGTTGGCGATTGCGCCGTCAAGGACAGCCATCGAAATACCAATCACAATGGTTAATATCGCACAGTATCGCTGGGGCAATGGCAGGCCGTCGGCCTGAACTTTTGGCATAGGAATTTTATATCTTTGGTGAATAATCAACAGGGGTATGATTCTAGCACTGATATTCACGGTGGATGTCGCAGAATTGTAACTAACCGGCAAAAGATGGATTGCGACCACCCTGGTGCGAAATTATAATAAAAAACAGTTCTGATTTTTATAAAACACTCGCAATGAGGTGATAAATGGCTAACGCAGATCTGGATAAACAGCCTGATTCTGTATCTTCCGTGCTAAAAGTTTTTGGCATTTTGCAGGCGCTGGGTGAAGAGCGCGAAATAGGGATAACCGAGTTGTCGCAGCGCGTCATGATGTCAAAAAGCACCGTTTATCGCTTTTTACAGACCATGAAAACCTTAGGTTATGTGGCGCAGGAAGGGGAGTCGGAGAAATATTCGCTGACCCTGAAATTGTTTGAACTGGGCGCTCGCGCGTTGCAAAACGTCGATTTAATTCGTAGCGCAGATATCCAGATGCGTGAGATCTCCCGCCTGACCAAAGAAACTATCCACCTCGGCGCACTGGACGAAGATAGTATTGTTTACATCCACAAAATTGACTCAATGTACAATTTGCGCATGTATTCACGGATTGGGCGTCGTAATCCGCTGTACAGCACCGCGATTGGTAAGGTACTGCTGGCATGGCGCGATCGCGATGAAGTGATGCAAATTCTTGAGGGCGTGGAGTATAAACGCAGTACCGAGCGGACCATCACCAGTACAGAAGCGTTATTACCCGTTCTGGACCAGGTGCGCGAGCAGGGGTATGGCGAAGATAATGAAGAGCAGGAAGAAGGACTGCGTTGCATTGCGGTTCCGGTATTTGATCGCTTTGGCGTGGTCATTGCCGGTCTGAGCATCTCCTTCCCGACGTTGCGTTTCTCTGAAGAGCGTTTACAGGAATATGTCGCAATGTTGCATACCGCGGCGCGCAAAATTTCTGCCCAAATGGGTTATCACGACTATCCGTTCTGAGGAAAGTAAGAACCTGTCTGAATATCAAACAGACAGGTTCTTTATTTAGCATGAGAAAAATAAAGTTGAAGGTGGCGTTATATTAAACGCACTTGCGATAAGAATATTTTACTCATGAGTGAGAATCTGGTTATTTATTACCCTTAACCATTATCGACCACAATATTGCTTTTACGTAACAACGGGCAATCTGTTATCCCCAGAAAACCACTTTTAGTGTGCAGGTATTGTACCGTGCTGGTGCCTCTGGCGGTCAGATAGGTACATTGTAAACCTAATCCCGCGGCATTCTCTTTGCTTCCAATCAAAACGCCATATCCGCTGAGTAATAATCCTATCCATACCAGCGCTATCAGCATAACTGTGCGAATGATGAATCGCATTACAACCTCTTCTCTTTTTATGTTCGCTTAATCGTAGCGGCAATATGCGCTGAAGCAAGCGACTCATTCCGAAAAAGCACGAATATCGACATAGTTAGGCGCTGTTTAACTAACGCATGCTAGTTTAATGACATAAGGTAGGTGAAACGGAGATTGGAGTGAAAAAGTTTCGATGGGTCGCTCTGGTTGTCGTGGTGTTGGCTTGCTTGCTGCTTTGGGCGCAGGTATTCAACATGATGTGCGATCAGGATGTACAATTTTTCAGCGGAATTTGTGCCATTAACCAGTTTATCCCGTGGTGATATCATTTTTTCAGCACTAGATTTTCTTCCTCTCCAGCAGTGGTAGAATAGCGCCTCTACTCAGAGGTGGTGAAATGAACGAAGTTGTAAATTCAGGCGTGATGAACATTGCGTCTTTGGTTGTATCGGTGGTGGTTCTTCTTATCGGGCTCATCTTGTGGTTTTTTATCAATCGTGCCAGTTCACGGACTAACGAACAGATTGAACTGCTTGAGGCGTTGCTGGATCAGCAAAAACGTCAAAATGCACTGTTACGTCGTTTGTGCGAAGCAAACGAACCTGAGAAAGCAGATAAAAAGACCGTTGAGAGTCAAAAATCGGTTGAAGACGAAGATATTATTCGTCTGGTCGCCGAGCGATAATCCTTCCTCAATCTTGAGTAACCCCGTCGTTGAAGGGTTACTCAATTCATGCTGATTATACGCACTGTCATGGTGCAGCTGCTTCAA
The DNA here is from genome assembly GCF_003000935.1 of Escherichia sp. R1. NCBI lineage: Bacteria > Pseudomonadati > Pseudomonadota > Gammaproteobacteria > Enterobacterales > Enterobacteriaceae > Escherichia > Escherichia sp. R1. The sequence continues at coordinate 262,726 of NZ_PSRU01000003.1, forward strand.
ATTAAAACTCTGGTCTGACTTCAAATAATTATCATATTATTAATTTGCGTAACGGGATATCAGAAAAAGATATTTCCCTCATTAATTTATTAGGATGTTTACATCGGATTTGTGATTAAGCGTGGTATTATTTATTAGCGAAACGTTTCTCTCTTGATTTTTTTGCTCATTCATCAATTTTTCTTATTTTAAATTTACAATCCCTTTGGGGATTGACTTCTCTTTAGGGTAATTGATAGCCGTTAACTGACTGTTTTATGAGAAAAAGTGATATAACTTTTTATTCATTGCATAGTAGAAAATGTGATATTGCACGCACTATGTAATAACTTCTCCCACTGGCCTGGAACAACTGAACTTATTGAACTATGTTAGAAAATACGTCAGTTTAAGTATCTGCCTGAACTGGCAAGGTTAAGCACAATGATATATCGGCGCGTATTCCGTTGCATAAGTGTGCAAAAAAAGTGGAAGACGTATCGAGATTTGTGCGTCTGATCGAGACATGTTTAAAAATGGCTTGCCATAATTAACGTTGTATGTGATAACAGATTTCGGGTTAAACGAGGTACAGTTCTGTTTATGTGTGGCATTTTCAGTAAAGAAGTCCTGAGTAAACACGTTGACGTTGAATACCGCTTCTCTGCCGAGCCTTATATTGGTGCCTCATGCAGTAATGTGTCAGTTTTATCTATGTTATGCCTGCGGGCGAAGAAAACAATCTAAGGAATTTTTCAAATGGCAAAGATTAAAGGTCAGGTTAAGTGGTTCAACGAGTCTAAAGGTTTTGGCTTCATTACTCCGGCTGATGGCAGCAAAGATGTGTTCGTACACTTCTCCGCTATCCAGGGTAATGGCTTCAAAACTCTGGCTGAAGGTCAGAACGTTGAGTTCGAAATTCAGGACGGTCAGAAAGGTCCGGCAGCTGTTAACGTAACAGCTATCTGATCGAATCCACTGATCTGAAGTGTGAATACGCTTCAATCTCGCTATAAAGCCTCGTCGAATGCGAGGCTTTTTACTTTGTTTTATCTTCGCTCCAGTCGTTCGGATATTTGCCCGCCGCATGATTCGCGTTACACTTGCGGCCTTTAGTATCCTGCCGGAGTTGTCATGTCGTTTTCCTGTCCACTTTGCCATCAGCCTCTTTCGCGTGAAAAAAACAGCTATATCTGTCCCCTGCGACATCAGTTTGATATGGCGAAAGAAGGGTATGTCAATCTGCTGCCCGTTCAGCATAAACGGTCTCGTGATCCGGGCGACAGCGCGGAAATGATGCAAGCACGCCGCGCATTCTTAGATGCCGGACATTATCAGCCGCTGCGTGATGCAATTGTCGGCCAACTGCGGGAACGGCTTGATGCAAAGGCCGCGGCGGTGCTGGATATTGGCTGTGGTGAAGGGTATTACACACACGCATTTGCTGATGCGTTGCCCGAAATCACCACGTTTGGTCTGGATGTCTCGAAGGTAGCGATAAAAGCGGCGGCGAAACGCTATCCGCAGGTCACTTTTTGTGTTGCTTCCAGCCACCGTTTGCCGTTTTCCGATACCAGTATGGACGCCATAATACGTATTTACGCGCCGTGTAAAGCAGAAGAACTAGCGCGAGTAGTGAAGCCCGGCGGTTGGGTCATTACTGCCACGCCGGGACCGAGACACTTAATGGAGCTGAAGGGGCTGATTTACAATGAAGTACATCTTCATGCACCTCATGCAGAACAACTGAAAGGTTTTACATTACAGCAGAGTGATGAGTTGTGTTATCTGATGCGTCTTCGCGGTGATGAAGCCGTCGCATTATTGCAGATGACGCCGTTTGCCTGGCGTGCGAAGCCTGAAGTCTGGCAAGCACTGGCAGCAAAAGAAGTGTTCGACTGCCAGACGGACTTTAATATTCACCTCTGGCAGCGTTCTTATTAACCGTGGAAGTGCGTCCAGAGGATCTGGACGCCAATACCGATCAGTACCAGCCCGCCGAGAATTTCCGCTTTTTTCCCAATAATTGAGCCGATAAAGCGACCAACCATCATCCCTAATGTCGACATAATCAAGGTTGCACAACCAATGGCCAATGCGGTCGCGATAATGTTAACCTGCAGGAAAGCAAGACCAACACCCACAGCCATGGCATCCAGGCTGGTGGCAATCGCAGTGGTTACCAGTAACCAGAAACCGTGTCGACGGCGCGGTTCTTCATCTTCATCATCTGCGCCACGAAAACCCTCAATAATCATTCGCCCGCCGAGAAATATCAGCAGCACAAACGCAATCCAGTGGTTCCATTCAAGGACAAACCGACTGGCTAACATGCCCATTCCCCAGCCGATCAGCGGCGTCAGGGTTTCGACGGCACCAAAAATAAGGCCGGTTCGCAATGCTTCAGAAAATTTCGGTTTATGGAAGGTGGCACCTTTACCGATTGATGCAGCAAAGGCATCCATCGACATACCAAACGCAAGAAGAACAGTAGCAGTGATATTCATGACAACGTCCTGACCGGGGTATCCATAAAACACATCATCGCCCCCAGCAAACATGCATACATGAACAACAAGCCGCGATGGTTTTCGCGTTCATGCAGGCATAGCGATTGATGTGCATATGGTCTCGCCTGACTGAAAGTGTTCAGTCCGTACGTGCCACGTTTTGCAACGAGTATGTTGACACGTACATTTCCGGAATCTGGAAATCAGCTACTCCCCAAATGAGGGCGCAACCTTAACATATTTTGAGAATATAAGACAACTGTTGGAATATATTATTTTATTGTTTTATTGATAACGATTTTCATTTATATTTATATATCAATGAAACGTTAAAATAAAAAACAAATAAGGGAAGAGGTAATATAGCCTAAGCTATGTCTGATTATTAAAAATACACTAAACATAGCTTTGGCTAAATTCATAACTTATTGAGTTGAAACGAGAAGCTTATAAATTTTTTCCAAATCGTCGATATTTCGAACGCGGATTAACAGCCGACGCTGTTCTAATTGCATCACCAACACGCCATCTTCCGACAAGTTCATCGCTTTGATTCGGCTATATTCAATCCAGACATTGGCGAAGAAAAAACCTTTTTGTTTAAAGATGATCTTCGGAACGCGAATCCAGAATATATAAAAACCCATCAGAGCCAGTGCACTTAATAACCATGTTGTTATAAGCGCGCCATGATTCGTGACGTTGTTATAGATAAGAATGACAATCAATCCGACGAAGATAACGCTATCGATGCGACCACGCCGGAGCAAAGGAATTGCCAGCAGGGTGGGGCCGTTACGGCGGTGCATGATGAACTGATCGTAGATCGCGAAGGCCAGAAGTGCGGCGATGAAAAGAATCAGTACCAGGTCCGTGATTGTCATTAATCCTCCAGATAAAAAAACGGGGCCAAAAGGCCCCGGTAGTGTACAACAGTCTTACAGTCCCAGCAGGCCGCAAGCGTAACCAGCGATACCGATGACGAAGAAGCCAACGATGATCCACAGCGGGTTAACTTTTTTGCGCAACAGCCACATACAAGCAAAGGTCAGCAGCAGTGGCACAAGGCCTGGCATTAACTGGTCCAGAATAGTCTGGACAGTGGTAACGTGTTCTTTGCCCGTCTGGTCAGTAATGCGAGAGACCACCAGCGGGATGTTGACATGTGTCCACTTATTAACCAATGCCCCCATGACAAACAGGCCGAGGATAGACGCCCCTTCCGTCAGTTTTTGCAGGAAGCCACCACCCATATCTTTAACGATATCGATACCTTTGGAGTAACCATACGCTACGCCGTAGTAACGGGTTGCCAGACGCACCAGGTTAAACAGGATGAAGAACAGCAGCGGACCTAACAGGCTGCCGCTCATCGCGATACCAGCCCCCAGCGCTGCAAATACCGGACGTACCGTTCCCCAGAAGATCGGGTCGCCTACACCAGCCAGCGGCCCCATCAAACCGACTTTGATACCGTTGATAGCACCGTCATCGATCTCTGCGCCATTAGCACGCTGTTCTTCCAGCGCCAGGGTTACGCCGAGAATCGGCGCAGCCACGAACGGCTGGGTGTTAAAGAACTCCAGGTGACGGCGAATAGCTTGTTTACGAGCTTCGTTGTTCTCAGGGTAGAGGCGACGAATTGCCGGTACCATAGAGAAGCAGAAACCCAGTGCCTGCATACGTTCGAAGTTCCATGAACCCTGGAAGAGGTTAGAACGCAGGAAGACGCCACGAATATCACTTTGAGTGAGTTTTTTCTCGGTGGTAGTTTGAGTTGTATCAACCATTTCGCTCACCTGTTAGTCCAGTTCGTTATCGAGATCGTTGTTACCAGCTGCCTGAGCAGGCGCACCGGCTACGCGGTTGTATTTCGGGCTAAGTTGGATGTAGAGCACTGCCATAACAGTACCAATCACACCCAGAGCAACCAGGTTAAAGTTGGTGAATGCTGCGGTTACGAAGCCGAGGTAGAAGAACGGCATCAGGTAGCCAGCACGCATCATGTTGATAACCATCGCATAACCAACCACCACGATCATGCCACCGGCGATATTCAGACCATTGGTCACCACTTCCGGAATCGCATTCAGCATGTTCTGTACTTCGCTGGTACCAACAGACAACGCAACGATGACGGCCGGAATAGCCACACGCATTGCTTGCAGGAACAGAGAAGAAACGTGGATCCAGGAAATCGCTGTCAGGTTGCCGTTATCAGCAGCCTTATCCGCAGCGTGCTGGAAAGCAACGGTAATAGTACGAACGATGATGGTCAGTACCTGGCCCGCAGCGGCCAGAGGGATTGCCAGTGCGATACCTGCACCAATGCTCTGATGACCTGCGATAACCAGAATAGTAGAAATGATGGAAGCCAGAGCGGCGTCAGGCGCAACTGCAGCACCGATGTTCATCCAGCCCAGCGCGATCATTTCCAGCGTACCACCGATAATAATACCGGTTTTCATATCGCCAAGAACGATACCCACCAGGGTACACGCGATTAGCGGACGGTGAAACTGAAATTCATCGAGGATTGATCCCATACCTGCGATACAGGCTACGATAAATACCAGCACAATTTGAAGAGTGGTAATCTCCATTGTACTTCTCCTGTTTACGTAAGACTTAAGTGTGAAAACTGAGTGATAATCAACACAATACGTTACTTATCGATTTTGCTGATCAGATCCATCATTTTCAGTTTCGGATCGGTGGAAACCTTACGGACTTCCAGCTCAATACCGCGCGCATTCAGTTTCTTGAACGCCTCGATATCTTTTTCATCAACCGAAACCGCGTTATTCACCTGGGTTTTACCCTGACGGAATGCCATACCACCGACGTTAACAGAGGTGATTTTCACGCCGCCTTCAACGAGACGCTCTACATCTGTTGGGTTGGTAAATAACAGCATTACGCGTTCGCCAGCATATTTCGGGTTGTTGTAGACGCGAATCATTTTGGCAACATCAACTACGTGTGCTGTTACGCCCGGAGGTGCAACCTGGGTGAGCAGTGTCTTACGAACGGTATCCGCAGCCACTTCATCACTAACAACAATAATACGGGAGACATTGGTTTCTTTGGTCCAGCGGGTGGCGACCTGACCGTGAATCAGACGGTCGTCGATACGAGCAAGGCCAATAACCATGTAGTCGTTTGGTCCCATTGGTTTTGCCGGAGTTGGAGCCGCTTTTGGTGCTGCGGCAGCGGGTGCTGGCGCGGCTTTTTCAACCGGTTTGGCTTTCAGTGCTTTCACGCCTTCACGGCCTGTTTCTACTGCCAGCGCCACCAGTTCATCAAAGCTTGGGTCATCATCACGGGCCATTAACGTTTCCACGAGCATTGGAATGTTAACGCCTGCAATGACTTCATAATGCTCTTTGTCGACGACAATGCGGCTGGCAGCATTGAACGGGCTGCCTCCCCATGTATCAACGAGAAACAGCACGCCTTTAGTGGTGTCGAGTTTTGCCAACTGAGCGTTGTACTTTTCAATCAGCGTTTCGGCATTTTCACCTGGAACGAAATCGATCCAGCCGACGTTTTCCTGCTCGCCTAACAGCATTTCTGCCGTTTTAAGCAACTGCTCTGCAGCCCAACCATGTGTGCCTATAACAATAGCAATGGTCACTTGCTACCTCCTTTATTATCGTTAACACCTCAACGTGCCAGATGTATTTTTGAATCGTCGTCCACAATCGAATCGATTCAGATAAGGGCTACAACCAAAAACCCCTGCGTTTCGCGATTTATTTTAGATATCGAAAAAATTATTTTATGTGATGAAGATCCGTAATTTAACTTTCGATTAGCAGAAATTTCGAAAGGTAAAATATCCTTGTCACATTCGTTTGCAAAGGAAGGTAAATCTTTGCCAAATCAGAGGCGTCTCTGATATGTTTAACTCCCGTTTAACAACCATGGAGTATAGGGCAGTAGCCCGCAGTATGGATCGTCACCGACGTCATTTCAGCATCAGGCCTTTTAACGCCTGCCTTTCTGGCACTCTATGCCGCACCTTTCGTTTGCATTTTGTCGTTACGCCTGCATTATTTCTGGCGTCGAATAGCTATTCCTTAAGCAGGAGCTTGTCATGGAATTCTTAATGGACCCCTCAATTTGGGCGGGGCTACTCACGCTTGTTGTTCTCGAAATTGTGCTGGGTATCGATAACCTGGTCTTCATTGCCATTCTTGCTGACAAACTGCCGCCAAAACAACGCGATAAAGCGCGTTTGCTGGGATTATCACTGGCGCTGATTATGCGTCTGGGGCTGCTGTCGCTGATTTCATGGATGGTCACGCTGACCAAACCGCTATTTACCGTTATGGATTTTTCCTTCTCCGGACGCGACCTGATTATGTTGTTCGGGGGGATATTCTTGCTGTTCAAAGCAACAACCGAACTGCATGAACGGCTGGAAAACCGCGATCATGATTCCGGCCACGGTAAAGGCTACGCCAGTTTCTGGGTGGTCGTCACACAGATCGTCATCCTTGACGCCGTCTTCTCGTTGGATGCGGTAATTACGGCAGTAGGGATGGTTAACCATCTGCCAGTGATGATGGCGGCGGTAGTGATTGCGATGGCGGTTATGCTGCTGGCATCAAAACCGCTGACGCGATTCGTTAACCAGCACCCCACGGTGGTGGTGCTCTGTCTGAGCTTCCTGTTAATGATTGGTCTGAGTCTGGTGGCAGAAGGTTTCGGTTTCCACATTCCGAAAGGTTACCTGTATGCCGCGATTGGCTTCTCGATCATCATCGAAGTGTTTAACCAGATTGCGCGTCGCAACTTTATTCGTCACCAGTCGACTTTGCCGCTGCGAGCGCGTACTGCCGATGCGATTCTCCGTTTGATGGGCGGGAAACGTCAGGCCAATGTTCAGCACGATGCCGATAACCCGATGCCGATGCCGATCCCGGAAGGTGCATTTGCCGAAGAAGAACGTTACATGATTAACGGCGTACTGACGCTGGCGTCGCGTTCTCTGCGCGGGATCATGACGCCGCGCGGTGAAATAAGCTGGGTTGACGCTAATCTCGGGGTCGATGAAATCCGCGAGCAACTGCTCTCTTCACCGCACAGTCTGTTCCCGGTATGTCGCGGTGAACTGGATGAAATCATTGGTATCGTACGTGCTAAAGAACTGCTGGTGGCGCTGGAAGAGGGCGTTGATGTGGCGGCGATTGCTTCGGCGTCTCCGGCGATTATCGTCCCTGAAACCCTCGATCCGATCAACCTGCTGGGCGTGCTGCGTCGTGCTCGCGGGAGCTTTGTTATCGTGACCAACGAGTTTGGTGTGGTACAAGGCTTGGTCACGCCGCTGGATGTGCTGGAAGCCATTGCGGGTGAATTCCCGGATGCTGACGAAACGCCGGAAATCATTACTGATGGTGACGGCTGGCTGGTAAAAGGCGGTACAGATTTGCATGCCTTGCAGCAGGCGCTTGATGTTGAGCACCTTGCCGATGACGATGATATCGCGACGGTCGCGGGCCTCGTGATCTCGGCAAATGGTCACATTCCCCGTGTGGGCGATGTGATTGATGTAGGGCCACTGCATATCACCATCATTGAAGCCAATGATTATCGTGTTGATCTGGTTCGCATTGTTAAAGAGCAACCGGCGCACGATGAAGATGAGTAAGCGTTAACGTAACGGCATAATGGGTGTGATATGTCCATTATGCCGGGCGGGCGGCGGTTGGCTGCCCGCCAGCCATTTGGGAAAATCACGTAGCGGCATCGGCTGTGCGTACAAATACCCTTGCAAAATATGCACGCCATGACTGCGCAAATACTTCGCCTGTTCTTGCGTTTCTACGCCCTCCGCCACCAGTTCAATATTCAGTCTTTGCCCCAGTGCGATGATGATATCGGTCACCGTCGAGTTAACCGCGTCAGAACCTATAGCTGCGGTAAATGACTTATCAATTTTCAGAACGTCAGGACGTAATGTTTCAAGCCAGGAAAATGAACTGTTGCCGGTGCCGAAGTCATCAATCGCCAGTTTGACGTTTTTACGATGCAGCTCGCGGGCAATCCGGTAATCAACATCCAGTAAGGCATCGCGTTCGGTGATTTCGAGGATCAGTTGCTGAATCGGGTGAGCGCTAAACCAGTACTGATTGAGATCTTTTATCAGCACACCACGGCGAAAATGGCTGGGTGCGACGTTAATGCCAACATGAAACTGACTACTCATTGGGAAAACATGGCGCTGACGAATGGTTTCTGCCATCACATAGCGGGTCAGTGGCACAATTAAATGATGTTCTTCCGCGATAGGAATAAACACATCCGGTGAAATCCAGCCCTGACGCGGATTGTTCCAGCGCAGCAAAATCTCTACACCAATACATTGCTGGCTGCGTGCATTAAGCAAAGGCTGACAGAACAATTCGAACTCATGTTGCGCCAGGCCCAGATTGATCTCGCGGGAAAAGCTCATTCGGTAAGCGGTCGCCAGCCAGGCGATGTAGCCCACCAGTAAACTTAGCAGCACCGCCAGCGGTAATTGTGTTGGAAGATAGTGCCATGCCAGCGCCGTAGCCCCCGGGCCATTAACGTTAATGGTAAAAGGAAAGCGTTGCGAAGAAACCTGATAGTTTTCATTGTTTTCAGGTTGCGGAAGGGAATCTACCAGCCCATTCCCATAGAGCAAATGCCGACTGTCCACCGTCAGGCTGGCGCTACTGATTTGCGGCAGCTGTGGTTCAAGGAGCATTGCCGTCAGTAAGTCGATGTTAATCATCTCCATGACCCCAGCATTGCTACTGCCCGCTGCAGGCGTCCATTGAATCAAAACCGGACTGCCTTTTATCAGGGCACGGTCGGTCGTCAGTCGTAAAAGTGGTTGCGGTGCAGGAAGTTCAGCCAGAATGTCCACGACGGGCACATTGCGATAGCCAAAAATGCTGGAGCAATAAAGTGTGCCGTCTTGCACCAGGCCAATGGATCGCACAGTTTGGAGTTTTGCCGCCTGTTTACGTAATGGCAAATGGGCGACAGAGCAGGGCAGACCAATTAGCGGAAGTAAGACTTCGCTACCTGCCTGTAGGGGAAGCAGTACTTTATCTAATTCCTCTACAGCGTGATTGGCGAATTGTACTACCCGTTGTTGATTTAAGTTACGCTGTGAAATAAATCGCACGCTCAGGGTCGAAGCGAGCGTAACGAGTGCGCAAATCGTACAAACAATCATTCGATTACGGCGATAGGTTTTAATGATCCGTTGTGCTTTTTGCATGCGGGCCACCCTGTAAGCGTATGGCGACAAACGCCTGACGCAACAGTGGAAGTGTAGTGGGGAAAATTACAGCAGACGAGAAAGCGGGGATAAATTCGCCCATCCGTTGCAGATGAGCGAGTAAGAAGTATTAGTCACACTGGACTTTGATTGCCAGACCACCGCGTGAGGTTTCGCGGTATTTAGCGTTCATGTCCTTACCGGTTTCGTACATCGTTTCGATGACCTTATCCAGCGAGACGCGCGGTGCACTGGTGCGGCGTAAGGCCATGCGTGCAGCATTGATCGCTTTCACAGAGGCAATAGCATTACGCTCAATGCACGGCACCTGAACCTGCCCTGCAACCGGGTCGCAGGTCAGACCGAGGTTGTGCTCCATGCCAATTTCCGCCGCCACACAAACCTGTTCCGGGCTACCGCCCAACAGCTCGGCAAGGCCCGCAGCAGCCATTGAACAGGCAACACCCACTTCGCCCTGGCAACCGACTTCCGCACCGGAAATAGAGGCGTTCATTTTATACAGTGCACCAATCGCACCCGCTGCCATAAAGTAGCGGGTATAGATGTCCGGGCTGACGGACTCAATAAAGTGGTCATAGTAAGCCAGCACTGCCGGAACAATGCCACAAGCACCGTTGGTTGGCGCAGTTACCACGCGACCACCGGCGGCGTTCTCTTCGTTAACTGCCAGCGCAAACATGTTTACCCAGTCAATGACATTCATTGGATCGTTAGACAGTTTATCGCTGGAAACCAGCATCCGGCGCAGGGCAGACGCACGACGCGGCACGCGCAGCGGGCCTGGCAGTACGCCTTCGGTGTTCATCCCGCGATCGATACATGCCTGCATGGTTTGCCAGACATGAGCGAAATACTCGTCGATCTCTTTCTTGCTGTGCAGCGCCAGTTCGTTCTGCATAGCGAGACCAGACAGCGAATAGCCGGTTTCATTACAGTACGCGAGCAGTTCGGTGGCAGATTTGAACGGATACGGCACGCTCACTTCGTTGGCGGCATCCTGACCAAAGTGTTCTTCATCGACGATAAAACCGCCGCCGATGGAATAATAAGTTTTGCTGTAGACGACTTCATCGCCGTTATAGGCGTGGATTTGCATACCGTTTTCATGCAGCGGCAGGTTGCCGTTATGAAAACGCATCCCGTTGTCGCGCGGGAAATCCACTTCATGCCGTCCCTGTGCCAGCAGCAGACGTTCGCGCTCTTCTACGTCGCGAATAAAACCGGGAATACTGTCGATATCCACGGTGGCAGGTTCGTTACCTGCAAGACCCATAATAATGGCGATATCGGTGTGGTGGCCTTTACCCGTCAGCGACAGTGAACCATAAACGTCCACGGCAACGCGAGTAACGCTATCCAGTAAGCCTTTTTCGACCAGATCATCGACGAACTGTTTACCCGCCTTCATAGGCCCTACGGTATGGGAAGATGAGGGACCAATCCCCACCTTAAACATGTCGAATAGACTAATCACGATAATACTCCTGACAAGGTGACTGGACTTCCAGTAACGAACTAATAACAGCGCATAGTGTAAGAGGGAACGCGGCGACTGGCTTAACTATTCACATGAATTAAACTAATCAAAAACCGCGATTTAACTAATATTGCGATGATTGTCTCAAGTAGTGTTTTGTAGATGTAAAGATAAGTATAGTCAGGGTTTCACACCAATTTGCAGCGCCAGCTCACGAATTATGCCTGCGGTCATTCCCCATACAAAATACTGTTCGTACCAGGACAGCCATACCCGATGTGAATCGCCACGGCGGTAGATATCTAAAGGATGATAACGACCCAGATGTAATGCCTGGGCGAGCGGCATTTCAAAGACGGCGGAGACTTCATCTTCACTGGCGCGATACGGCAGATCGGGCGGGATAATGCCGACCACTGGGGTTACCTGATAGCCAGTGACGCTATCGACGGGCGGCAGCACGCCGATAACCTCAACGGCGGAAGGCGGTATAGCGACCTCTTCTTCAGCTTCGCGCAGCGCAGCGGCGATAACTGATGCGTCCGTGTCATCGACTGCGCCTCCAGGGAATGCCACTTGTCCAGCGTGTTTACGCAGATGAATCGAACGCTGAGTCAGCAACAACCCCGGTTGCGGTCGGCGGACGATGGGGATTAACACGGCAGCCTGACGATGATTTAAGGTTTCCCGGTTAATTTGCGGGCGCAAAAGTTGAAAGCGCGATAAAAAATCATCAAGCGTCAGGCTACGGTATTCCACGTCTTACTTCTCCAGTTGGCGTAATATCTTATTAACTTTATCAAAAGTTTCCTGATATTCCGCTTCTTCCTGGCTATCGGCAACAATTCCACCGCCCGCAGAGCAGTAAATTTGTCCGTTAATGGTAGTCAGCGTGCGGATAGTAATGCTGGTGTCCATGTTGCCGCAAAAGCTCAAATAGCCAATGCTGCCGCACCAGGCATTGCGTCGCTGCGGTTCCAGTTCGTCGATAATTTCCATAGCCCGTACTTTCGGAGCCCCGGTTATTGAGCCACCAGGAAAAGCCGCGCGCAGCAGATCGCTGGCGTGTAACTGTTCTGGTAGTTGCGCCGTTATGGTGCTGACCAGATGATGCACGGCAGGGAAGGGTTCCACCACGAACAGCTCTGGTACTTTTACCGAACCTGCTACGGCAACACGACCGATATCATTACGCATTAAATCGACAATCATCAGATTTTCGGCACGATCTTTCGCTGAGTTCGCCAGTTTCTCTGCTTGTTTGCTATCTTCCTGAGGATCGGGCAGGCGTGGTAGCGTGCCTTTAATCGGGCGGGTCTGGATTTCACTATTATCACAAAGGATAAACCGCTCTGGTGAAAGGCTTAAAATCGCGCCCTGCTCAAGGCGTAAAAAAGCGCTAAACGGCGCGCGGTTGGCCTGATTAAGCTGAAGGAATGCCTGCCATTCATCGCCAGAATAGGTCGCATGAAAACGCTGGGCGAGATTCACCTGATAGCAATCACCGCTGTGCAGATATTCCTGTACCTGGCGAAATTTTTCGCCGTACTGCTCGCGGGTCATATTGGATTGCCAGTCGGAAGTGAGCGTGAAATCTTCCTGCGGCGAGAATTGCTGGCTTTCCAGCCAGGCCCGACGGGCATTGACATCATTATGACTCAGCAAAGAAACTGTTTGACGCTGGTGGTCGACAACCAGCGCCCAGTCGTAGATACCCACTGCCATATCCGGCAGAACGATATCTTGCTGCGCAATTTCTGGCAGTGACTCAAAACGGCGGCCCAGATCGTAGCCAAACAACCCCAGCGCGCCGCCCTGAAATGGCAAATCTTCGTTATGCGCTGGGCGAATGTCTGCGCGATCCAGCACCTGCTGGAGCACCTGTAGCGGGTCATCAGTGGTCGTTGTGCGTTTTTCGCTTTCACTAACAACGGTTTCTTTACCGAAAGTGGTTAAAGTGCAAATCGGCTCGGCGACCACAATATCAAAGCGGCTATATGGATGATCGGCATAGCCGGAGTGTAAAAGCATCGCCCACGGCAGGTGGCTTAAGCGTGAGAAATAAAATTCAGCGGCGTCCTGACGCCAGGGTAAAGTAATCACAGCGGGAGATAACGTCTTCATCAGTCCTGACTCTACTGGCTATGTGCCGGGTAGCATGAAATAATTAGCGCCAACAATTTAGCAGGAGTTAACAATGTTTGCAGGTTTACCTTCACTCACCCATGAACAGCAGCAAAAAGCTGTCGAGCGGATCCAGGAACTGATGGCACAAGGGATGAGCAGCGGCCAGGCAATCGCGCTGGTGGCAGAAGAGCTGCGTGCCAACCATTCCGGCGAGCGAATCGTGGCGCGTTTTGAGGATGAAGACGAGTAACACACTAATCCGTATCGCTTTCGTTATAGAAGCCGATGATTATTTGATTGTGAGAAAAAGGACGCTTTTTATATGTGATTAAAAGCGTCCTGACCCATTTGTGCTGATGTAAATTTAACTCAAACCAGTGCTTTTAGTTCTTCCTGCATATATGTTGAAAAGTATTCAGGATTTTTAATCACAGAGCGTTCACCAGACTCCATTTTTTTTGCCCATCCAACCATTTTTTCCGTGAAACCAGGGTTCCAGCCTTCCTGGTCAGCTCGCGCCGTAATATCAGCGGCACTCGCGGGTACTCCCAGTTCTTTTAAATATTTAAAGATTCCCTTCGCCGTACTTTCATTCATCGAACTTGGTGTTGGCGCTGATACATCCATGGCACCAATGAAATCCAGGGCTTTATCTATTACAGCAGGCATATTCTTATCCTTAAAATTAACCATGTTATCGATAAGGCTATATATGACCTTAATTTGTATCTAATATCAAAGGGATTATAACGATATGGCACGAGTTAACCTGTTGACATTCAGGTGTTTTAAAGGTAGCAGCTCATAGTGTGTTATCCAGTAAGATGGAGAAAATTAATGGTCAGTCCTCACGCTATAACCAGATTGTTCAGGTAAGAAAGAAAACCAGAGATGCTAATCGAAGGGCGAACATAACGGCATGATTATGTTTATTTATATAGTTAGTTTTATAGATAAAATTGAAATTATAAAAATAAATAATGAATTAGCAGGAGCATCAACTGTAATATCTTAATCTCTGGTCGATTTATGCAAAACCGACCAGTATTGTCGATAAATTATCGTCTGACTTATTTTGCTTCGATAAAGCTTACACCGCAGCCACAATCTTAATTTCAACTTTATACTTCGGGTTCATCAAACCTGCTTGTACCGTGCAGCGCACCGGCGCATGACCCGCGACAACCCAGGCATCCCACGCTTTATTCATCGCCGCGAAGTCGTTTTTATCGGCCAGGAAAATGGTGGCATCCAGAATGCTCGATTTATTGCTGCCCTGTTTTTCCAGCACGGCGTCAATCTGCGCCAGCGTGTTGGCGGTTTGCTCAAAGGCATCGGCGTCGAGGTTTTCCGGTACACCAGTGTAGTAGAGCGTGTTGTTGTGGATTACCACATCAGACCAGCGGGCTTCGGCATCGATACGAACGATAGTCATCATTTTGTCCTCATTATACTCCCATTTTCGTGCTGCAAAGACTGCCACAATGTGAGGTCGCCGTCACCACTTCAACTGGCGAAAGCGCCCTCATCCTGACATAATCCCTGTTCAAATCAACAGGGGGTAGTGTGACGGACGATTTTGCACCAGACGGTCAGTTAGCGAAAGCGATACCAGGCTTTAAGCCGCGAGAACCACAGCGACAGATGGCGGTAGCCGTCACCCAGGCGATAGAAAAAGGCCAGCCGCTGGTGGTGGAAGCAGGAACCGGTACGGGCAAAACCTACGCTTACCTGGCCCCTGCGCTGCGGGCGAAAAAGAAAGTCATAATCTCGACCGGCTCAAAAGCGTTGCAGGATCAGCTCTACAGCCGCGATTTGCCAACGGTCTCAAAGGCATTGAAATACACGGGCAATGTGGCGCTGCTGAAAGGGCGCTCAAACTACCTCTGCCTCGAACGTCTCGAACAGCAGGCGCTGGCGGGGGGCGATCTGCCGGTACAAATCTTAAGCGATGTGATCCTGCTGCGCTCCTGGTCTAATCAAACAGTCGATGGCGATATCAGCACCTGCGTCAGCGTGGCGGAAGATTCACAGGCGTGGCCGCTGGTCACCAGCACCAACGATAACTGCCTCGGCAGTGACTGCCCGATGTATAAAGATTGCTTTGTGGTCAAAGCACGCAAAAAAGCGATGGACGCCGATGTGGTGGTGGTGAATCATCATCTGTTTCTGGCGGATATGGTGGTGAAAGAGAGCGGTTTTGGCGAATTGATCCCGGAAGCGGACGTCATGATCTTCGACGAAGCCCACCAGCTGCCCGACATTGCCAGCCAGTATTTTGGTCAGTCACTCTCCAGTCGACAACTGCTCGACCTGGCAAAAGACATCACCATCGCCTACCGCACCGAATTAAAAGACACCCAGCAGTTACAAAAGTGCGCGGACCGTCTTGCCCAGAGTGCGCAGGATTTTCGCCTGCAACTCGGTGAGCCAGGTTATCGCGGTAACCTGCGTGAGCTGTTAGCTAATCCGCAAATTCAGCGGGCATTTTTACTGCTCGATGACACTCTGGAACTTTGTTATGACGTGGCGAAACTGTCGCTGGGGCGTTCCGCCTTGCTGGATGCGGCATTTGAACGCGCCACGTTATATCGCACACGGCTGAAACGGCTAAAAGAGATCAATCAGCCGGGCTACAGCTACTGGTACGAATGCACTTCGCGCCATTTTACTCTGGCTCTCACGCCGCTCAGCGTGGCGGATAAATTCAAAGAGTTAATGGCGCAAAAAACCGGTAGCTGGATCTTTACCTCAGCAACGCTGTCGGTAAACGACGATCTGCATCATTTCACCTTGCGGCTTGGCATTGAACAGGCAGAGTCGTTGCTGTTACCCAGCCCCTTTGATTACAGCCGCCAGGCGTTACTCTGTGTGCCGCGCAACCTGCCGCAAACCAATCAACCGGGTTCCGCACGGCAACTGGCGGCAATGCTGCGACCGATCATCGAAGCTAACAACGGTCGTTGTTTTATGCTTTGTACCTCGCACGCCATGATGCGCGATCTGGCCGAGCAGTTCCGCGCTACCATGACGCTTCCCGTTTTGTTGCAGGGGGAAACCAGCAAAGGGCAACTGTTGCAGCAATTTGTCAGCGCCGGTAACGCGCTTCTTGTGGCAACCAGCAGTTTCTGGGAAGGGGTGGACGTGCGTGGCGATACATTGTCATTGGTGATTATCGACAAATTGCCGTTTACCTCGCCGGATGATCCACTATTAAAAGCACGCATGGAAGATTGCCGTTTGCGCGGTGGTGATCCGTTCGATGAAGTACAACTGCCGGATGCGGTCATTACTCTCAAGCAGGGGGTAGGGCGATTGATTCGCGACGCCGACGATCGCGGCGTGTTAGTGATTTGCGACAATCGGCTGGTGATGCGCCCTTACGGCGCGACGTTTCTCGCCAGTCTGCCGCCAGCGCCGCGCACCCGCGACATTGCCCGTGCGGTTCGTTTCCTTGCGATACCATCCTCCAGGTAATTTGTTACGGAGTATGGTATGATGCGCGCCTTTTTATTGATCTAAGCACGAAGACCCATGCGAATTCTGGCTATCGATACCGCGACAGAGGCCTGCTCTGTCGCCCTGTGGAACGACGGTACTGTCAACGCTCATTTTGAGCTTTGCCCTCGTGAACATACTCAACGAATCTTACCGATGGTGCAGGATATCCTGACCACCAGCGGAACTTCTCTGACTGACATAAACGCTCTGGCTTACGGGCGCGGCCCCGGTAGCTTTACCGGCGTGCGCATTGGTATTGGCATTGCGCAAGGGCTGGCACTTGGCGCAGAGCTGCCGATGATTGGCGTCTCCACGCTAATGACGATGGCGCAAGGGGCGTGGCGCAAAAACGGCGCAACCCGCGTGCTGGCAGCTATTGACGCGCGAATGGGCGAAGTTTACTGGGCCGAATATCAGCGTGATGAAAACGGTATCTGGCATGGTGAAGAAACCGAAGCCGTACTCAAACCCGAACTGGTTCATGAACGAATGCAACAGCTTTCCGGCGAATGGGTGACGGTAGGGACGGGCTGGCAAGCCTGGCCGGATCTCGGTAAAGAGAGCGGGCTGGTTTTGCGCGATGGCGAAGTGTTACTGCCCGCTGCAGAAGATATGCTGCCGATTGCGTGCCAGATGTTTGCCGAGGGTAAAACGGTGGCGGTGGAACATGCTGAACCAGTTTATTTACGTAACAACGTCGCATGGAAGAAACTTCCGGGCAAAGAATGAATCTTAAGAGTATGCCCTGAGAAAAAAAGGAGTCGCATCATGGCGGTTCAAAAGAATGTTATCAAAGGCATACTGGCAGGTACGTTTGCGCTAATGCTGAGCGGTTGTGTTACTGTGCCGGACGCCATTAAAGGCAGCAGTCCCACGCCGCAACAAGATTTAGTTCGGGTGATGAGTGCGCCGCAGCTGTACGTTGGTCAGGAGGCACGCTTTGGCGGCAAAGTGGTTGCGGTACAAAACCAGCAAGGGAAAACCCGCCTGGAAATTGCTACCGTACCGCTGGACAGCGGTGCCAGACCGACGCTGGGAGAACCTTCTCGCGGTCGCATTTATGCCGATGTGAATGGTTTTCTTGATCCGGTCGATTTCCGTGGGCAGCTGGTGACAGTTGTCGGGCCAATCACCGGTACGGTTGACGGAAAAATCGGCAACACGCCCTATAAATTTATGGTGATGCAGGCAACAGGTTACAAACGTTGGCATTTAACCCAGCAGGTGATTATGCCGCCTCAGCCGATTGATCCATGGTTTTATGGCGGTCGTGGCTGGCCCTATGGCTACGGTGGATGGGGCTGGTATAATCCCGGCCCCGCGAGAGTACAAACAGTTGTAACTGAATAATTGCTTGTTTTTAAAGAAAAAGAAACAGCGGCCGGTCCGCTGTTTCTGCATTCTTACGGTAAAGATAAAAATAAATAGTGACGCGCTTCGCAACCTTTTCCTTGGGTAATTATCAAGCTGGTAAGATGAGTTAATATTATGTTAACAGCATGTCTATCACTTGGGGTTGCGATGACGACGAACACGCATTTTAGAGGTGAAGAATTGAAGAAGGTTTGGCTTAACCGTTATCCCACGGACGTTCCGACGGAGATCAACCCTGACCGTTATCAATCTCTGGTAGATATGTTTGAGCAGTCGGTCGCGCGCTATGCCGATCAACCCGCGTTTGTGAATATGGGGGAGGTGATGACCTTCCGCAAACTGGAAGAACGCAGTCGCGCGTTTGCCGCTTATTTGCAACAAGGGTTGGGGCTGAAGAAAGGCGATCGCGTTGCGTTGATGATGCCTAACTTATTGCAATATCCGGTGGCGCTGTTTGGCATTTTGCGTGCCGGGATGATCGTCGTAAACGTTAACCCGTTGTATACCCCGCGTGAGCTTGAGCATCAGCTTAACGATAGCGGCGCATCGGCGATTGTTATCGTGTCTAACTTTGCCCACACTCTGGAAAAAGTGGTTGATAAAACCGCCGTTCAGCACGTTATTCTGACCCGTATGGGCGATCAGCTATCTACGGCAAAAGGCACGGTAGTCAATTTCGTTGTTAAATACATCAAGCGTCTTGTGCCGAAATACCATCTGCCAGATGCCATTTCATTTCGTAGCGCCCTGCACAACGGCTACCGGATGCAGTACGTCAAACCAGAACTGGTGCCGGAAGATTTAGCTTTCCTGCAATACACCGGCGGCACCACTGGTGTGGCGAAAGGCGCGATGCTGACTCACCGCAATATGCTGGCGAACCTGGAACAGGTTAACGCGACCTATGGTCCGCTGTTGCATCCGGGCAAAGAGCTGGTGGTGACGGCGCTGCCGCTGTATCACATTTTTGCACTGACCATTAACTGCCTGCTGTTTATCGAACTGGGGGGGCAGAACCTGCTTATCACTAACCCGCGCGATATTCCAGGGTTGGTAAAAGAGTTAGCGAAATATCCGTTTACCGCTATCACTGGTGTTAACACCTTGTTCAATGCGTTGCTGAACAATAAAGAGTTCCAGCAGCTGGATTTCTCCAGTCTGCATCTTTCCGCAGGCGGAGGGATGCCTGTTCAGCAAGTGGTGGCAGAACGTTGGGTTAAACTGACTGGACAGTATCTGCTGGAAGGTTATGGCCTGACCGAGTGCGCGCCGCTGGTCAGCGTTAACCCGTATGATATTGATTATCATAGTGGTAGCATCGGTTTGCCGGTGCCGTCGACGGAAGCCAAACTGGTGGATGATGATGATAATGAAGTACCACCTGGTCAACCAGGTGAGCTTTGTGTCAAAGGACCGCAGGTGATGCTGGGTTACTGGCAGCGTCCGGATGCTACCGATGAAATCATCAAAAATGGCTGGTTACACACCGGCGACATCGCGGTGATGGATGAAGAAGGATTCCTGCGCATTGTCGATCGTAAAAAAGACATGATTCTGGTTTCCGGTTTTAACGTTTATCCCAACGAGATTGAAGATGTCGTCATGCAGCATCCTGGCGTACAGGAAGTCGCGGCTGTTGGCGTACCTTCCGGCTCCAGTGGTGAAGCGGTGAAAATCTTCGTAGTGAAAAAAGATCCATCGCTTACCGAAGAGTCACTGGTGACCTTTTGCCGCCGTCAGCTCACGGGCTACAAAGTACCGAAGCTGGTGGAGTTTCGTGATGAGTTACCGAAATCTAACGTCGGAAAAATTTTGCGACGAGAATTACGTGACGAAGCGCGCGGCAAAGTGGACAATAAAGCCTGAGCGTTAAGTCAGTCGTCAGACGCCGGTTAATCCGGCGTTTTTTTTGACGCCCACTAAAGAGAATACAATTTGAATTACCAAATGATTACCACGGACGATGCGCTGGCTTCTTTGTGTGAAGCCGTCCGTGCCTTTCCGGCGATAGCCCTGGATACTGAATTTGTTCGTACGCGCACCTATTACCCGCAACTGGGTCTAATTCAACTTTTTGATGGTGAGCATCTGGCGCTAATTGATCCTCTCGGGATCTCCGACTGGTCACCACTGAAAGCGATCCTGCGCGATCCGTCCATCACAAAATTTCTCCATGCAGGCAGTGAAGATCTGGAAGTGTTCCTCAATGTCTTTGGCGAATTACCACAACCCCTGATTGACACGCAAATCCTTGCTGCCTTCTGCGGACGCCCGATGTCATGGGGTTTCGCTTCCATGGTGGAAGAGTATTCCGGCGTTACGCTGGACAAGAGTGAATCGCGCACCGACTGGCTGGCCAGACCGCTGACCGAACGTCAGTGTGAATATGCAGCGGCGGATGTCTGGTATCTGTTACCGATCACCGCCAAGCTTATGGTAGAAACGGAGGCCTCCGGCTGGCTACCTGCGGCGCTGGATGAATGCCGCCTGATGCAAATGCGTCGTCAGGAAGTCGTTGCGCCGGAAGACGCCTGGCGTGATATCACCAATGCCTGGCAGTTACGCACACGCCAACTGGCCTGTCTGCAACTGTTAGCCGACTGGCGATTGCGCAAGGCGCGAGAGCGCGATCTGGCGGTGAACTTTGTCGTGCGTGAAGAGCATTTGTGGTCGGTAGCGCGTTATATGCCGGGAAGTCTGGGCGAACTGGACAGCCTGGGCTTATCCGGTAGCGAAATCCGCTTCCACGGTAAAACGTTGCTGGCGCTGGTGGAAAAAGCGCAGGCATTGCCAGAAGAGGCCTTACCGCAGCCGATGCTTAACCTGATGGACATGCCGGGTTATCGTAAAGCGTTTAAAGCGATTAAGTCGCTGATTACTGACGTCAGCGAAACGCACAAGATCAGCGCCGAATTGCTGGCGTCGCGTCGGCAAATCAACCAACTGCTGAACTGGCACTGGAAACTGAAACCGCAGAACAATTTGCCGGAGCTGATTTCCGGCTGGCGTGGTGAGTTGATGGCGGAAGCATTACACAATTTATTGCAGGAATATCCACAGTAAAATCTTCCGAAGCCGGACTGGGCGCGCTCAGTCCGGCTTCGGCAAACTACAAATCCAACAGCAGGTGGTTCAAATGAACTTATTTGAGCTTAACGCAAAATGCGCTCGACACCACGACGAGTAAATACCGATTCCTGAATGACGACTTCATTCTCTGTTCCTTCATTTACTCTACCGCCTGGCGAGGAATATTCGCCTTCGGTGTTTTTCCGGACCACGTAAAAATCGATGTCGCCAGGCTGTTTCCCGCCAGTGGTCATTTAGTACAAGTGCTACCGGAATATTACCAGCCAGCGAATGTCTGGGCCGTTTATGTTTCAAGGCTGGCGACGTCAGCGAAAGTGCGGATAACGGTAGAATTTTTACGCCAGTATTTTGCCGAGCACTACCCGAATTTTTCACTGGAGCATGCCTGATTAATGATTCAATTATCGGGTTGATATCGAGTTAAAACCTGATTTTCTCCTTTCTAAGCCGCTACAGATTGGTTAGCATATTCACCTTTAATCGCGCATGATCGAAAGATAATTAAAGAGGTTAATGTGTTCGCTGAATACGGGGTTCTGAATTACTGGACCTATCTGGTTGGGGCCATTTTTATTGTGTTGGTGCCAGGGCCAAATACCCTGTTTGTACTCAAAAATAGCGTCAGTAGCGGTATGAAAGGCGGTTATCTTGCGGCCTGTGGTGTATTTATTGGCGATGCGGTATTGATGTTTCTGGCATGGGCTGGAGTGGCGACATTAATTAAGACCACCCCGATATTATTCAACATCGTACGTTATCTTGGTGCGTTTTATTTGCTCTATCTGGGGAGTAAAATTCTCTACGCAACCCTGAAGGGTAAAAATAGCGAGGCCAAATCCGATGAGCCCCAATACGGTGCCATTTTTAAACGCGCGTTAATTTTGAGCCTGACTAATCCGAAAGCCATTTTGTTCTATGTGTCGTTTTTCGTACAGTTTATCGATGTTAATGCCCCACATACGGGAATTTCATTCTTTATTCTGGCGACGACGCTGGAACTGGTGAGTTTCTGCTATTTGAGCTTTCTGATTATTTCTGGGGCTTTTGTCACGCAGTACATACGTACCAAAAAGAAACTGGCTAAAGTGGGCAACTCCCTGATTGGTTTGATGTTCGTGGGTTTCGCCGCCCGACTGGCGACGCTGCAATCCTGATGCTTTCAGCCCGCGTTGCCGCGGGCTTCCCACCTGTAATCCTCCCTGATTCTTCTCTGATACGGTGCTAAAAAGTAACCAATAAATGGTATTTAAAATGCAAATTATCAGGCGTACCCTGAAACGGCTGGAATAAACCGTTTTCAGCGCATTCACCGAAGGAGGGAAAAGGATGCTGCAAATCCCACAGAATTATATTCATACGCGCTCAACGCCTTTCTGGAATAAACAAACTGCGCCTGCCGGAATATTCGAACGTCATCTTGATAAAGGAACGCGCCCGGGGGTTTACCCACGCCTTTCCGTTATGCATGGGGCGGTCAAATATCTCGGCTACGCTGATGAACACAGTGCAGAGCCTGATCAGGTGATCCTTATCGAAGCGGGGCAGTTTGCGGTGTTCCCTCCAGAAAAGTGGCACAACATTGAAGCCATGACTGACGATACTTATTTCAACATTGACTTCTTCGTTGCTCCTGAAGTCCTGATGGAAGGCGCGCAACAACGGAAAGTCATTCATAACGGGAAATGAATCATGGGCAAAGCAACGTATACCGTGACCGTCACCAATAACAGCAATGGCGTTTCTGTCGATTATGAAACAGAGACGCCGATGACTTTGCTGGTGCCAGAAGTGGCGGCTGAAGTGATAAAAGATCTGGTGAATACCGTGCGTTCTTATGACACGGAAAACGAACATGATGTTTGTGGTTGGTAATTATCACTGATCGTTGATGGCGCAATTTCTGCGCCATCGCAAAAAATTCCTCCGTGATGCTCGTCACAAATCTTACCCTCCCGATGTTGTGCTATGCTTTTTATCAGCGACTAACCCGCTAATGCAAAACAGATAAGTGAGGAAACAATGGGCATTCTGTCATGGATTATTTTTGGGCTTATTGCCGGTATTCTGGCGAAGTGGATCATGCCAGGTAAAGATGGTGGTGGATTCTTTATGACTATCCTACTGGGGATAGTCGGTGCCGTAGTTGGCGGATGGATCAGCACGCTGTTTGGCTTTGGTAAAGTCGATGGCTTCAATTTTGGCAGCTTCGTGGTTGCCGTTATTGGTGCAATTGTTGTGCTATTTATCTACAGGAAGATTAAAAGTTAACGCGTAAATTGCACAAAGGCTGCACACAGGCAGCCTTTGCTATTTTTTAGATGTGACGTTACCACCATCCCAGCTCAGTGCCGAGTACGACAATAATCGCCACACCCATCATAATAATCGTTGTTTTTTTCATCTTTATGCTCCCGGGGCAGCATAGCCGCCAATAAAAAACCATGCTAAAAATACGACCGCTGTAATAAAGATTACAACCGGAAAAATAATACCGATTCGCATGTTATCACCAATCAAAAGGATGTGAATACGCCTCAGGAATGTAGCGCTGAATGCGTGACAAAAGGTGTTTTCTGTTTATGTTTTTTCTCCTGATACATCGCGATATCGGCAGCATGCAGGGCACTGTCTGCATCGGTCGTTTCAGGATCGACTTCTACTATGCCAAGACTGGCACCAGGATAATACAAATCAACATCACCTAAGTGATATTCTCCGCGTATTTGTTGTTGAATACGTTCTCGCAGCGACGAAATATCCGCATTCTCGTTGTTCAGTGAAACAACCAAAAACTCATCACCGCCGAGACGACCAATAACTTCGCCATTTTGCTGGAGCGTATTAAGGCGCTCGCCAACCTGAATGAGAAACAGATCGCCACTATTATGACCAAAACGATCATTGATTAATTTGAAGTTATCCAGATCGATAAACGCGATCATTATCTTATGGTTAAGATGCCGGGCGAGAGAAAACAGCGTCGTCAGATTTTCAAAAATCGCCCGCCGATTCGGTAGCCCGGTTAACGAGTCGGTATACGATTGCGCAATCAGCGCAGCATTAGCTTCGCGCAGCTGTTCAACCAGTGCCTCTTTTTGAATATATTGTGCAATCAGTCCGGCGAACAACTGTAAGACCTGTTCCGCGCGTTCACTCCACTGGCGCTTCTCACTGCTGGCGGCGCAAAGCGTGCCATAGAATGATCCATCCGGTAAGTGAATTGGCGTGCTCAGAAATGTGGTGATGCCAAGATTGCGTGCCGCAACACAGTCGCCCCAACGGTCGGGGACTTCATCGCTGAAAAAACAGTTTTCATCAATGGCGCGTTTGCATAACGAGTAATCCCACGAGACGGTAAAATTCTCCGGGATGTGCATTTTCTGGCTATTACGGGCAAACATTATATGCTGCAGGCGCGCTTCGACATCCACTTTGGTCAGGTAGGTTGACTCCATATCAGTGACCATTTCCAGCATCTCCAGAAGCTGTCGAACCAGACTTTCCAGTGACTGTTCTTTGGCAAGGGATTGCGAGACGCGGGCGATAATCTGATCTGACACGAAACAACTCCAGGATACGGCGGGTAAATGCTGATTATTTAATCTTTGCAGGCATGATAAAACATCATCAACAAAGATGAAACAAGGCGTAATATGTTTTGAGTGAATGTAATAAAAATAGTGCTGCAAAACAAAACGATACCGCGATACTCTAAGCCTGGATAAATATGTGAGATCAATAAATGAAAATTATCAGTTTTGTTCTGCCTTGCTTGCTGGTCCTGGCTGGTTGTTCAACCCCTTCTCAGCCAGAAGCACCTAAACCGCCGCAGATTGGTATGGCAAATCCGGCGTCGGTCTATTGCCAGCAGAAGGGCGGGACGCTCATTCCTGTGCAGACAGCGCAAGGGGTCAGCAACAATTGCAAATTACCGGGCGGTGAAACGATTGATGAATGGGCATTGTGGCGACGGGACCATCCGGCTGGTGAAAAATAACCGCCGGATGCTGTACTAAAATCACAAGCTACGTAGCCAGTCTGCCAGCACCAGCGCATGGTTCTGCGTGGTGTTTTTTGCTGAGTAGAGCAGGGTCAGCGGCTGTTTTTTGGCGATGTCTGCCAGCCGCTTTCCTTCTTGCTCGTGTTGCGCCAGTTCTGCAAGATATTGCTCGCGAAAGGTTGCAAAATCGACGACTTCGCCGTGAAAGGCTTTGCGCAGCTCCGTTGACGGCGTGATTTCTTTATCCCATTCATCAAGGGCTAAATCGGTTTTTTTGATACCGCGTGGCCAGAGGCGGTCGACCAGTACGCGATAACCATCGCTCTGTTCAGCCGGATCATAAACGCGTTTGCACTGAATATTCATCGTATTTGTTCTCCCTTTCACGCATGATTTGTCACGTCACTATAGCACCGGATATTAGCGAATTTCTTTGTCTCTCCCGGCGCAAAGTCCGAAAATCGCCATCAGTAGTGAAAGTATTGCAACACCCAGCAGTGGTACGGACCAGTCACCGTTAGCATCGTGTATTTTACCCATCAGCGGCGGCCCACAGGCTGCCAGCAAATACCCGACGGATTGTGCCATCCCCGAGAGTGCCGCCGCCTGATGCGCAGAACTTGCCCGCAGACCAATGAACGTCAACCCCAGTATCATTGTTGCGCCGGAACCAAAACCGAAAAGCAGAGTCCAGGTGATCGCGTGTGCTGGCATAAAGCAGAGCCCAACCGCGCCCACTGCGCACATCAAGGCAACGAACGCTGCAATACCACGCTGATCTTTCACATGATGTAAGAAAAGTGGGATCAGCAAACCGGGAGCTGCTGTGGCTAGTTGCAGCAAACCATGCAGTGAACCCGCCTGTGCTTCGCTATAGCCGTGACTGATGAGAATCGCCGGAAGCCAGCCAATAATCACGTAATAGACCAGTGAGTTGATCCCAAGAAACAATGTTACCTGCCAGGCAAGCGGCGAACGCCAGATACCCCGAGTATGTAAGGCGCGTGAGGTACTCAAATTTGCATGTTGTTGACTTCGCCACTGTGGCAGCCATAAAAAAAGAGCCAGCAGAGGAAAACACATCAGCATGAGCAACGCGCCTTGCCAGCCAAAACCGTTCAAAGCCAGCGGCACTACCATCGCCGATCCCAGTGCCGCCGCAGCTCCCATTGTCAGGGAATATGCGCCGGTAAGTCTGGCGACGGAATGAGGGAAATCGCGTTTAATTAATCCTGGCAGTAAGACATTGCCTAATGCAATCCCACCGCCAATGATCGCTGTACCGCCAAATAATAAGTAAGGCGAAGGGAGAGAGCGAATTGCGATACCTGCACAGATCAAAAGTAACGCGGCAAACAGGCTACGTTCCATACCAAAACGTCGCGCCACCGGGGCGGCCAGCGGTGAGATTAGCGCAAAGGCTAATAATGGCAGGGTGGTCAATAAGCCGGTTTGCGCCGTCGTTAGCGAGTAAGCGGAACGAATCGTATCCAGTAACGGTGCTGCGCCGGTAAAGGTGACGCGTAATGTTGTGGCAATCATCAGAATGCCAGCGATAAGGACAATCCTGTTTTTGCCGCTTAATGAAGTTGAACAGGTCATATGCTTCTCATTGTTACAAACGAGGCTGTACCTTACCGTTTTTATTGTTATGTTGAATCAAGCTAAAATGACAAAATATCGCTAAATTCGGACAAAATGATGCACAGGTTGAATCTCAATGGCTATGAACCCGACCGACACCATGAAGCCGCGGTCGCATTTTGTATTCACGCCGGAACGGATGAGTTAACCAGTCCTGTACATCAGCACCGCAAAGGGCAGTTGATACTGGCACTACATGGTGCAATTACCTGTACGGTGGAAAATGCTTTGTGGATGGTGCCGCCACAATATGCGGTTTGGATACCGGGCGGGGTGAAACATAGTAATCAAGTGACAGCTAACGCTGAACTCTGTTTTCTGTTTATCGAGCCCAGCGCAGTGACAATGCCGACAACATGTTGCACATTGAAAATATCGCCCTTATGCCGGGAATTAATTTTAACCCTGGCAAACAGGACGACGACTCAGCGTGCTGAGCCGATGACCCGCAGATTAATTCAGGTCCTGTTTGATGAACTCCCTCAGCAGCCACAACAACAGCTGCACCTGCCCGTTTCTTCTCATCCTAAAATCCGCACGATGGTGGAGATGATGGCGAAAGAGCCCGTCGAGTGGGGCTCATTGGGGCAATGGGCTGGCTTTTTTGCGATGAGTGAACGCAATCTTGCCCGGCTGATAGTGAAAGAGACGGGGTTGAGTTTTCGCCAGTGGCGTCAGCAGTTACAGCTGATTATGGCGCTTCAGGGATTAGTGAAAGGCGATACTGTACAGAAAGTTGCTCATACGCTGGGGTATGATTCAACAACGGCCTTTATTACTATGTTTAAGAAAGGCCTGGGGCAAACGCCAGGCCGATATATTGCGGGATTAACTACTGTTTCCCCACAATCAGCGAAACCAGACCCGCGGCAATAAGCGGGCCAACCGGTACGCCGCGAAACAGCGCCACGCCTAAAACAGTGCCCACCAGCAGCCCGGCGACCAGTTGCGGCTGGCTGCCCATTAACGTCACGCCGCGCCCCCCCAGCCAGGAGACAATAACGCCGACTGCAATTGCCACCAGCGATTTCCAGTTCAGAAACGAGTGAATCAGGGTTGAGGGCGGTAGCGTCCCGCTGGCGATGGGGGCCATAACGCCAATCGTCAGAATGATTATCCCGATACTTAGCCCCTGTTTTTCAATCCACGGGAAAAAGGTGCTTAACGGTGTGACGCGGACAATGATCAACACCAGAATTGAAACGGCGACAGTGGTGTTATGACTGATAAAGCCCAGCGCAGCTAACCCGAGCAGGATCAGCAAAGTGACATCAAACATCGTGGTTTCCTTGCCAAAAAATAATGAGCCTGCTTACTTTACGCTTGCTGCAGGAAGGAAGTAGAAAATCTTTACGTTTTTTGCATAAAAAATCAGACGAACTGTCATCAAACTGCCATTTGTGTACGTTAACAATAACGTGAAAACAGCTATCTCCCGGGGGCATACTATGAACGATCAAATGTTCGTCGAGACACTGATTATCACGTCATCGTTTTTTGCCATTGCAGTTGTGCTGGTTTTGTCCGTTCTGCTTATTGAACGGACAGGCTAGTTACGCAGTGCGGCGGAAATTGACCAGTTCTGGTTGCGCAATACGCAAATAATCCGCGGTTTTCAAAATAACGGATTTATCCAGCATGCCTGCATTGAAGGCGATTTCATCAAATCGTTCGAAGAGTAGGGGGTCGGCAACCAGTTTGAGTTTTGGATGGAAGCTGAAAGGGGGGATCGCGCCGAAGACACAGCCTGTGAGTTCATCGACTTCCGCCGGGCTGGCCAACGAAGCGCGTAATCCGCCTATATGGCTGGCGAGTTGGCTCAGATCGGCCTGTTGATCGGCAGCGAGGATCGCCAGAACATGTTGATTTACGCCATTGCCTTTGACTTTGCATACCAGTGCCTTAGCCCCCTGGCCTAAAGCGGTGCCACGAATTTCTGACACCGCTTCACATTTACCTACCGCTTCATGGGTAACGACGCGGAAGTTAGCACCTTCTTGTGATAATAAAGCGATTAACCGCTGATGCGTCACGCTTCCTTTAGCCATTTCAGTCATTTCATGCTCCTGAGATTACAAGCAAACAACCACAGAAGATTATCATGAACGGCTGTTTTTGTTCTGCTTATTGACATATAAACGCTCATCGGAAGCTTTATACGCATCATGTAACGTATCGTTTTCTTTCATCGCGTAAATACCGGAAGAGAAGCCGATCTCTTTCTGCGGCGCGATATGTTGCAGACGTTTTTCGATACGTTCAGGCAGTTGTGCTGCAATTTGCGGCGTCGAATCGACAAGAATGATGCAGAATTCATCGCCACCGAGTCGGATGGCATAATCACTTTTACGAATCGACTGTTTAATCGCCTGAGCTAATAACGTAATCGCTAAATCCCCCTCCTGATGACCGAGGGTGTCATTTATTTGCTTTAACTTGTCCATGTCAATAGCAATAAACATCACCGAAGAACCGGATTGCACCAGTTTCTGCAACCGCTGCTCCAGTTCAGGGGTTAAAATTTTGCGATTATAGAGTCCAGTCATCGCATCACTAATATTTTCTCGCGACACATTTTGGTATAAGCGGAAGTGCATCCGCACCATATTCAGCAAAATTAACGCCGTCAAAATCCAGAACAGAACGCTTTTCCACGAAGACGTGATAAAGTAAAGAATATCAATGGATAACGAGACACGAATGCCGCCCGGTAAGTCATGGACGTAACTGACATACTGGAACAGATTATCTTCGCTCTGGTTGATGATAATGTCGCGCCCCGAATCTGTATCGGTTAGCGTGACATTGAGAAAACGCCAGAGGAGAGGGCGGTCATGAGTGTAAAAGATATTCCGCAGATTGTTTTTGTTAATATCCAGCAGCACAATCCCTTTTAGCTGCCCTGCGACATATACCGGCGTCAGCAAACTCATCACGTTCTGTTTAGTACGCTGATCCTGGTAAATGCTCGATAATACGGTACGCCCGGTAAATACTTTTTCAATATCTTTGCGATCGATACCAATACTTCCTGACTGCAGGAAGGACCAGTTATTCATCGCAAAGTATTCAACATTAACCGGCTCATAAAAATAGACATAGCGGTCATTGAGATCGAGATAATAGTGAAATTTCTCTTCGGCCATCCCAAGACCTGAACCGTAATCATCCTGGTGGCGGTTGCCTTCCACTGCCTGATCAAAAGCGGGTAATAGTGCTGCAGCTTCCACAATTGTGTCGCAGTCAGTGGATGCGGTTTGTAATGTGCCGCGTAAGCCCGGGTATTTATGGGCAGTCAGGTTTAAGCCATGGGTATTATTGGCAGACTCAAAAGCCTCGCAGATGGCGCGCCGCTGTTCTGGCGGCACTTCCGACTGCTCAGCAGCGAGAGCGCGCATCACATGCGCGGCAATACTCTGATTCTGATACTTATCATAAAGAAAGGAGGAGTCTGCTCTCTGCACGATATAGCGCAGATAGGCACTCATTGCTCTGTCGCTGGCGACAAGTTCAAAAATAAGGAAGGAAGATGTCAGCACAATGACACTTGCGGCGATAAAATGCCGGAGCATTCTATGGTGCAATTTCATGATAAATGGCACTCCTTCGGTTAGTGAAACGAGAAAACCAGATAAAGTTCGATTGCGGCCTGGCACAGGGGCGCTAATTATACTCATCTCTGCGCCGCTGGGGAGGGGAAATTTAGGGGTAATAGTAATAAATTGTATGCAAAAGCCACGCAAAAAGCATGGCTCTGAATATTTTTGCACTTAAATATGATGAATAATCACTTTGTTGCCCCCCTCGCTTTTCGCTTCGCGTAAGGCTTTATCTGCTTCCGTCATGACAAGCGAGATATTATGCGTGTCACCCGTTGAAAAAACCGTGCCAATACTGATGGTCATTTGTTCAGGAACATCATATCTGTTACTAAAGCCGGTCAGGAGTTCGACATTTTTACGCATACGTTCCGCAATGATTTTTGCCTGGGCACTATTGAGTTCGGTAAATAGCAAGCCAAATACCTCACCCTCCAGTCGCGCTAAAATATCATCGGGGCGGATGCTTTGCTGGATAATATCGACAATTGAAACCAGCACTTTATCACCCACACGATGTCCCCATTGGGCATTGATGCGTTTGAACTGATTAATATCAACCAGCATGACACAGAAGTCCTTAACAACAGGTCGCGACAATAATGACTCTACGCTGTTGAAAAAGTAGCGCCGATTATAAATATTGGTCAGCACATCATGAACTGCCAGTTTGCTGGAGAGTTGCAGTTCCTGAAAAATGTTATAAATCAGAAAAGACACAACAAACAGTTTACTGGAAACTTCAATCCCGCGACTGATATACCAGATGGTGTAATTATACTCATCCAGAGTCAGTAGAAGTAAGTTGCAGCATAGCGATGCCAGACATAATAATGCTATTAACGGCCATAGTTCGCTGGCTAATCGTGTACGCATGATAATAAAGAACAGTAAAAATGCCCACAAACAAACCAATATTTTTGTATAGTTGATTCCCCAGGTCGCAGTATGGTTGTCCGGACAGTAATCGACGACATACAAAGAATAGTCAGCGTTATAACTGCTCAGATTGTGTGCCAGAAGGGGAAAAACTAAAAAAGGAATCAGCGCCAGCAACAGAATGCCAGTTTTCTTCTTATTGTTGTCAAGGATGTTGTCTTTCCCATAACAAAAGAGCGCCAGCGAGGTTAAACAAATGAAACTGAGTTGGCGGAAAATATAGAAAATAGAAACATCATTCGACTTTGTCTGGATCAGTGTACTGCCGTTGATTGGTTTATGGATAATTACAATGGTTTCAACTAAATAGATAAGGCCACTTAAAAATGCAAGGCTTAAAATGAGTGTTGGTAAAATTTGTTTGTTAGTGAAATACTTCATTAACATGAAAAGGAAAATGACGGCGTTAAGGAAAAACAAAGCCACAACAACCATCAGGTAATTCATCTGTGGGATGAGTTTTACATTTGTATTTTCGTTATATAAGGTAGTAATGCAAAATAAAATTAACGTCAGCAATAAGCTGAAAATAAAAAAGCCTTGAGCTTTTAATTTTTGTGTACCCATAGAAACCATAAAAAGGAGAGCAATGTGAGTGCTGGATTTTATTGATGGCAGAGATATATAGTTTTGACCAAGATCAATTTTCGTTAACGATAAAAAATAATTAAAGAATAACCCCAGGGAAATACGTGTTGACCGAATCATTTTTCCGAATGATTGTTTTCTGGAACTAAATTGTGTAAAGGTTATGCTGTCATATTTAAAGCGATTGTAAGCTAATGTATGTAATAAATGAGATAATTTACAGTGAGCTAATAAATATCCTCCGGCATAGCCGGAGGTTTTTCAAATGCGCCTATAAGGCTCTCTTACCAGCCGCGCCCTAACAGGCGCACACGATCTGACATTTGCATCCAACTTCGTTACTTACGGCCCGTAAA
>NZ_PSRU01000040.1:0-10280 GCF_003000935.1 Escherichia sp. R1
ACTCTTCATCGAATGTTTCCTGGTATGTTGCGTCGCCCATCACCGCGCCACAATCAGGGCAGTTGCCGCCGCCGGTCTGACCGCAGGCGGTGCAGACTTTTTCCACTTCCTGTTGCGCCACTGGTTCGGATTGTTTCGTTTCTGGCTCGTTTTGTAACGCATTTGGGCTGTTTTGTTCCGCTTTTTGGTCGTTCCGTTCCGATTCATGCTGGTTCTGGTTCACAGAATCGCGAGTCTGGATCCCTTTGACCCATTTCGGATCATTAGGGTCGCTAATCCCCTCAACAAATTCACCACGCGATACAGCAAGTAACTTATCGGCGTCAGGCTGGCTGATATTGGCTGCCTGCATAATTTTGTTTACTTCGTCAGCGGTGACTTTTACTTGGTTAGCGGAACTCACCTGCGACTGAGCATCCAGCGACTGCGCGTTCTGGCCATGTTCAGTTGTATCCGGTTCCATTGTTTCAGTTGTTGCCTGTTCACCTGCCATTGCGTCAGATGGTTGTGGTTTTTCTTCTTCTGTTTCACGCTCAGTAACCACCTCGCGGTTAATTTCTTCCAGGATATCTTTTTCCGGCGTATGCCGGGCAGCTGTGAGAGTTTCCTTGCTGGGGTTCTCGTGATCAGTTTCCGTCAAATAGGCGTTGATATACCCCTGAAGGCGTCCCGGGTAGTGATAAAATTCAGGGTGTGCGCTTCGGATAAGTGCAAAAATAGCGGCGCGGGAATAGTCCAGAATACCCGGGGTTGCACGAAGTGCTGCGGACCATTCTTTGAACGGACTTTCTTTGTTCAGGACTACTTCTTTTGCGCGACGATAAACGCTGCCCGGAATTTCATAAATATTAAAATCCATCGGAAGTGTGGCTGCTGCAATCTCCACATCCAGTGTGTCGAGGGTGTGTACTAAATTCGGATTGCGATCGGTTTTGTTCCCACCGCCAGCATTAGCACCGGAAGCCGTGCGGGTGATGCGTGAAACACGATTTCCTTTCATCCACTCTTTTGTCAGCAAACCCCGATCAGTGTAGTCAGCGTCTAGGTATGCTTCGAAAAAAGCAGTTATTAGTCCCAGGTCTGAATTACCAGGATTAGGGAAAACTTTGTCAGTGTCACGAACCAGTTTGTGGAGGTCGCGAATCTCCAGCGAGTCGAGCAGACTGGTTTTATGCGAAATAGCCAGGGCAGTAACAGCCGGTAGTTCTTCAGCCCGTGCAATGTGTAATGCCTGGAGTTCGTCGCGTGAAACGTGCGTTACTGGTTTTTCGCTGCCGTGTTGAGCAAGCCAACGAATGGGCAGTTCCTGACCGGAGACAGGCAGAAGCATGCTCTCCTCAATCTCAGTCATGGCTTCGCCGTTGATGTTGGTATTGTCAGTGCTGGCTGGTTTGTCCTGAACAGAGGGGGAAGGGCCGATAAATGTCATTGTGATGCCATCTTTCCCGCCTTTTTCATAGCGGTTGCAGAATTCAGTATCAAACACGCCTTCTGGCGGAAGGTCGTCAACAACGGGCAAATTGACGCGGACGGGTTTTTTAAAGTCGTCTTCATCATAATCGTTGTCATCCATTGCGGTAATGCAGCGGGAGATTGCAACAGATAATTTTTTTGCTGTAGTCCAGTAAAAACCACCTTTAATTCCTAGGCGTTTTCTTACTTTGTCATTTTTTGCTTCGCAATATAGTGCAAATTCTTCTTTATCAGTGCTCATTATTGGTAAACCTCATCACAGATTTAAGGGTGAACAAATCTCTGCCATTGCTGACATATAAGAATGAAACTGGATATTTATTACGGTGCTGTTTTAAAATCCTGCCGGGATTTCGTTATTATCCTGGTGAATAACTTTATCGACCGGATAACAGTTGCCTGGAATTTTCTGTTCGGTTGCTGCTGCCATACATTCCTGCATTGTTCTGTGAACACTGACTGCAATATCAACTGACTCTCCGGAAACAAGAAAAACCGTCAGAATAAGTGCAAATACTGGATTCATTGTGCACATCCTTTTGGCATCAGACGTAAACGGGCCAGCATTGAAACAATGCATACTTTATTTAATAACTCCCGTTCGTGTTTTCTTTTGTTAATGGCATCTTCAGTAAATACAGGATTACTGATAGTGACACCAATTTCAAAACAACCTTCAGACGTATTAACGTTTGGTAATAACGTTTTCATTATCGCGCCCTCAACAATGAGTTTTGTGATGCGGTGCCTGGTGCCTCCAGGTGACGTTAACCAGTTAACAATTAACGCCGGATACAGAGAATCCACCCATAACACTGTTTTTGGTTTTAACTGTTCCGCGTGCGCTTAGCCGCATTCACCGCATCACAAAATTCACTTTAAAAAGGGCGGCAGAGCAGTCACGGAGTAAAACTGATACCGCCAAACGTCACCAGAAAATTGATAACAGAGGGCGTTGCAGTGGGGTTGTCACTTAAGCGTATGGTCAACCTGACAACCCGGTGTCCTCAACGGGGGAAGGAATAACCCCGCCATACTTACCGCCGCGCCATTTCGCGGATTGCCACAACCGGAAGCGCACGGTCGACGAAAATTTAACGACAGGCTATCTATGAACCAGCTACCTCGCCGTGCGCTTTCGCGTTATGGTCT
Source organism: Escherichia sp. R1 (assembly GCF_003000935.1). NCBI lineage: Bacteria > Pseudomonadati > Pseudomonadota > Gammaproteobacteria > Enterobacterales > Enterobacteriaceae > Escherichia > Escherichia sp. R1. Next base: position 2,626 of record NZ_PSRU01000040.1, read on the forward strand.
GACTTTTCAGGGAAATATCCTTTCAGTAAACTGTCAGTGCCGGATGCTCACCCGTGTCCGGCGCACGCACTCCACCTCACCCGTGGAGAACTCCTTAATTACCAACCTTAGCTTCGTTGGTTATCTATTAACGCGGGTATGTAATCATTCTGGCAATGCTTAATGCCGCTGCTTTTTCCAGCCTGGTGATATCCTGCTCCAGAGCGGACAGATTTTCAGCCTGCTTAGCTCTGGCTTCATTAGCCCATTTCAGATCCTGCGCTGCATTAATTTTCTGGCGCATCCACTCATAAAGTTCATCATCGGTATAGTCTGGCGCGATGATGACGGGTTCTCGTTTCTGCATACTGATTCCTCGCGGTGCTGTTTCGCTTATCAGCCGTTAGATTTTGCCGAACTGGAAAGCGCCTGTTTAAATTCGTTGAAGCTGTGAGCTTCTTCGCCTTCGGCAAGGCCTTCGAAGTATTCTTCGTAAGCCTTTTCCATGATTGTGTCAAAATCCATATCACTCACCTGAGTTTCTTTCCAGCCAGCGACGGGCACCATTTTCGGTTTTAAACGTTTTGCTTTTTGTATACGTCATTGCGGTGAAGGTGCCGTCCTGGTTTGGAAACACGCCGTACACCAGAGATTCGTTGTTGCCAAGATCGATAGTATCCATGCTGACCTCATTTCCCCTTAACGCCGGGGTAGCGGAACAAAAACCTGCTGCATAGTTATTAAAGTTGAACCCTGCCGTCATGTTCTTACGCCTCGGGCTGGCTACTTAACCCCTGACCACTGCCTGGTAACTCGAAGTATTGCCCTGCATTCTGTAGGATGGGGTGAGGGAATGAATGAGGTTTAGAAAAACGAACTTTTCAGGTCAATGTTTTTTTATCAAAACATTTTAAGCAGGCAGCTGTTAAGCCATCACCACGATGGCATACAGTTAATCAAATAGATGAGGTTGGTTAAATATCTTGTTGAATTTTAAAGCATACGCCCAATATGCAAGATAGATCATCCAGCATAATTGAAGGGTAGCGAGGATTCGTGGGGACTAAAAGAATATCCGGCCCTTCTATCTCCAGTTTACGAATGACAGGTGTTGTGGTCCCTTTGGGTAAGGCAAGGACAATATTTCCTGGTTGTACGGTTCGATCGGGATCAACAAAAACTGTTGAACCATTTGGGATGGAAACTCCCCCACCAGATGTTGACATACTGTCACTCTCTAGAACAACTGCAAAGGTATTGACCGGGATTTCTCCGACAAGCTGCACACAAGAGGTTATTGAGGAATTTTTCATATAATCACTCCAGCTTGCTGCCTGCTGAAGTGATAGTAGCGGAACCGTTTTTATCGGCGGTAAAGATAGATCAAGCGAATCACCTGTATTTAACTCTCCTCCATTAAGAAGCCAATTTTCGTTTACTTTCAATATTTTTGCCAGTGAACTTATGTAACGCGAGGACGGCGCTCCTCCACCGTTCATCCATTGACTTACGGAGCCTTTTGATGCGCCAGTGCCATTGACAAGGTCTTTGCCTTTCAGGTTTAGCGCATGCATACGTTGGGTTATGCGTTCAGATATAGTTTGCTTGCTCATGTTTTGATTTTAAAACACAGATGGTTTTGTTTCTTGACTTTCTTTGGTTTTGATTATTAAACTTTTGACGTTCAGTTTTATGGAGCGACTCATGAAAAAATCAGAAGTATTAGGCTATTTTGGCGGAGTTGTTAAAACAGCCGCAGCTCTAGGAACGTCAAAAACCACAGTCAGCATGTGGGGGGAAGAGGTTCCGTGGAAATGGGCGTTGCTAATTCAGGCAGTCACTGCCGGGGCGCTCAAATATGAGTTACACATACCGACGGTTGTCATTCCCGGTTCTGATCATAATCCGCCTTCTAACCAAGGGGGGATTCATGAAAATCAAGCATGAACACATCCGCATGGCGATGAATGCCTGGGCGCATCCGGACGGCGAAAAAGTACCGGCTGCGAAAATTACCAAAGCGTATTTCGAGCTGGGAATGACGTTCCCGGAACTGTATGACGACAGCCATCCGGAAGCCCTGGCTCGCAATACCCAGAAAATTTTCCGCTGGGTAGAGAAAGACACCCCTGATGCAGTTGAAAAAATTCAGGCGTTGTTACCAGCGATCGAAAAGGCAATGCCACCTTTGCTGGTGGCCAGAATGCGCAGCCACAGTTCAGCTTATTTTCGGGAGCTGGTGGAGACGCGGGAGCGACTGGTGAGAGACGCTGATGATTTTGTCGCAGTGGCAATCGCCGGTTTCAATCAGATGAACCGTGGTGGCCCGGCAGGAAATGCTGTGGCAGTACATTGACTGACAATAGCCATATCGAATCGCTTCCGGCAACTCGTGAGTAAAAAGATTCGGTATCAGAAGAGGTGAGTATGGCTAACGCCTGGCTCAGATTATGGCATGACATGCCAAATGACCCTAAGTGGCGAACAATTGCCAGGGTGTCAGGGCAGCCAATTGCAACAGTGATGGCAGTGTATATCCACCTCCTGGTGAGCGCGTCACGAAATGTCACGCGAGGTCACATTGATGTCACGACAGAAGATTTGGCAAGTGCGCTCGACGTGACAGAAGAGGTAATTGATTCAATTTTGCAGACGATGCAGGGGCGGGTACTTGATGGTGATTTAATCACTGGATGGGAAAAACGCCAGGTGCTGAAAGAGGACAACGGCAATATTTCGCAAACCGCAAAATCTCCGGCAGAGCGCAAGAGGGCGCAGCGAGAGAGGGAAAGAAAGCGGGAACAAAATGGCGATTGTCACGGCGAGTCACGAAATGTCACGCACATGTCACGACGAGTCACGACAGATAAAGATACAGATAAAGATACAGATCAAGAAGATCAAAACACTATGGTCCATGGCGTAAAAAACGCCACGAACCAGGCAGGGGATGTTCAGACCGTCACTCCTGGCCAGCCCGCAGGCACGACACCGGAAGCCGATTCAGCGTATGCGCTGAAAGCCGATTCGGGCGCTGTGCAGCAGGTGATGACCGCAAGGCAGGAGCAATCACACCAACTTCAGCAGCCTGAAGCCGATTCCGCCATTCAGCGGGAAGCCGATCGGGTAGTCCCGGAAAACACCGGGCAGCCTGTGGGACGAGTGGATTATCCTGATGTGTTCGAACAGGTCTGGCGGGAATACCCGTTGCGTGCCGGGGCAAACCCGAAGAAATCCGCTTTCAGTGCCTGGAAAGCCAGATTACGCGAGGGGGTGCCACCAGAGGCCATGCTGGATGGCGTGAGGCGTTACGCAAGATACCTTGCGGCTACCGGGAAAACGGGAACGGAATTTGTTCAGCGAGCGACGACGTTTTTTGGACCGGACCGGAATTTTGAAAACCCCTGGCTGCTCCCGGTAAGCGGCACGAACAACCAGCGTTGTGTGAATCATATTTCTGAACCGGATAACGAAATTCCGCCGGGCTTCAGGGGGTAAGTGTTAATTTCTGGTCATGAGGTAATTTTCAGGAGGGCTTGTGGCAAAAGTTTTTACACAAGAAGAGCGGGAAAAAATTAAAGGACAGGTTCTTGAACTCGTACGCCAGAGTGGGCGCGAGACGTTACGACAACTGGAAGCTAAAACTGGGGCAACAAGATATCTGATGAGCGTTCTGGCCAGAGAGCTGGTTGCCAGTGGCGATGTATACAATTCTGGCTACGGGTTATTCCCGTCTGAACAGGCTCGTAAAGACTGGCAAAATGCCCGCAAAAAATTATCGAGGGCAAAGCTGAAGAAACCGGTTGTGGTTGATCCGGACCTTATCTGGTCGTTACCTGACGGAGAAATACGTCGCTACGACAGTCGCCTAAACATAATCTGTCGCGAGTGCCGGAAGAGTGAAGCTATGCAGCGTGTACTGGCTTTCTATCAGGGTAATTTTCAGGAGGCGGTACTGTGAGTGAATTTAGCTATCAGGCTTCAATTACCGCTGGCATTCGCATCAAAGGAGAGGAGCATGGAAATAAAACCAGAGGATGAGTTAAGCAATATCGTTTTATTTCCGGTAAAAGAGGATGACCCTCGTAATCAGGTTAATTTTCTTTATGAGCCATCGGAAAGACCATATTGTCATCACGCCTCTGTCCGGGTTGACGAAAAAGAGCGTCAGGTCCGCTGTAAAATCTGCGGTGCAGTTGTGGAGCCATTTGACTGGATGCTCTCTGTGGCGAAAAGAGAAACCAGACTGGCAGATGATGTAAGGCTCTTGCGTCAGGAGGAGCGGGAAAGGCGAAAAAATATAGAAAAGCTAATTCAGATTGAGCGTAACGCGAAAGCGCGGATACGCAGGGCGACAAAATCCAGAACTGAATAATTAAATTTAGCTCTGTTAAAAATTTAATCCTTAACCGGAGGGATTTCTGCACCCTCAGAACATCAGGAGGCCGCCCGAAAGGGCGGTAGTTAAATGCGAAAGTTTAAAATAATTATTGAAACGGGAATAGCCGGTGGAGATTTCGAGGATGAATTCGAAGTGGATGATGATGCGACGCCTGATGAAATACATGACGAAGCAAAAGATATTTTCTTTAACTACTGCAATTACTCATATCACGAAATAAAAGACAAAGAGGAAGAACAAAATGGCTGATTTTGGTTCAACTAAATACAACGTCAGTTTTGAAGAATGGCATGAACTGTTAATGGACTATGCAGAGTTACGTGGTGGCAGTGCTGCTGATGCTGAAGCATGGCGTGATGATTATGAAGCAGGAAAAACTCCGGTCGAAGCATATTGTGATGAGTGGGGCGATGAATGAGCGAGGTTAATTATCAGGAAGGGCATGAAACGGCGGGGCAAGCAAAAACAGTGGCATGGCGATATCGCTACGTGAAAAAAAAGGCGTTACGGACTTTCAGGGGAAGTAGTGGTCTGGTGACTGGAAATATGTACCGAAAAAAGAGGATTGTAACGACAGGCCGAACTATGAAATTCAGGCCTTATTCACTGCCCCGCCAGTCCCGGTTACATCAGAAGAACTGGTTAAAGCTGTGCACTTTTATGAACAACTAAAACGCGAAAATCCACCAGCATCCGGAAACCTGATTACAGATTCCCAGATAAGGCAATGAGCTACCTGGCGCAGAACGGGCTGATAAGTATGGGGAATGTTTTACGATGAATATTTAGACTAAAGAGTTTGTAACGCTATGTAAGTGATTTTTTCTGGTTTAGATATTTATATGTCCGGCCAAACTGAGGTGTGTTTAAATGTAATTGCACATTGATTGTAGGAGGAATAATGAAAAACGCATTGCAGTTTTTGTTTGTTGCGTTCTGGTTGTTCGTATCATGTATGCCCATCATCTTCACAGCAAGGTATATGGAAAAAGTTGATGTTTTGATATTAATATTTGGATATATAAATGCCCTTTTTTTAGGGGTGTTCATGGCGGTCATGTGCATTGAATACTGGCGGTAAATACAGCGAACGCCATTGGTTTAGTTGGATATTTACTGTGCCGGACAAAAACGGTTTGCGGGGAAATCTTAGTTAAGTAGAATGACTGCGGGTGCTTGAGGCTATCTGTCTCAGGCATGAACACCAAAAGGCAGATAGAGAAAAGCCCCAGTTAACATTACGCGTCCTGCAAGACGCTTAACATTAATCTGAGGCCATATCTATGCGACACATAGAGATTAGCCTCTTACGGACCGAAAGGTCAAGGAGAAGCAGGCTATGAAGCAGCAAAAGGCGATGTTAATCGCCCTGATCGTCATCTGTTTAACCGTCATAGTGACGGCACTGGTAACGAGGAAAGACCTCTGCGAGGTACGAATCCGAACCGGCCAGACGGAGGTCGCTGTCTTCACAGCTTACGAACCTGAGGAGTAAGAGACCTGGCGGGGGAGAAATCCCTCGCCACCTCTGATGTGTCAGGCATCCTCAACGCACCCGCACTTAACCCGCTTCGGCGGGTTTTGTTTTTTCCTGGCATTCTGGTTTACAATTCGCACGTCAGCCTGAACACCTGACACCTGCTGCGCCAGCAGAGAAAACAGATGGCGCACAAAACCAAATTTCACAATTCTGATACCGACCTTGCCATCCGGCATGAGCGGCGTTCACACGCATTTAAAACCGACTGGTACCAACACCCACCATGTACTGAAGAACAGGCCGAATGGCTGATTCATTCTTACCGCAGGCGCGGGTTCGAGGTTAAGAAAGCTCTCAGTCTCGACTATCGGCACTGGATAATCTCTGTCAGGCTGCCTTATTCCGAACGCCCACCACGTCCGTCCCGCACTTTCCAGCAACGGATCTGGAGGTAACGTGCGGGTATTACTTAGACCTGTTCTGGTGCCTGAGCTTGGGCTGGTGGTCCTTAAGCCGGGCCGTGAATCCATACAGATATTTCATAATCCTCGAGTGCTGGTGGAGCCGGAACCGAAAAGCATGTGCGGCCTGCCATCCGGAGTCGTCCCTGCCGTTCGCCAGCCGCTGGCGGAGGATAAATCATTACTGCCATTTTTCAGCAATGAGCGTGTGATTCGTGCTGCTGGCGGCGCTGGTGCACTGTCTGACTGGCTGTTGCGCCATATTAAATCCTGCCAGTGGCCACACGGTGATTATCACCACAGTGAAACCGTCATTCACCGTTATGGTACCGGCGCAATGGTGTTGTGCTGGCACTGCGACAACCAGTTGTGTGACCAGACCTCAGAATCACTTGAGCAACTTGCTCACCAAAACTTGTCAGCATGGATGATTGACGTCATCCGTCACGCAATCAGCGGTACGCAGGAGAGGGAGTTATCGCTGGCCGAATTATCCTGGTGGGCGGTCTGCAATCAGGTGGCTGATGCGCTTCCGGAGTCTGTATTGTGTCGTTCACTGGGATTACCGGTGGAAAAAATCCGCTCCGTATACCGTGAGAGTGACATCGTACCGGGAGAACAGACTGCCACCAGCATACTGAAGCAGCGCACAAAAAATATTGCGCTGCCACTTCACGTCCACCAGCAACAGCCCCCACTCCAGGAAAAGACGTTAGTAAGCATCGCCGTTGATCCGGAGTCTCCGGCTCAGTATCTCCAGCGCCAGAAACCACAACGGGAAGAGATGCCTGTATACACGCGCTGGGTAAAAACGCAGAAATGCATGACGTGCGGTAATCAGGCAGATGATCCGCATCACATCATTGATCATGGCCTGGGAGGTATGGGAACAAAGGCTGATGATTTGTTTGTTATTCCGCTGTGCCGTAAATGTCATAACGAACTGCACGCCGGGGTAAAAGATTTTGAAGAAAAACACGGCAGCCAGCTGTTGTTGCTGATTCGTTTTTTAATGCACGCGAGAAATTCGGGTGTCCTGAAGTGGAAAGCATGAATGACTGAACGCATAGAATTTGTTTTGCCTTACCCGCCGACGGTGAATACCTACTGGCGACGTCATGGCAATACGTATTTCATCTCGGAGGCCGGAAAGCGTTATCGCCGTGATGTGGCGCTAATTGTTCGCCAGCAGCGGCTGAAATTAAACCTGTCCGGAAGGCTGGCGATAAAGGTGATTGCAGAGCCACCGGATAAGCGTCGTCGCGACCTGGACAATATCCTGAAAGCACCGCTGGATGCGCTGACGCATGCGGGAGTGTTAATGGACGATGAG
>NZ_PSRU01000041.1:0-9239 GCF_003000935.1 Escherichia sp. R1
ACTCTTCATCGAATGTTTCCTGGTATGTTGCGTCGCCCATCACCGCGCCACAATCAGGGCAGTTGCCGCCGCCGGTCTGACCGCAGGCGGTGCAGACTTTTTCCACTTCCTGTTGCGCCACTGGTTCAGGCTGTTTCGTTTCTGGCTCGTTTTGTAACGCATTTGGGCTGTTTTGTTCCGCTTTCTGGCCGTTCTGTTCCGTTTCTTGCTGGTTCTGATTCACTGAATCGCGGGTTTCAATCCCCTTCACCCATTTCGGATCATTCGGGTCGCTAATCCCTGCAACAAATTCACCACGTGATACAGCAAGCAACTTATTGGCGTCAGGCTGGCTGATATTGGCTGCCTGCATAATTTTGTTTACTTCGTCAGCGGTAACTTTTACCGGCTCTGGTTGTGCGATCGTGTCAGATGCACCAGTATTTTGTTGTGAACCAGAGTACGTGCCGTTTTTACGTGCGAAGTATTCCTCTTTTGTGATTTCCGTAGCTCCCAGGGCCAGTGCTTTTTCCAGACCAGAAAGTTTGTTTGCGCGACCGTATTTTTCGCCGTCCTTATCGGTGAAAAGGAAGTAGAACGGTCCCTCACGCTCTACAGATGGTTCGTCTTCCACTTCGCATTCGGTTTTTTCGTTGTCCGGCATTGCCGTTTCCACTGCATCAGTTTCTGGTACTGGCGACGAGAGAGTATCAGTTGCGCTCTGATTTCTTCCTTCATCTTCAAACACGCCCTTTGTAGTCAGGTATTCAGTAATGTATTTGTTCAGTGCCACAGGGTCTTTGTGAATGTCGATCGGACGTTCACGGACAAGGCCAAAAATAGTCTGGCGGTCGTAGCGAAGGGCATCAGGCTGTTTGCGCATTGATGCCGAGATACGCTTCCAGTCTTCGCGGTCGTTGTCGATAACTTCATTTTTTGCCCAGCGATGGATGCTGCCGTCAATGTTTCCGGCATCCACATCACCAGGCCAGAGAGCGTAGGCCAGTTCGTCATCCAGTGTTTTCCATGTCTGCTTGTATTCGCGATGAATGGCAGCAATGACCGGGCTGATTTTTCCTGTTGAATTTTCACTGTGCTGTTGATTGGTTCTGGCGCGGGCGAGATCAACAACAGACGTGTATTTTCCGGTTTCCTTGCGTTCACCTTCGCGACGTTTTTTCCAGATGCGCATCTCTGCCTGAATTTCGGGCCATTTGGCACCAGGCTTACATTTATGCTTAACCCACCCGATGGCATGCAGCTTAAGCTCCGGATACATGGCGTTAACTTCTGGCATTTTCATCAACGCTTCAACGATATGTCCGTCGAATGTTGCCATGTCTTCCTGCAACAATTCCTGTGCGCTAATAACCATATCAACGGTGATGTTTTCACATGTGTCGAACTTAACCATGACAGCGTTCTGTACTTCAGGGGCCAACTTGTCAAAAGTGACGTTCATCGGATCTGATTCAGTCTCAACCGGGACAAAGGAAGCAGACTCCTCATCCCAGCGGTTTTCCTGCATATATTCAGCATCCCAGGAATCGAGGGCAGGGCGGGGTATGCCGGGTTTATCCTCACAGACAATAAATTTATAAGCGCAGTCCTGAGCAGCCGGATAATGTTCCAGGAATTGCCAGTGAAATTTTGCGCGGGCGCGACGTTCATCACCGGCTTCAATGGCAGTGGCTACAGCGACTGCACCTTCTTCCTTTATTGCCTGTTCGTCCGGAATGGCGGCGCAAATAAAGACTTTACTCATTTTGTTTTACCTCATTACAGATTTAAGGGTGAACAAATCCCTGCCATTGCTGGCATATAAGAATGAAACCGGATATTTATTACGGAACTGTTTTAAAGACCTGCCGGGATTTCGTTATTATCCTGGTGAATAACTTTATCGACCGGGTAACAGTTACCGGGAATTTTCTGTTCGGTTGCTGCAGTCACACACTCCTGCATTGTCCTGTGAACACTGACTGCAATATCAACTGGCTCTCCGGAAACAAGAAAAACTGTCAGAACAAGTGCAAATGCTGTATTCATTGTGCACATCCTTTTTGTATCGGACGTAAACGGGCCAGCATTGAAAGAATGCATATTTTATTTAATAACTCCCGTTCGTGTTTTCTCTTGTTAATGGCATCTTCAGTAAATACAGGGTTACTGATAGTGACACCAATTTCAAAACAACCTTCAGACGTATTAACGTTTGGTAATAACGTTTCCATTATCGCGTCCTCAACAATGAATTTTGTGATGCGGTGCCTGGTGCCTCCAGGTGACGTTAACCAGTTAACAATTAACGCCGGATACAGAGAATCCACCCATAACACTGTTTTTGGTTTTAACTGTTCCGCGTGCGCTCAGCCGCATTCACCACATCACAAAATTCACTTTAAAAAGGGCGGCAGAGCAGTCACGGAGTAAAACTGATACCGCCAAACGTCACCAGAAAATTGATAACAGAGGGCGTTGCAGCGGGGTTGTCACTTAAGCGTATGGTCAACCTGACAACCCGGTGTCCTCAACGGGGGAAGGAATAACCCCGCCATACTTACCGCCGCGCCATTTCGCGGATTGCCACAACCGGAAGCGCACGGTCGACGAAAATTTAACGACAGGCTATCTATGAACCAGCTACCTCGCCGAGCGCTTTCGCGTTATGGTCTGACTTTTCAGGGAAATATCCTTTCAGTAAACTGTCAGTGCCGGATGCTCACCCGTGTCCGGCGCACGCACTCCACCTCACCCGTGGAGAACTCCTTAATCACCAACCCTCAGGAGGGTGAAATGTCGACTGAAAATGATGAAATCATTAACTCCCTGATACGCCAGATTAATAATTTTGATAAAGCATTGCAGCATGCTGCGGCGCGTAGTGATATAACTCTTTTAGCAATTTCATTTCTTGCATCTGTTATGGATAAAAATGAAGTCGTACGACAGAGTCTTGTTGATTATATCGACTCGCTTCAACCCGGCACTTTCAATCATGAGAGCTTCAATCATGAGAAAGAGCATGTTAAGTCTGTAATTAATTCTCTTATTTTGAATCAAAAGAATTAATGCTTTTTGTTGCAAAGTAATTTTCAAGGGGTTCTATTCGAATCCCTTTCGTTTTCATTAACAAGCCAAACCCCTTATCAATGATGTCCATTAGATCCAGGAAGTATTTTTCATGTAAATCCTGGTTATCAGAGAGCAGCTTCTCTTCGTACAGACCGATAAAGGCACGACGCACGTTACCGGATATAGTATCGATGGTTTCTTTTTCTACGGTACTCAGGTCAAGAGTCGCCAGTTGGGAACGAACTATATTCGCTGCCATTTCCTGGAATGGCATTGGTAAATCTTTAAATTCCATTATTAGCCTCGTTGGTTAGCTATTAACGTGGGTATGTAACCATTCTGGCAATGCTTAATGCCGCTGCTTTTTTCCAGCCTGGTGATATCCTGCTCCAGAGCGGACAGATTTTCAGCCTGCTTAGTCCTGGCTTCATTGGCCCATTTCAGATCCTGCACTGCATTAATTTTCTGGCGCATCCACTCATAAAGTTCATCATCGGTATAGTCTGGCGCGATGATGACGGGTTCTCGTTTCTGCATACTGATTCCTCGCGGTGCTGTTTCGCTTATCAGCCGTTAGATTTTCCCGAACTGGAAAGCGCCTGTTTAAATTCACTGAAGCTGAGAGCTTCTTCGCCTTCGGCAAGACCATCGAAGTATTCTTCGTAAGCCTTTTCCATGATTGTGTCGAAATCCATATCACTCACCTGAGTTTCTTTCCAGCCAGCGACGGGCACCATTTTCGGTTTTAAACGTTTTGCTTTTGGTATACGTCATCGCGGTGAATGTGCCGTCCTGGTTGGGAAACACGCCGTACACCAGAGATTCGTTGTTGCCAAGCTCGATAGTATCCATGCTGACCTCATTTCCCCTTAACGCCGGGTGGCGGAACTAAAACCTACAGCGCCGTGCTGTTCTTGATAGAAATATTAGTAACGCGGATATTTTAAGTCAACAGTATGGCGTATGATATTTTTGATTTGGTAACTATGTAAATGTTTTTTCAAGGGAAAAATATTAGTTATACAGCTGATTTGCAGAAGTTATGGCACAAAAAAACCGACTAAGACGTCGGTTTTTTTGTTGTGGATGGGGTAGTGAGCGGTGGCTACTGGTTACGTTTCTTTAGTGCCAGCATGTTCTCGAAGGCTTCCTCGTAGAGCTTGTTTAGTCCACGTAGCTGGTTAAGGAGTTTGGCTTTTTCTGACGCAGGTAGAATCTCGAAGAGGTTAAGTAACTCTGCCTGTTCTTCATTGACCAGCCTCCATCCTTTGCCTGAAAAGTTATCATCATAAGTATCTGATGATCTTACATAATTCATTAAGTCTTTAAGGTCTTCTCGAATGTCCTCTGGTTTTACCTTTAACAGAGCCGCAAATTTTAGCGCAGCGTCGGTATTTACCGGTATCTTGCCGTTCAGATACTGGCTAACGGTGCCTTGAGATTCGAATCCCAACAACTCAGCCGCCAGCTCTTGAGTCAGCTTCAGCTCTTTTTTTCTTGCATTCCATGCGGCTTTTAAATTCTTGCTCGCTTCTGGAGTTGCAATCACTTCGCGTGTTTTTTTCATACATAGAGTTTATTTGTTTTACCAATATTATCAAAGATAGTCTGGCTATTGATCTTTAAAATTAGCGGGGCTAATATTTGCTCGAGGCATAACGTAGAAGGTTGGCTATGAACTTAAGAGACTATTTAAAAGAGAAACATATCACCCAGCTACAGTTTGGGAAGCTAACGGGTTTATCTCAGGTGCATGTAAGTCGAGTGCTGGGGGGCTATGAAAGATTCAGCCCTGAAAAAGCATTACGTGTTGCTGAAGTAACGAATTTCGAGGTTACACCTCATGAACTCCGGCCTGATATTTACCCGAATCCAACCGACGGCTTACCTGTTGGATTCAAGGCTAACACACCAAATGCATCGGAGTTGATTCATGAAAATCAGGCATGAGCACATCCGCATGGCGATGAATGCCTGGGCGCATCCGGACGGTGAAAAAGTTCCGGCAGCTGAAATAACCCGGGCTTATTTTGAGCTTGGTATGACGTTCCCGGAATTATATGACGACAGCCATCCGGAAGCCCTGGCTCGCAATACCCAGAAAATTTTCCGCTGGGTGGAGAAAGACACTCCTGATGCGGTTAAAAAAATTCAGGCGTTGTTACCAGCGATCGAAAAAGCAATGCCGCCTCTGCTGGTGGCCCGAATGCGCAGCCACAGTTCAGCTTATTTTCGGGAGCTGGTGGAGACGCGGGAACGACTGGTGAGAGACGCTGATGATTTTGTCGCAGTGGCGATCGCTGGTTTCAACCAGATGAATCGTGGTGGCCCTGCAGGAAATATTGTGGCTGTGCATTGACTCGCAATATTCATACCGGATCACTTCCGGCAATTTGTGAGTAAAAAGATTCGGTATCAGAAGAGGTGAGTATGGCTAACGCCTGGCTCAGATTATGGCATGACATGCCAAATGACCCTAAGTGGCGAACAATTGCCAGGGTGTCAGGGCAGCCAATTGCAACAGTGATGGCAGTGTATATCCACCTTCTGGTGAGCGCGTCACGAAATGTCACGACATGTCACGGCGTGTCACTACGTGGTCACATTGATGTCACGACGGAAGATTTAGCAAGTGCGCTTGATGTGACGGAAGAAGTAATTGATTCAATTTTACAGGCAATGCAGGGGCGGGTACTTGATGGAGATTTAATCACCGGATGGGAAAAACGCCAGGTACTGAAAGAGGACAATGGCAACGTTTCACAAACCGCGAAATCCCCGGCAGAGCGCAAGAGAGCGCAGCGCGAGAGGGAAAAATTACGAAAACAGAATGAGGGGTGTCACGACGAGTCACGCATATGTCACGACATGTCACGACGAGTCACGACAGATAAAGATACAGATAAAGAATTAAACCCCACACATAACGCGCACGTGCGCGAGAGTGCTCCGACCAGTGAGTCGAGTGGTACGCCGTTGCAGGCAGCAGAACCTGCATCCCTGGATGGACTGAGCGAACCCATCGGGAAATTTCCGATGGTCGATGACTGGCATCCGTCGCCGGATTTTCGACGACGGGCTGCGTTGTGGGGGATGGCTTTGCCGGAGCCGGAATTTACACCTGCTGAACTTGCCGCTTTCCGGGACTACTGGGCAGCGGAGGGGAAAGTTTTCACGCAGGTTCAGTGGGAGCAGAAATTCGCCCGTCACGTAAATCACGTCAGGGCGCAGGTTAAGCCAGTCAGCAAGGGGGTAAACCATGCAGCAGCACCAGGTGGCACCGCATCACGGGCAGTTCAGGAAATTCGGGCAGCACGTGAGCAGTGGGAACGTGAAAACGGATTTATCAGCGACGGAAACGGTCTGGAAGCTGTGGGAACTCATGGGGGAGGTTTATTCGAACCGCTGGACCCAGAAGAACGGGGCCGCACCTTCGAAGCTCTGGATTGCACAGATTGGCGCGATGACTGAGCAGCAAATCCGACAGGTCTGCCGCCAGTGCATGGACCGCTGCCGGGCGGGTGAAACATGGCCTCCGGACCTGGCTGAGTTTGTGGCGCTGATTTCAGAAAGCGGGGCCAATCCATTTGGCCTGACGGTGGATGCTGTGATGGAGGAGTACCGCCGCTGGCGTGATGAGTCCTGGCGATATGACGGAAGCGACAAATATCCGTGGCCTCAGCCTGTGCTGTACCACATCTGCCTCGAAATGCGTACCAGAGGGATTGAGCGCCAGATGACGCAGGGTGAGTTAAAACGACTTGCGGAACGGCAACTGACGAAATGGGCAAAGCATGTTGGTAACGGGATGAGTGTTCCGCCAGTGCGACGACAACTGGAAGGGGCGAAACACCCGCAAGGGCCAACGCCAATTGAACGGCTGAAACAGGAATACGAACGCCGGAAGGCAGCTGGTTTTATTTGAATCTGAGAAACGATTTTGTCGGAGGAAATTTTAATGGAAACCGTATTTGACGCACTGAAAGCAATGGGAAAAGCCACATCGGTAGAACTGGCCGCGCGACTTGATATCAGTCGTGAAGAGGTTCTCAACGAGCTGTGGGAACTCAAAAGAAATGGCGTCGTTGATAAAACTGGTCACACCTGGTTTCTGGCTGGCGAAGGTGAATCCCGGGTAACCGAAGAGCGGCCAGTAAAATCTGAAGCACAGGATATGCTGACCGGGGAGGTCGAACAAAAAGTTACCGCAGACATGATGATTGAGTTTATCGGTCAGGATGGTGCTAAAACGTGTGAGGAACTGGCGGGTAAGTTCGGCGTCAGTACTCGCAAGGTTGCCTCCACGCTGGCGGTGGTAACCGCAACGGGGCGGCTGGCACGCGTTAATCAGAACGGTAAATTTCGTTACTGCATGCCGGGCGATAATTTACCAGCAGAGCCGAAAGCCGCGCTGGTAACGGAAAGTGATGGTAAGGCCTTTCCTCAGCCAGCAGGTGCTGCGTTACCAGTCCGGGAAGCCGCAACACAGGAAGAAATTAAAACAGAAACTGTGGCGGACATTGTGCAGCCGTTGCCATCGTTTACCGAAACGCAAGCAGATGAGCTGATTTTTCCGTCCCTTCGCAGGGCAAACCTGGCGCTGCGCAGGGCGAAAAGTGATGTTCAGAAGTGGGAGCGAGTCTGCGCCGCGCTGCGGGAGGTGAACAAGCACCGGGATATTGTTCGACAGATTACTGATTCTTCCCGCCGTGTTGTATCGGAAAAGTGATTGCCGGAGGCGCTTATGGCAAAAGTATTTACACCAGAAGAGCGGGAAGAAGTGAAGGCGCGCATTGTGGAATTCGTGCGCCTGAGCGGACGAGAAACTTTTCGACAACTGGCAGATAAAACGGGTGTCAGTAAGACCGCTATTCGTCGTTTATCTGGTGCGCTTGCGGCCAGTGGTGATGTCTGGCTCTCTGGTTGCGGGGTATTTCCATCAGAGCAGGCGTATCGCGTATGGCGTAAGACACCGGAGAAGGCTGCTGACCCGACACTGATTCGAAAGTTACCTGACGGAGAAATACGTCGTTACAACAGACGGCAGAACATAATTTGTCGTGAGTGCCGCCAGAGCGAAGTTATGCAGCGTGTGCTGGCGTTCTATCGGGGAAACTTTCAGGAGGTGATGGAGTGAGGGTCAGAGTTTATATTGCCGGTCCAATGACGGGATATGAAAATTTCAACCGTGAGGCGTTTCACAAGGCGGAAGAGGAACTGAAACGGGAAGGGCATACCGTCTTAAACCCGGCAGTACTTCCGGACGGGCTGACACAGCCGCACTACATGGATATTTGCATGGCAATGATTCGTTGTGTGGATGCGATTTACATGCTGAATGGCTGGCAGCGGTCAGCGGGCGCTAAGGCAGAGCTGGCACTGGCGGAGAAACTGGGGCATGCAGTGATTTATCAGGAGGTGGCTCAATGAGAGAGGTTAACTATGAGGCGCTTCGTGAGGCAGCACAAAACTATCAGTCGACGCTGGCGTGGTATCAGGCTATCCCGGACAGCCCAAATGCTGAACGGGATTGTGATGCGGCTCTTGCTGCGTTTAAGCGTCACATCCGTCATCGGGAAGCGGATATTATCGCTGATTTGCTGGATGGACTGGAAGAAGCAAAATCACAACTCAACGAGCAGCGTGAGTATTACGAAGGCGTTATCTCTGATGGGAGCAAGCGTATTGCTGAACTGGAAGCGCGGGAAGTTCAATTACCGACTCGCTACGACCTTCGATATGGACACCCGATAAATGCAGATGAGCGACATGTCATGATACCTAAAGAAAATGGCAGTTGGCTTTACCTGATTGACTTAGAACACGCATTACGCGTCGCTGGCATTCGCATCAAAGGAGAGGAGCATGGAAATAAAACCAGAGGATGAGTTAAGCAATATCGTTTTATTTCCGGTAAAAGAGGATGACCCTCGTAATCAGGTTAATTTTCTTTATGAGCCATCGGAAAGACCATATTGTCATCACGCCTCTGTTCGGGTTGACGAAAAAGAGCGTCAGGTCCGCTGTAAAATCTGCGGTGCAGTTGTGGAGCCGTTTGACTGGATGCTCTCTGTGGCGAAAAGAGAAACCAGACTGGCAGATGATGTAAGGCTATTGCGCCAGGAGGAACAGGAAAGGCGGAAAAATATAGAAAAGTTAATTTAGATTGAGCGTAACGCGAAAGC
>NZ_PSRU01000042.1:0-8897 GCF_003000935.1 Escherichia sp. R1
CGGTATCCCGCTCATGCTGGCGTACCCAGACACGCAGAGTCTCCGGTGTACAGCCAATCTTTGGGGCAATGGAACAAATTGCCGCCCACTGTGAGTCATATTCGCCCTGACTTTCCAGAACCATACGGACTGCCCGTTGACGGACTTCGGGGGAAAAACGAGTATTTTTAGTCATCCTGTTTACCTCTTTCTCAGGAAGTTTAGTCTCCAGGATTCCCGGGGCGGTTCAGTTTTTTAAGATGGTGAGGTACTTCGGGTTCCTTGCCAACCGGGTGTGTGGAGAGAAGCTGCCGCAGGTGTACCGTGCTCTGGGGATGGATAAACCGGAAGCAGTGGCGAAAGTGTGCTATGCACAAATGGTGAAACAGTTCCTGAGTCGTGACCCGTTCGAATGCGTGCTGTGCGGCGGCCGGATGGTATACCGCCGGGCCATTGCGGGGCTGAATGTATCAGGGCTGAAGAAAAACGCGCGGGATATCAGTCTGCTGAGGTATATGCCGGCCTGACACAGGCTAAGTGTGCCCGGGAATCGGTGCAAGTATAAAAAACAGCCTGTCACGGTATAAAAATCGACCATGCAGAAATTATGCTGGTTATTTTACCGCTGCTGGTCCCTCATTCAGTGACTGCCCCAGGGTTTTTCATGCTCTCCTTATAGTACAATAATTTCCATATCCAAACTCACCCCTACTTTGACTTTTATCATAGTCAAAACCTCTTAACGTGAGTTTTCGTTCCACTGAGCGTCAGCCCTCTAAAACTACTGAATAATCAGTTAGAAAACAAACAATCGGAAAAATCTGGGGTTCCGGCCTAGAACCCCATGAACAGGCATAGCTGTGATTTCATTTAATTATTGGCACAAATCAGTTGATCGTACAATGCTGTGCCTGTCTCGTTTTCTGGAGATTCCTCAGCCTCATGGAGCGGCGTAACAGGCGTACCGGCAGGACAGAGATGTTTGCTTTTCCTAGTCCGGCCAGTTTAGTGGAATAACGGAGTTTTTATCCCATGTTTTTTCCCCCCGATCACGACTTTTTCAAATCAATGCTCAGAATACGTTCTTTAGCTCCTTCCACAAACACATCAGGATCCCAATCGCGGTTAAAGCCTTCTTTGATGCCAATGTAAAGGGTATCCATATCGTCCGACAACACCATCTGGTTTGGGTAGACCGGCATGTTAAATTCACGGGTGATGCTGTATTTGGTGGCATCCACTACGCTGATGGTGC
The DNA here is from genome assembly GCF_003000935.1 of Escherichia sp. R1. Classification (NCBI taxonomy): domain Bacteria; kingdom Pseudomonadati; phylum Pseudomonadota; class Gammaproteobacteria; order Enterobacterales; family Enterobacteriaceae; genus Escherichia; species Escherichia sp. R1. The sequence goes on from NZ_PSRU01000042.1 coordinate 1,235, forward strand.
CGCTAGTGAAGTTGGTGACATACAGTTCGTTATATTTCGGATTGTATTTCACCGCGTTAGCTCCGGCTCCTGTGTGCACATAGCCAAGCTGTTTACCGTCGCGTAAGTCAAAAATATAGAGTCCATCTTTTGTACCGGAACGATCGTCATGGTCGAATACCACCACAAAGGCACGGTCAGAAGCGGAGTCCACCGCCAGATTCTGCACACTTGTGATTTGTGGTCTCGGATCTTTCAACGGGATGGTACGCAGCAGCGTCTGATTTTTCGCATCAATTTCGTTGATGTAATCTCTTCCGCCAACGTAGATTTTCTGTGTTTTTTCATCCATCGTCAGACCATACGCTGTACCTTTGTAAGCATCCTTAACCTCGCCTTTTAAGGCAAGCGTCGTCCCGTCGAGCATTAACAGCTTATGCAGAGGCTTCATGCCCTCGGCCGTTTTCAGCATATTGCTATAACTCACAAACAGGGTATCGGAATCCTGGCTGTAAACCATATGGCGAAAATGCTCAAAACGCGAATCTGCAGCGTTTGCCGCTTTAAAACTTAACCTGTCGCTGGTTCTTACCAGTTTGCCGGTTGGGGTGTCAAACATACTGATACGCAGGGACGCTGACTGGGTGTGTCCGATATAGAGCTGATGTTTATCCTGATTTATCGCCAGCGAAAATGCCCGGTATGGCATCGTGTATTTATTTTCGACTTTCAGCGAATCTGAATTAAACGAATACAGATAGCCTTTATTGGCTTCACGATTTACACGATCGGTGACTGCTGCAAACACCTTTTTACTGGCATTATCAAACGCCAGTTCATAGACGCCTTCATCAGGGGACTGAAGGTAATTCGTTTTCAGGGCAAATCGCGAAAGTTCGCGTTCAGGTGGATCGATAGCCATGGCCATCGTGGGTAAAAATAGTGAAATTAACAGGTATAGCGGTGCTTTGGATAAAGTGAAAATATTCATTTTTCGTTCCTGCAATAAAATTGACATAAGAGAGAAAACGTATTGTCTGAACCTAGCGGAAATTGTCATCAGAAACGAATGTCCCCGCCAAATATCCATGTTCTGCCACGCGCGGAATTGGCTGGGTGGGTCTCGTCACCAAGACCTGGCATCATGTTGAGCTTATTCAGCGCCTCCGAATAATCTCTGTTCATCAGGTTTTGTACCGAAAGTTTCAGTGTCAGGTTGCGGTTGTACTCGTAAGTACCATAGAGATCGATAATCGTTGGGATCTGCGGCAAATCCTGTTTGATTATTGCGCCGGTATGTTCGTCCTGCTCAAAATCAGGCGACAGGCGACGAGCCTTGCCTGTGTATTTTATGATAGTGCCCAGGGTCAACGCGTTATCGAAGAAGCGAACACCAGTATCCAGCGTCATGTATTTTCTGGGCAGTTCGGTTATATCCCCTGCGCCAAAGTGGGTGCTGGCGATGGAGGTTGGCTGGTCTGTTTGCTGCTGGCTGAAAGAGAGTCGGCCAAAAGCAAAACCTGCATCATAATCCATCTCCAGTTCGAAGCCCTTTGCGATAACGTCGCTTGCCGAGTTAACGTAGATGTACATATTGTCGCTGTATTCATCGCTAATGCCCTCCCAGCCATTGCCAATCACCTCAGGCAGACTGCATTTACGACCTCCAGAACAAACCAGATAAGACTCGCTGTAGATGTAGTTCTGGATCCTGCTGCGGTACGCCAGAGCCTTAAAGCGCAGGGCATCCTGTTCGACCAGTAAATCTCTGGTATCAATGTTAAAACCCGCCTGCCAGGTTTCTGCACGTTCAGGCTTCAGGAATGGGTTCATGGATGCGCCTCCTGAATTAGAGAAGAACATCTCCTGGATGTTCGGGGCGCGCATGGATTTGCTGTAGCCAATGAACGGCTGAAGCCATGGTGTTACCTGAGCAGAAAGCTGAACTGAAGGGTTGAAGCCACCCTCTTTATCGTCAATATCGTAGCTACCCTGTGGCACGCAGATAACGCGTGAATCGCAGGCGGGCTTGTACCCTGTGATCCTGTTACGTGTGTAGTTGAGATTGAAATCTGCCTCCCAGATGCCGCGCGTAACCTTCAGCCCGGTATACAGCGCTGAAATATCCTGCTGGCCGGAGGGTGCGAACGGATTGTTCTCGATCGATTCCTGATTCGCTTTCGGGTCGCCCGCCGCTGAGTGAATGGTCCGGTCATAGCGGGTACGCATCAGTTTGCTGCCCAGCATAAACTCCAGGTCATTGTCCGCGACAGTGAACCGGCTGGTATTGTTGATATCCAGCGCGTCAGAACGATTTTGCGCTGAGGTTTTGTAGAAAGTATACAGCGAGCCATCACGATACTTTTGATTACCGCGACTGGTACTGGCCGTTACGTTAAAGTCAATTAATTCAGAAAAAGGGGTGTAATGATATTTAATGTAATAGTCGTCACTGGTTATATCACGACGTGTAAATTTATTTTCATAGGTTCGAGCGGAAAGTTCGAAGCTGTTAAATTCGTCTGGTCTGATATCCATTTTATACAGTTGGGATTTGGGGTTCTGCTTCATATATTTATCATAACCAAACTCTTTGCTGTTAATTCCAGAACCATTTGAGAAATTAGAGTACACAGAACTGCCGCTCACAGCAGCCATAACGCCAATGCTTCCCGTATCCGTAAAAGCGTCGCTTTTTCCACCAAGGGCGATCATTCCGCTGCGTCCCAGCCCATTACTACCGACAGAGAAACGTGAACGAAGGCCATATGTATTACCGTTAAATATTACATCGTCAACGCCAATAGTACGCATATTTGCACTACCGGCAAGGGCGTTGATCCCTTCAGAGCCACTGCTGTCACCGCGTGTAACATCAACTGCTACCAGTAAGTTAGGATCTATAAGTACGCCAGCCATATTGTTAGTTGAACCATGCGTCGTTGTTCCGGAGGTAGAGGTTCCGTAAAAACTCTGGGTAATACCATCGACCATAGTGTTTACACGACCAAATCCGCTCATGCCTCGAATATTCACACTGATTGCTCCCTGACCAGGATCTATTTGAGTATAAGTACCAGGCATACTACGCACTGTTGCGTCAAGTGATTGCAGGTTTTTGTCCGTTGTCCGGGAACTGGTCGCGCCTGTTTTCTCGAGAGCTTCCTGCTCACTGGTCGTCTTCCCGACAGAAACGCTGAGCGGACTGAATTCTGCCGCTCCTTTTTTGTCGGAATTAGTTTTTTCACTGATGGATTGTGAGTAAGCACCGCAGCTGAGCAATAATATGCCTGAGCCGATAGCCAGTTTTATAACGTTCATAAATTTCCTTGGGTATAATATTAATAAAGATAAGTATAACTATTTGTTTATTAATTATGTTCTACTGTCTTTTTGATTTTTTTGACAGTGGAAAAGTTTGATAAAATGTTCAGCATAAAAATGAAAATTAAATTTCAGTTAAATGAACTTGAACGGCCAATTATCCCTTTACTCCTTCAACTTAAAGGTAATCGGCATTTTTACTTTAAATAATCCTCCCTCCAATATTTCAGGCGGTGGTTTGGGAAGTGGTTGAGCGCGTTCTAAAACAGCAATAGCTTCGCGGTCAAGAGAAAAGGTTCCTGAAGAGATTTCCAAGAAACTACTGACAATAGTGCCTTCCGTGTTTACGGTAAAAGTCACGACGGCTGTGCCGGTTCGTGCACGTTTTCTGGCATCGCCAGGGTAACGTTTATAACGGTTTAGGTGGCCTTTTACTCTGCTTTCCCAAGATGCCTCAGAATTATCTCGCTTTGTTGAGTCACTGTTAAAAGGCGCAGCAATACGGGACGATTCGACCAGAGCCTGAGGTGCAGCATTACTGGAAACGGCTGTGGGGTTGCTGTCGCTGGTTTGAGCCTTTATCTTACGAGGTGGACGTGTCTTTTTCTTTTCTCCATCGGATGACTTTTTCTTCCTAGTTATTTCAATGGTTGCATCACTGTCTTCAGTGACAGGACGTTGTTGTCTGTCCTCAGTTTGTTGCTTTTCTTCTGTCACTGCGGACTCCTGTTGAGCGATTCCCACCGGAAGCGAAAGTGGAGAAGAAGGAGCCTCTATAATTTCTGCCCATTGCAGCATGATCGCCGGTGCAGGAGACATAGCGGGCTGAACTTCGGAAAAACGCCAGATAAACGCAAGGAAAATCAGTCCATGAAGCAGTAGAGAACAGATAAACCAGCTGCTCCATTTTACCGACTGTGAGAAGTGGAGAATATTCATCATCCATGGTTTACCTTTTTGTTGTATCTGGCGCTACAAACCACACGTAGTCAGCATGATCTACTGTGATGTTCATTCCTTTTTCTGCAAGCATCAACACCACTGGATGGGTGCCGGTGGCAAGATCTTCCATGTGTAACGGTACGCCCATGCTTTTTGACGCGTGATAACCACCTGCAATCAACAACGACGGTACCGGGGCACTCAGAAGCTGGCGGGCCATGTAGCGATCCCGCTGCTGCTGAATAGAGAGCATTGACGTCAGTTGCTGGCTTTCAAGGTTGCCTTCATGCATAGATATGATGGTTTCACGCAGAGCTTCTTGTACCACAGGTGCAGTGGATTTTTTTCCTTTAGGAAATTCGTTTTTTTTGTACAGTGCCAATATCTGCTCCCGGCCAATGTTGGCATTGAGCAGCGGGTAAGGCCCACGTAATAGCTGCATGACGATGTCGCCATACATCTCCCAGGACCACCCTTTTTGCCAGTTAAGTAGTTCCTGAACACGGCTATCTCGAACCACAGGATTATCTTTCAGCCAACATTTAACTTGGTTAACTCGGGGCTGTTGCTCTGACGTCAACATCTCAAGCAACACACTCCCCTGTGGTCGCTGGATGAGCAAATTTTGAATAAGCCAAAGCTCAATCTGATGATGCTCGGCATTATCGTGTTTTTCACCAATAATAAGATGTTGAGCGGTAGCAAGATCCGCCAAAAGCTCGCTGCTAGAAATAATTTTGCCACTGTGCAAATCGTAAATCTGCCCGTCAGTCAGGAAAGCTTTCTGCCCTGGCGCATCCTGCTTTATGGTGACATTCTGTCTGCAGGCTCCCAGACTAACACTAGCTAACGTTATCATAGAAATAAGGATGAACTTTCTCATATTCCCATCTGAAACAATATGTTTCCATATATTTATTGACAAAACATTAATTATGATAAAACATCAAAGAATGAATGTAAATGATTATCATTACCAACAAAAAGAATGCACTAGCGAGTGATGTTTACCAGCCGATATTATGGGTCCGCTTGGAAAACGGATCTATGGTCACTCCCGTTTTTGCAACACCGATTTTGACGATAAGTGGGCTTGCTTGAATCTATCCGGAGTCTGAATGGGATTTCATTCCTGCGCCCCGATGAGTTCCGCGCCTGATGTACATGTCGAAGAAAACGGCCGGCGGGGGGAATACGGCGCGCTACCTGGGTCGTTATCGGGGGGTGAGGGCCAATGGAACGAAAACGTACGTTAATGTGTGCGTATCAGCCACATACTGTGCGAAAGTTTCCGGCGTGAAGTTCCTGTGCGTGTATTTCGCAATGCTCTTGCCAATAGCCCGACATTCAGGCGGTGAAAGCGGAACGGGAAGCGATGCGTTGTACATTTCGACACGCTGAATCACGGCATCAAGCCACTGTGAGAATTCGGGCCAGCCCTGACGAATCGCCCTGTAAGCCCATTTGCGCGTCATTTCGAACAGGTGGCAGTTTCGTCGATGCTACGGCGCGCTGAGGCGCTCAAATCGAGATAATCAGCCAGTTCATCGAGGGTATAGGCTTCCTCTCGCCACTCCATCACCTGCCATTCCAGGTGGAACGGATTTTTACAAATCAGTCCGCTGTAGTTCACATCAGCACAAAGTTTCTCACACAGCGAACGTTCAATCGCAGCGGCGTATTTCAGCGCCTTAACCGAGCTGTCCGGCGCGGTTCTCACGGCGATATTGAGCGCGTAGAGCAGGTGAGCATGACCGTTCACAGGATTTTTTACGGTGATGTTCGGCGCGGGAGCGTTCCGGTCGCTCCAGTCAATCGCTGCCCCCTCGCGATCAACGTCAAAAACCAGCCAGAACTGCGCATGAGGCTGGTTCTGCCGGATCTGGACATGATTTCAGGGGCGTTTGTTTTTCAGTCGCTTACACTACACCCAACGGCAAATCCTGTCGAACCTTCCCGAAAACCCGATCCATTTACCATAACTCCCGTTGTACGTACCCTGTAAAACGCCCTCAATCGCTTTCTGGCGCAAAAAACGCAAAAAGACAAGAAAACCCAGGCTAAACCAGAAAAACGCGCCAGAATCGTTTTTAGATGGCTGCATAACTATGCACGAAAGCGACCCGCGATCGGTTTTGTGTGTTCTGAATACCGAACGGGTCAAAATGACACGTTTTCTCTCCCTCAATGGAGCGTTCTATACAGAGATTTTTGTTCCCCTATCCATTATTCTGATTACCGGGTTTCCAAGCTGAAAACAGGACTTTTCTGCGACCAGTTTTTGCGAATATAGTCACATAAACCACCGATTGAGTGACAAATACAGGAGAATTTATTTTGAAATATGATTTTATCAATGGCAGTTCTATTTTAATTATAGTCTGGATGACTATAGCTGTAATAATCAGAGTCACAAACTGGAAATTCAACAAAAAAACAGCCCCAGCTATAAGCTTATTCTTAGCTTTCCCTGCATCTATAGTTATTCTGTTAGTTTATATTTTTTTCTTCGATAAGTGATGTGTTTTCATGATTAATCAAGTTTCTGTTCAAATGCTCCTGCTGGCCCAGCATGGAAAAAGAAATTACGAATAAATGCACCCAGTGCCATTAACATCTATCTACACAAAAATAGAGGAAAACAATTTTGATATATCAAATAATTACAAGCAGCTCCATTCTTTTTATTGTTTGGGGGATTACATCTATAATAATTAGAACAAAGAATTATTTTTCTAAGAAGAAAACAGACCTTAATATAAGCTTTTTTATAGCCTTCCCTATTTCTATAACAATCCTTTTATTTTGCCGAGGTATATTATAAATATAACATAATACATCTATATGGGGTGTACATATCCCCACATAAAAACACATACTCTCATTAACACGGGAAGAAACTATGTTTTCCAATTCTCACTACATGTACATAATCATTCTTGTACTATGGTTTAGTATTCTCAAGTACTTACAGAGAAAGAATAGCATATTACATCCTTTATTTTCACTAATCCTGACACCACTAACCATTTTAATCATTAGACTTATGATAGATTTAACATACAACCAATAAATTATAAACAAAATAAAAATAGGGAACATTATATGCTTTATAAAATTTTCACATTAAACACAAAGATAAAAACAACTATCATTACAATATGTGCATTATCATATAATCTTACAGCGCAAGCTTCCCCGTCATACAGACCTCGTGATCGAGTTAATAAGACTATGATAGAACTACAAACTAACGGAGTAGAACGGCAACTTTTAGATAATTCTTGTGGCATAAGTTCTGGGGTATTTAAATAAAATATAAGACAGGCTGTCTATCTTACAGACAGCCTTTTTATAATAACAGAAAGAATATATATCATACTTAACGGAAGAGATAATATGAAAACAGTACCCGTAT
>NZ_PSRU01000043.1:0-8442 GCF_003000935.1 Escherichia sp. R1
GAATCAGCGATTCTGGCGCATGCCCGGCGGTGTGTGCCTGCGGAGTCGTGCGGCTTAGTGGTGAGAACGCCGGAGGGGGAGCGGTATATCCCTTGTGTGAATATCTCTGCAGAGCCGGAGGCGTATTTTCGTATTGCACCGGAAGACTGGCTGCGGGCAGAGATGCAGGGGGAGATTGTGGCACTGGTCCACAGTCATCCCGGTGGGCTGCCCTGGCTGAGCGAGGCTGACCGGCGGCTGCAGATAAAAAGCGCACTGCCCTGGTGGCTGGTCTGCCGGGGTGACATTCACAAATTCCGCTGCGTGCCGCACCTGACGGGACGGCGCTTTGAGCACGGGGTGACGGACTGTTACACCCTGTTCCGGGATGCATACCATCTGGCGGGGACTGAAATGCCGGATTTTCATCGCGAGGATGACTGGTGGCGCAACGGTCAGAACCTTTACCTGGACAATATGGCGGTCACCGGCTTTTACCGGGTGCCCCTGTCCTCTGCACAGGCGGGCGATATTCTGCTGTGCTGCTTTGGTGCTTCGGTACCGAACCATGCCGCCATTTACTGCGGCAACGGTGAGCTGCTTCACCATCTGCCTGAACAACTGAGTAAACGGGAGAGGTATTCCGAAAAATGGCAACGACGAACGCATTCTGTCTGGCGTCACCGCCACTGGCACGCATCTGCCTTCACGGGGATTTGCAACGATTTGGCCGCCGCCTCAGCCTGTATGTGAACACGGCAGCGGAAGCCATTCGCGCCCTGTCGATGCAGATGCCGGGCTTTCGCCGTCAGATGAACGAAGGCTGGTACCAGATACGTATTGCCGGTGATGACACGGCACCGGAGGCGGTGTATGCCCGTCTTCACGAACAGCTGGGTGAGGGAACGGTCATCCACATTGTGCCGCGACTGGCCGGGGCCGGAAAGGGTGGACTGCAGATTGTGCTGGGGGCGGCAGCCATCGTGGGCTCTTTCTTCACGGCCGGAGGCTCGATGGCGTTATGGGGTACAGCCCTGAGTGCCGGTGGTTTTTCTGCCACCACGATGCTGTTTTCACTGGGTGCCAGCATGATACTGGGCGGAGTGGCCCAGATGCTGGCCCCGAAGGCAAAAACACCGGATTACCGCGCAACGGATAACGGCAGACAGAACACGTACTTTTCCTCGCTGGATAACATGATTGCCCAGGGGAACCCGATGCCGGTGCCTTACGGGGAAATGCTGGTTGGCTCCCGCCGTATATCCCAGGACATCAGTACCCGTGATGAAGGCGGGGGCGGAAAGGTCGTGGTTATCGGGCGGCAGGGGTAAAAAGAATAAAAAAATCCCGCAGTGATCGCGGACAGGAACTGCGGGAGAGTTACGAAGATTAAGTGTAAGGAATTATTCTTATATCACGACAAAAAAATTAACGCAGAGAAATTATACGCGCCACAGTCAGTTTGTGAAAATGTGAAGATATTCAGAATTTTTATGCCATTACCGGTTTTAACCAACAGGATTATCGGTGGGCATGAAAGAAAACCCCGGTATCTGCTGATACCGGGGTTTCTCTTTAGCATGGCAGAAATGTGTTTCATGCTTTTCGGGCGAAGGATATCCGACTTCTGTACGGAATGGCAAGTGGCGGTTAATTTATTCAGGGGAAGGCTGTATGGGAAAAGGTGGCGGTAAGGCACACACGCCTCGTGAGGCGAAGGATAATCTCAAATCCACGCAGATGATGAGTGTGATTGATGCGATTGGTGAGGGACCGATAGAAGGTCCGGTGAAGGGACTGCAGAGTATTCTGGTGAACAAAACCCCACTGACGGACACGGACGGCAATCCCGTGATACACGGTGTGACGGCGGTCTGGCGTGCCGGGGAGCAGGAGCAGACACCACCGGAAGGCTTTGAGTCCTCCGGAGCTGAAACCGGACTGGGTGTGGAAGTGACGAAGGCAAAGCCGGTGACGCGCACCATTACGTCCGCGAACATTGACCGCCTGCGGGTTACCTTCGGGGTGCAGTCACTGGTGCAGACCACGTCAAAGGGCGACCGTAACCCGGCATCCGTCCGCCTGCTGATTCAGTTACAGCGTAATGGCCGCTGGGTGACGGAAAAGGATGTCACCATTAACGGCAAGACCACCTCGCAGTTCCTGGCCTCGGTGATTCTGGATAATCTGCCGCCCCGGCCCTTTAACATCCGGATGGTCCGGGAGACGGCGGACAGCACCACGGACCAGTTGCAGAACAGAACGCTCTGGTCATCGTACACTGAAATCATCGATGTGAAACAGTGCTACCCGAACACGGCCATTGTGGGGCTGCAGGTGGATGCGGAGCAGTTCGGCGGCCAGCAGATGACGGTGAACTACCATATCCGCGGTCGCATCATTCAGGTGCCGTCAAACTATGACCCGGAAAAACGCACGTACAGTGGTATCTGGGACGGCAGTCTGAAACCGGCATACAGCAACAATCCGGCCTGGTGTCTGTGGGACATGCTGACTCACCCGCGCTACGGCATGGGAAAACGTCTGGGGGCGGCGGATGTGGACAAGTGGGCGCTGTATGCCATCGGGCAGTACTGCGACCAGACGGTCCCGGATGGTTTCGGGGGGACCGAGCCGCGGATGACCTTTAATGCGTACCTGGCACAACAGCGTAAGGCGTGGGACGTTCTCAGTGATTTCTGCTCTGCGATGCGCTGTATGCCGGTATGGAACGGTCAGACGCTGACGTTCGTTCAGGACCGCCCGTCGGATGTGGTGTGGCCGTACACCAACAGCGATGTGGTGGTGGATGATAACGGCGTGGGATTCCGCTACAGCTTCAGTGCCCTGAAGGACCGGCACACGGCGGTGGAGGTGAATTACACCGACCCGCAGAACGGCTGGCAGACATCCACGGAACTGGTGGAAGACCCGGAAGCCATACTGCGCTACGGACGCAACCTGCTGAAGATGGACGCGTTCGGCTGTACCAGCCGCGGTCAGGCCCACCGTGCCGGGCTGTGGGTGATAAAGACCGAACTGCTGGAAACGCAGACGGTGGATTTCACGCTCGGGTCTCAGGGGCTGCGGCACACACCCGGTGACATCATTGAAATCTGTGATAACGACTATGCCGGGACCCTGACCGGCGGACGTGTCCTGTCCATTGATGCTGCCACCCGCACCCTGACGCTGGACCGTGAAGTGACACTGCCGGAGACCGGTGCCGCCACGGTGAACCTGATTAACGGCAGTGGTAAGCCGGTGAGTGTGGACATCACCGAACACCCCGCGCCGGACCGGATACAGGTCAGTACCCTGCCTGATGGTGTGGAGACATACGGGGTGTGGGGACTCTCCCTGCCGTCACTGCGCCGTCGCCTGTTCCGCTGTGTCTCCGTCCGGGAAAACACGGACGGCACCTTTGCCATCACGGCGGTGCAGCACGTACCGGAAAAAGAAGCCATCGTGGATAACGGTGCCCGCTTTGAGCCGCAGTCAGGTTCCCTGAACAGCGTCATCCCACCGGCAGTGCAGCACCTGACGGTGGAGGTGAGCGCAGCTGACGGCCAGTATCTGGCGCAGGCGAAATGGGACACGCCGCGGGTGGTGAAGGGTGTGCGCTTCAGTCTGCGCCTGACCAGTGGTAAGGGAGCGGATGCCAGACTGGTGACCACCGCCATCACTGCCGATACGGAGCACCGTTTCAGTGGCCTGCCACTGGGGGAATACACCCTGACGGTCAGGGCGATTAACAGTTATGGCCAGCAGGGCGAACCGGCCACCACCACCTTCCGGATTAACGCGCCAGCAAAACCCGCCACCATTGAACTGACGCCGGGGTATTTTCAGATAACGGCGGTCCCGCGTCTTGCGGTGTATGACCCGACGGTACAGTTTGAATTCTGGTTCTCAGAAAAACGCATCACGAACACAGCACAGGTGGAAAAATCTGCCCGTTATCTGGGGACCGGCAGTCAGTGGACTGTCCAGGGGAGCCGGATTAAGCCGGGGACGGATTTCTGGTTTTACGTGCGAAGCGTCAACCTGGTGGGAAAATCTGCTTTTGTGGAAGCCAGCGGGCAGCCCAGCAATGATGGTGAAGGGTATCTGGAAATTTTCCGGGGGCTGATAGATGAGACGCTTCTGGGCCAGGCACTGAAAGAGCGCATTGATGCTTCAGCGCTGCGTACGGAGGTCACGCAACTGGAAGAAGATATCCGTCAGCGGATGGACACGGATATCGCAGAAGTGACCCGGAAAATCGGGAAGGCGGAAAACAGCCTCACGCAGCTGGTTGCGAAAAAGAATGAGGACCAGACACTGGCCATCGCGCAGGTGAGCCAGAAAGTGGACCGGGTGAGCAGTGAAATCTCACAGACTGTCAGCCAGGGGCAGTCAGAAAACGCCCGACAGATAGCACAGGTCCGCCAGTACGTGGATAAAAAAGGGAGTGAAATTACCTCGACCACGGATAAAAAGCTGGGTGACCAGGCCGTGACCATACAGCAAATCCAGCGGGTTCAGTCAGACACGCGCAATGAGCTGAATGCCATGTATATGCTGAAGGTGCAGAAAACAAAAAACGGTATTCCCTATGTGGCCGGGATTGGCGCGGGGATTGAGGATGTTGATGGTCAGACCCTGAGTAACATTCTGCTGCAGGCCGATCGCATTGCGATGATTACCCCGGAGAACGGCAACACCACGCCGCTGTTTGTGGCGCAGGGGAATCAGCTGTTCATGAACGACGTGTTCCTGAAGCGACTGTTTGCGGTGAGCATCACGTCATCCGGCAATCCTCCGACGTTTTCCCTGACGCCGGATGGCAGGCTGACAGCCCGCAATGCGGATATCAGTGGAGCCATCACGGCGAATACCGGCACGCTCAATAATGTCACCATTAACGAGAACTGTGTCATCAGAGGGAAACTGTCTGCAAACCAGATTGAAGGCGATCTCGTTAAAACAGTGGGTAAGGCTTTCCCCCGTGACTCCCGTGCACCGAAGCGTTGGCCATCAGGAACCATTACCGTCAGGGTTTATGACGATCAGCCGTTTAACCGGCAGATTGTTATTCCGGCGGTGGCTTTCAGCGGTGCCAGACATGAGCGGGAGAACAGCGATACTTATTCGTCATGCCGCCTGATAGTGAAGAAAAACGGTGCTGAAATTTATAACCGTACCGCGATGGATAATACGCTGGTTTACAGTGGTGTTATTGATATGCCTGCTGGTCGCGGCCACATGACGCTGGAGTTTTCTGTATCAGCATGGTGGGTAAATGGCTGGTATCCCACAGCAAGTATCAGCGATTTGCTGGTTGTTGTGATGAAGAAAGCCACTGCAGGCATCACGATTAGCTGAATTTTATAACCCCAATACGGGCGCCAGAAATGGCGCCTTTTTTATTGCAGAAAAGCGAGAGGTAATTATGCGTAAAGTTTGTGCAGCCATTTTGTCCGCAGCCATCTGTCTGTCCGTATCCGGTGCGCCTGCATGGGCGTCTGAACATCAGTCCACACTGAGCACAGGGTATCTTCATGCCCGTACGAACGCTCCCGGCAGCGATAATCTGAACGGGATTAACGTGAAATACCGTTATGAGTTTACGGACACGCTGGGGCTGGTGACGTCATTCAGTTATGCCAATGCCAAAGATGAGCAAAAAACGCATTACAGCGATACCCGCTGGCATGAAGATTCCGTGCGTAACCGCTGGTTCAGCGTAATGGCGGGGCCGTCTGTGCGCGTGAATGAATGGTTCAGTGCTTATGCGATGGCAGGTGTGGCTTACAGCCGTGTGTCGACTTTCTCCGGGGATTATCTCCGCGTAACTGACAACAAGGGGAAAACGCACGATGTGCTGACCGGAAGTGATGACGGTCGCCACAGCAATACGTCTCTGGCGTGGGGGGCTGGCGTGCAGTTTAACCCGACCGAATCCGTGGCCATTGATATTGCTTATGAAGGCTCCGGCAGTGGCGACTGGCGAACGGATGCATTTATTGTTGGTATCGGATACCGTTTCTGACAACAGACGCCGATTTATCTTCTGTAAATATTGTTATGATACGCAGGTTCATCCGCCTTATGGGGTGAACTGCGTTTGAGGAAACGTAAAGTTACACTGTCCTGAAGCCCGTGGCGTCACTGCTGCGGGCTTTTTTTATTGGTGGAAAAGTATGACAGTAAAAATTTCTGGCGTGCTTAAAGATGGCACAGGAAAACCAGTACAGAACTGCACCATTGTGCTGAAGGCCAGACGGACCAGCAGCACGGTGGTGGTGAACACGGTGGCCTCTGAAAATCCGGATGAAGCCGGGCGTTACAGCATGGATGTTGAGTATGGCCAGTACAGCGTCACCCTGCTGGTTGAAGATTTTCCGCCTTCACATGCCGGGACCATTACCGTCTATGAAGGTTCCAGACCAGGTACGCTGAATGATTTTCTCGGCGCCATGACGGAAGATGATGTCATGCCGGAGGCACTGCGCCGTTTTGAGCTGATGGTGAATGAAGTGGCACGTCATGCCGGAGCATCATCACAGAGCGCAGCGGCAGCAAAGAAATCCGAAACTGCTGCGGCATCATCGAAGAACGCGGCGAAAACCTCAGAAACGAATGCAGCTAACAGCGCACAGGCGGCAGCGGCCTCGCAGACTGCATCGGCAAACTCCGCGACAGCAGCCAAAAAATCAGAAACCAGCGCGAAAAACAGCGAGACAGCCACAAAGGCCAGCGAAAAAAACGCAAAATCCAGCCAGACGGCAGCGAAAACCAGTGAGACGAATGCCAAAGACAGTGAAGCCAACGCAAAGGTGAGCGAAACAGCGGCGGCGAACTCGGCGAAAGCATCGGCAGCAAGCCAGACGGCAGCAAAAGCAAGTGAAGATGCTGCCAGAGAATACGCAAACCAGACAGCAGAGCCGTACAGATATGTTTTACAGCCGCTGCCGGATGTGTGGATACCCTTTAATGATTCGCTGGATATGATTACGGGCTATTCTCCGGGTTATAAAAAAGTGAAGATTGGTGATAATGTGGTTCAGGTTGCCAGTGATAAACAGGTTAATTTCAGTCGCGCATCAACGGCAACATATATCAACAAATCTGGCGAACTGAAAACGGCGGAAATTAATGAGCCACGATTTGAGTGTGATGGCCTGCTTATTGAGGGGCAAAGAACGAACTTCTTCCCGAACAGTACAGACCCTTCGAAGTGGAATAAGTCAACTTCACTGGACGTTACAGAAACAGGCACAGATAGTTTCGGGTTTAATTATGGCCGGTTTGTCGTACAGGATTCGATTGTTGGTACAAGTAAAGCGCATACCATTATCGGACTGTATTCGAGTACCGGAGGGGTTGATACTTCAGGGGACGAAAAGCATGTAACTATATCCTGTCGGGTAAAAAGTGAAGTTGATAATATCGCCGTTCGTATTTTATTTGAACATTATGATGGGGAGGTAAGGACATCAATAGGAGCAGCAAACCTGAACCTTACCACCCGCATAATTAGCAAGACAGGTCAGACAAGCCGTGTTACAGCAAGGTCTGTTAAGGATGATGCAACTGGCTGGATATTTTTTGAGGCTACATTAAAAGCAGATACAACAGAAAATACGGTTGGTGGTTTTGTCCAGTATTCTCCGGATACAGGGCAGATGGTTGCATCAGGGGATTATCTCGATGTAACCACTCCACAGATTGAGGCTGGTACAGGCGCATCATCTTTTATTGTTACGGGGACGGCACCGGTAACGCGGGCAAGCGATATGGTTACAGTTCCGATTAAGAATAATCTTTATAATCTTCCTTTTACGGTTCTTTGTGAGGTACATAAGAACTGGTATAAAACGCCAAATGCAGCACCGCGTGTTTTTGACACATACCGGCATCAGGCAGATGCGGGGATCGTAATGGGGTTTGGTTCATCAGGTGGGTACGACGGTTTTCCGTATTGTGATATAGGTGGTTCAGACCGACGAATAAATGAAAATGCCGGGCTGGAAAAAATGCTTATTGGTATGCGGGTAAAGTCCGAACGGTCCACATGTGTAGTCAGTAACGGTAAGTTAAGCAGCGAAACTAAAACCAAATGGGAATATATCCGGAGTACAGCAACCATTCGCATTGGTGGACAAACTACAGCAGGATTACGCCATTTATTTGGGCATGTGAGGAATTTTCGTCTCTGGCATAAAGAGCTAACAGATGCGCAGCTTGGGGAGGTTGTGGAGTGAGAGATTTCACGTTGCGTTTCAGTGATAAAGCAGATTTCAGGGCATTTCTCAGGAAACTTAACTGGGAAGAGGACGAAGAGCTGCAGAATGCCGTTCTGGTTGATGAGATTGGTTTTACGTTCAGGGAGACAGATGTTTCTGATGACGGAGAACCAGAATACACGCGAAACGAAGGGTACTTTGTTAATATCCGTCTTCTTGACGATGGATTTGA
>NZ_PSRU01000044.1:0-8398 GCF_003000935.1 Escherichia sp. R1
CCGTCTGCGTTTCTCCGGTCCTAAGACATCAATCATCTGCTCTCCAATGACTAGTCTAAAAACTAGTATTAAGACTATCACTTAAATAAGTGATATTGGTTGTCTGGAGATTCAGGGGGCCAGTCTAGTAACCTCATAAAAAATCCTGTACTCACAGGGTGATGCGGGATAACTGACGTAAGGAGTGCTGCAGGGATTTGATGGTCCCTTGTGCTGATATGAATACGGATATTTTATACAGAATACTTTTCAGTACAAGCGACTGTATTACAGTCTGCCATATATGATTACCTGTGATCAGGAAGAATAAGTGGCTGAGGTTTCAAACTGTCTGCCGGTATATTCCTCTCTCCCTTAAAAACCATAACAGGTTAGTTATCTTCGTCTGTCAGCGGATTGAATGGCGGTATATTTTCAGTACAAATACCGGTCATCCACTGAAAAATACCTGCGAAATGACGGGCACTGATTTTTCTACTGACGGGCTGATGAGACGTTATGTCACTGGCGGTAATAATCAGTGGCACACTGTAGCCTCCCTGCACATGACCATAATGATGAACAGGATTGGCACTGTCGCTGACCGACAGCCCAAGGCCAGAAAAGTAAAGCATGGCGAAATGACGTGAGTACCGGCGAAGGATACCATCAAGCTGGCCAAGAAAGTTATCCAGTTTACTGATGCTGGCGAGGTAACAGGCAATTTTTCGGGGATACTGCTCCAGGTAATTATTCGGCTAGGAGTTAAGGCTGTCACACGGATTTGGATGAGAACCCATCATGTGCAGGAAAATTATCTTCGGAGAGGATGTATCCGCCAGCGCACGTTCTGTTTCCTGTAACAACAGTTTGTCATCTGTTTTACGGGAAGCGAAGCTGCCTTTCTTGAGGAAAGTGGCATGCTCCGCATCAGAAGCAATAACAGAGATGCGTGTGTCATGCTCCCCCAGTTTTCCTTGATTGGATATCCACCATGTGCTGTATCCTGCTTTTGCTGCCAGCGCCACCACATTGTTGCCGGAATCAGGGTTCTGCTCATAGTCATAAATCAGTGTCCGGCTCAGGGAAGACACTGTACTGGAGGCTGTCGAGGTATAATCGTCAATAAATAAACCGGGTGCCGTATTCAGCCACGGTGTGGTTGGTACGGGATAGTCATACACTGACATATAATCCCTGCGCACACTCTCACCAGTGACAATAACAATCGTATCATATAACGGTGCTCCCGGCTGGATTTTCCAGTTGTCAGCCCCGTGCTACTCAGTTGTTCATAACGCTGCATTTCACGTAATGTGTCAGTTGTCCCCACAACTGTTCCTTTAACCATCCGCAATGGCCAACGGTTTACAGAGCATAATACGAATAGCCGTAGAGCCAGCCAGTTACGGTGGTCGCGATGGTGTGTCCGCCAGAAAATCACCACGAATACCAGAATCGCGGCACTGACCAGAAAATGATAAACAGGAAACACGGGGCGGTTCACTTTGCTTTCTCCTGTAGTGTTTTCTGTAGGTTCTGAACCGGTTCTAGCGGGGTTGTGAGGCTGATGGCAATCGCCGGGCTCTTCCTGCATGTTACACTGGTACTGCAAGAGGGGGCCTTCGCTCCTCTGACATTACTCAGTATTTTCACTACTACACCCCATCTGCCATCCATAACAACCGATTCACCCCCTCGCGAGGCGTTGTTGCCCGTCACCCGGACAGACACCGTTATGGATTTCTCTTGTTGCACGATCGATCAATTGTTATGCATGCTGACACCACAACCCCGGTGGGTATGACCGATGCCTTTCTCACTCTCTTCCCGGTCATCGTCGGCCTTCCCCGTTATTGTGGCGTGTCAGCACCCTCGACGGCATTTCGATGGCTGCTCAGTGTTCACTCACGTTACGGCCCGCATAACCCGTTGACTTCCTGAAGAAGTCGTTTCAGGGAGAGATTCAGCCCTTTTGTTACCTCCTGGACCGCTTCTTGTCCTTCCAGTCGGAGCGAGAGTTAGCCGGGGCGGACTTTCACCGACGGAAAGATCGTGCATTTCAAGGCACACACAACAATATCTGCGAGCGTGCTATCCGTCCGGTCGTTATGGGACGAAAGGCCTGGTTGTTCGCTGGTTCACTGGTGGCCGGGAACCGCGCGGCACAGATAATGAGCCTTCTGGGAACCGCAGTCTGGAGCCACATGCTTGGCTGACGGACGTCCTGACGCGTCTGCCGGAGTGGCCGGAGGAGAGGTTGGCTGAGTTACTGCCTCTTGAGGGCTTTACCTTCTTCGGGTAAGTGATACCTGCCGTCAGGTGTTTGTGCACCGGGCCATAACCTGCAGTTGGGAATTGAACGCCTGACAACAGGAAATGAGCTAGAGCAGTAAACACGCGGGCTGACAATGGGTCAGAATATGAGTTAGCCCGGCGTTATTCCTGGGGTCAGTACTTCAGATCTAGCCTCCGGTACCAGACTAGCTAGCCCCTACGCAACCAAATAAATCAACCATCGTCAGAGTGC
Organism: Escherichia sp. R1; assembly: GCF_003000935.1. Classification (NCBI taxonomy): domain Bacteria; kingdom Pseudomonadati; phylum Pseudomonadota; class Gammaproteobacteria; order Enterobacterales; family Enterobacteriaceae; genus Escherichia; species Escherichia sp. R1. The sequence goes on from NZ_PSRU01000044.1 coordinate 2,510, forward strand.
AATCGTTCATATACACTGTCGGTGATGCGCTAAAAAATGCGTTAATGTTGAGTTCCTCGAACCCTTACCAATTAAGGGACATAGCCAGATACGCAACTGGCTGATGCAAGCAGTCTAATGTCTTTAGATCCGCTGGCCTGCGGGCATGACAATGTCAAACAGTCAAAGATTGTGGCGTTGACGGTCAGTCTTGGGGACAAAAAAGCTCAGTATTCTCGTTGGCAACCAGATAATTTAACAGTTGATGCTGAAACGAAATAGGCATCTTGGTTCTGTAATGCCAGTCAGTTAAGCAACTGACTGGCTCTTTTTCGGGGCTGTGGGGTATTTCCAGGGCCTCTCCTTTACCACTCTCGGGAAGGCCCTTTCCCTTCTTGTCGGTAATTTCACAAGTTGTCCCATACTTGCAAGATCGCGCATCAGCTCCGGTATACGTCCCGGTGAAGCGCCCTGCAATGTCATCAGCATTCTCATCACCATTCCGCATGATTCTGAGAAACTCAGTTGATTCGGCCAGTAACCTTTCAGATGTTCCGCCATTTTAATCATCTGATATCTCACCAGATTATAAGCCAGTAAGACACCCCACAGCTCTTGCTCCACAAGCTCCGGCTTTTTACTTCTCAGCGTCAGCCTGCTCCGTTGCATCGTCTGTTTTATCTCCCTGTATCCCAGTTCGATTTCCCAGCGATGACTGTACAGATCCCCCATTTCTCCTCCGGGGAAGCGCATGGCGTCCGTCATCGACGTCAGCAGATGGCAGACTTTTCCTTTGCGCGTCACGGTCAGCAGGCGGGCAGTCACTTCATTTCCCAGTCCCGGCCACTTTTTTCGTGCCTGCGGGCTGGTTTTCAGCTTCACCAGATGATCGCCTTTACCCAGTTTTCTGATCTCTTCATATTGCGCTCCCTTTCTGAGAGGTATCATCCAGTGGCGGTGTTCTCCCGCCAGGCTCCAGGCATTTAACAGTCCCAGTGAGTAATAACCTTTATCCATTAACGTCAGAGTGTTATCGCCGGTTTGTTCTATAAGTTGCTCAGCAAGCTCATTTTCGCTGTTCTTCATCGTGCCGAAGGCTGCAGCCGTCAGCAGATGGCTGGTCAGTTCCATCTGGCAGACCATTTTGACCTGCGGGTAGAGCGCCGGGTTCCCGGCATGTGTCTGGCGGGGGAAGGCTGCATCGTTCTCTGGTGTATCCGGTGTGCGCCAGAACACACCATCGATGGCCAGCAGGGTCAGGCCGCACCAGTGCGGATGCGGCGTGGCGTTATGCCAGAGCTGCGCTGTTTTCGTGAACACGCGGCGGACAGCCTCACTTCCCAGGCGCTGGCGGGCCTGAATAACGGCACTGGGGGCAACGAAGGGGCGATTGCCCGGCAGCATGATGTCCCGGCGATTCACAATCTGGTGAAGAGGTTCTTTACGCTCAAGCGCCATGCCAACAATACACCAGACCATCATTTCGAGGGGAAGACGGCGCTTGCGTAGCGTTACAGTACCTGATTCGGCAAGGCAACGAGAGATGAGTTCGGGGTCGAGGTAATCCCCCAGAGAAGTCAGTGGGTTACGCAGAGAATCGTAACGGGATACCAGATCAAGAGCCTGTCCAATGTGCATAAAAAAATCCGGAAACAAGTGAGCGTTTCCGGATTCTTACACAGCCACTGGATCGGTCAACTGATCCTTAACTGATCGGCATTAATCTTGGTTCTGGTGTTTGTAACAAACTATCAGCTACAAAAATATGCTCAATTTGTGACATCAGTAACAAAACGCGTTTTGTTATGTGGATTGCTTGTTTTTTGATCTGGTATAACAGGTATAAAGGTATACAGAAAAGCAAAGAAATACTGCAAAGGAAAACAGCTATAACGTAAGCTAAAGTAATAACCTCTCAGTCTTTCCTCATTTGACGAAGGGAGTTTTATTCAACCTGAACGGACTACGAAAATGAGCACAATGAATAAGTCAATTTTTGAAGCAGGGTTGAACTGTGCCAGTGGTGGAATATCTGGCGAACATTGTTTTTTGTTGGTGACCCAAAACTGTAGGTGGGTATCAGTTTTATCTTTCATAGAGTGAAATATGTTAAGAAGAAATGGAGGAAAAGATTGTACTGATTAGGTATTGATAACAATCAATAGTACTGGCGTATTTGAAGACAATATAATTATTTCTGGATATTGTTGAGGCTCCCTAATATTTACTTTAAGGGCTATATTAGAATAACACAGGAAACAAATATGGCAACAGCATGGTATAAACAAGTTAATCCACCACAACGGAAAGCTCTTTTTTCCGCATGGCTTGGATATGTATTTGATGGCTTTGATTTTATGATGATATTTTACATTCTTCATATTATAAAAGCAGATCTTGGCATTACGGATATTCAGGCTACTTTAATAGGGACAGTGGCCTTCATAGCCAGACCTATTGGAGGTGGTTTTTTTGGTGCCATGGCTGATAAATATGGTCGTAAGCCAATGATGATGTGGGCAATTTTCATTTACTCAGTCGGAACAGGCCTTAGCGGTATTGCTACAAACTTATATATGCTCGCAGTTTGCCGTTTTATTGTTGGCTTAGGGATGTCTGGTGAATATGCATGTGCTTCAACTTATGCGGTAGAAAGTTGGCCTAAAAATCTTCAATCTAAAGCTAGTGCTTTTTTGGTAAGTGGTTTTTCTGTTGGAAATATTATTGCGGCACAAATAATCCCTCAGTTTGCTGAAGTATATGGATGGAGAAACTCTTTTTTTATAGGCCTGTTACCAGTTTTACTAGTTCTTTGGATCAGAAAAAGTGCTCCAGAAAGTCAGGAGTGGATTGAAGATAAATATAAGGATAAATCAACATTTTTGTCTGTCTTCAGAAAACCACATCTTTCAATCTCTATGATCGTTTTCCTCGTCTGTTTTTGTCTATTTGGTGCAAACTGGCCGATAAACGGACTACTTCCTTCCTACCTGGCAGATAATGGAGTTAATACAGTGGTCATTTCAACTCTGATGACAATAGCAGGTTTAGGAACACTGACAGGTACAATATTTTTTGGTTTTGTTGGTGATAAGATTGGTGTAAAAAAAGCCTTTGTAGTCGGTCTAATAACTTCATTTATTTTCCTTTGTCCTCTTTTTTTTATTTCTGTGAAAAACTCTTCTCTTATAGGATTATGTCTCTTTGGATTAATGTTTACAAATTTAGGTATTGCAGGGTTGGTTCCAAAATTTATATATGATTACTTTCCAACAAAATTAAGAGGATTAGGGACCGGTCTTATTTATAACTTAGGGGCAACTGGAGGAATGGCCGCACCTGTATTAGCTACATACATTTCAGGATATTATGGCTTAGGTGTTTCATTATTCATTGTTACGGTTGCATTCTCTGCCTTATTAATTTTGTTAGTTGGTTTTGATATTCCAGGTAAAATTTATAAACTATCCGTGGCTAAATGATTGGAGGCTTTATGATTAATTATGGCGTTGTTGGTGTTGGATACTTTGGCGCTGAATTAGCTCGTTTTATGAATATGCATGATAATGCAAAAATTACATGTGTATACGATCCTGAAAATGGAGAAAATATTGCCCGTGAATTGCAGTGTATCAATATGTCAAGCTTGGATGCTTTAGTCTCAAGTAAATTAGTCGATTGCGTGATCGTAGCCACCCCAAATTATCTGCATAAAGAACCAGTAATTAAAGCAGCAAAGAATAAGAAGCATGTTTTTTGTGAAAAACCAATTGCATTAAGTTATGAAGATTGTGTGGATATGGTCAAAGCGTGTAAAGAAGCTGGTGTGACCTTTATGGCCGGGCATATTATGAATTTTTTCAATGGGGTTCAATATGCACGGAAGTTAATTAAAGAAGGTGTTATCGGCGAAATATTATCATGTCATACTAAGAGAAATGGCTGGGAAAACAAACAAGAGAGACTTTCCTGGAAAAAGATGAAAGAACAATCTGGTGGACATCTATATCATCATATACATGAGTTAGATTGTGTTCAGCATTTACTTGGAGAAATACCAGAGACGGTTACTATGATTGGTGGAAATTTGGCCCATTCTGGTCCAGGATTTGGCAATGAAGATGATATGTTATTTATGACCTTGGAATTCCCGTCAGGAAAACTAGCAACCTTAGAGTGGGGGAGTGCATTTAACTGGCCGGAACATTATGTCATCATCAATGGAACTAAAGGCTCTATTAAAATTGATATGCAAGAAACAGCAGGGTCACTTAGGATTGGCGGTCAGACAAAGCATTTTTTGGTCCATGAAACACAAGAAGAAGATGATGATCGTCGGAAAGGCAATATGACCTCAGAAATGGATGGCGCTATAGCATATGGTCATCCAGGAAAAAAAACACCATTATGGCTTGCCAGTTTAATAAGAAAGGAGACGTTATTCCTCCATAATATCCTCTGTGGTGCAAAACCTGAAGAAGATTATATTGACCTTCTCAATGGTGAGGCGGCCATGTCGGCGATTGCTACTGCTGATGCTGCCACTCTTTCAAGATCGCAGGACAGGAAAGTGAAAATCAGTGAGATCATTAAACATACATCAGTAATGTAAAAACTATACGCCTCTTGATTTAATTCAGGAGGCCTTTTATGTATGATCAAGAATTTTATCTTCGATAATCTCATAATTTTAGCAGTGCCATTTATGATAAAAACATCCCTTAAAACCAATCTAATCTTTTTCTTCCTCTGTGTATTTGTTCCCCATATGGCGTCATAATTTACGCTACGTAATACGGGATAGTTACGATACGCAGCGATAGCGCTAAGTTTTAGTTAAAATCCCCCATCAGCGGGATATGGGGATCTCTGGGAGGTTCAGGTTTTAGCATCGCGACTTTAATACGACAGACGCTGGTGACGATGATGCCAAGTAGTGACTCTTCCGAATAAGGTTCCCACTGACCAATTGGCGCGCGCTTCGCAATAAAATCTCCCTTCGCCCAGTATTGGGAAAAGTAGATACATTCAAACTGTGTACGCTGTTTCGTCTCACAGTTCACGACATTGCTGGCCGATGAGCTGACCATTGGGCCTATCCGGGCTGTCCCGATGGATATTACGCCGAAGTATGTGGGAATTGCCAGCGGATTGATGAACGCCGGTTCCGCTGTCGCCGACATTATTTCACCTATCGCCTTTGGCATTATTATCGACAAAACAGGCAACTGGAGTTTACCATTCTACGGTTCCGTCGCATTGCTTGTTATTGGTATATTCCTGACGTTCTTCATGCGTCCAGATAAGTCATTGTAAAAGTCGAATCAGGGCTGAAGTGGCACACTGAATTTGGCCACCTGAACAGAGGTGATATGCTCACCTCAGAACAACACAGGTGCTCCAATGAAAAAAAGAAATTTCAGCGCAGAGTTTAAACGCGAATCCGCTCAACTGGTTGTTGACCAGAAATACACGGTGGCAGATGCCGCGAAAGCTATGGATGTTGGCCTTTCCACAATGACAAGATGGGTCAAACAACTGCGTGATGAGCGTCAGGGCAAAACACCAAAAGCCTCTCCGATAACACCAGAACAAATCGAAATACGTAAGCTGAGGAAAAAGCTACAACGCATTGAAATGGAGAATGAAATATTAAAAAGGCTACCGCGCTCTTGATGTCAGACTCCCTGAACAGTTCTCGATAATCGGGAAACTCAGAGCGCATTATCCTGTGGTCACACTCTGCCATGTGTTCGGGGTTCATCGCAGCAGCTACAGATACTGGAAAAACCGTCCTGAAAAACCAGACGGCAGACGGGCTGTATTACGCAGTCAGGTACTTGAGCTACATGGCATCAGCCACGGTTCGGCCGGAGCAAGAAGCATCGCCACAATGGCAACCCGGAGAGG
>NZ_PSRU01000045.1:0-7965 GCF_003000935.1 Escherichia sp. R1
CTGGAAAGGCTGGGCCATACTCCTCCGGCAGAAGCAGAAAAAGCTTATTATGCTTCCATCGGAAACGATGATCTGGCAGCCTGAGTTCACAGATAAAACACTCTCCAGGAAACCCGGGGCGGTTCATAGCAACCTAATCAGAAATGGCTGACAGATATCACGGAGTTCCAACTCCCTGCAGGTAAAGTCTGGCTGTCACCGGTGGTGGACTGCTTCGATGGAAAAGTTATTAGCTGGTCTCTCAGTACACGCCCCGATGCTGAGCTGGTCAACACTATGCTGGATAGCGCTGTCGAAACGTTAAATGCTGGCGAACGACCGGTGATACACAGTGACAGAGGTGGGCATTATCGCTGGCCAGGCTGGCTGGAAAGAGTGAATGCAGCAGGTCTTATTCGCTCAATGTCCCGTAAAGGATGTTCACCTGATAATGCCGCATGCGAAGGTTTTTTCGGCAGACTGAAAACGGAAATGTATTATGGGCGTAAATGGTCGGGCATCACGCCAGAAAAGTTCATGCAGCATGTAGATGCTTACATCAGATGGTATAACGAGCGGCGTATAAAATTATCGCTGGGTGCAGTCAGCCCTGAAATGTACCGCCAACAATGTGGGCTGGCATAATAAAGCAGTCCAGGAAATCGTCCGCATCCCCAATTCAGGGGCGGTTTTTTCTTTACGGTTTTTCGCCATAAAGACTATTACTATCAGACTGACAAGACTACCCGCGAAAGCCGGGAGTTCCGCGCCAAGATTAACAGCCACCAGATACTGGGGAATTAATGTACTGACACCACACATCAGGGTAATTAGTCCAACGCCTCGTATAGTCTTCATACCACCACCGATAATCGCGACGATGACGAAAGGAAGCAGAATGTTGAACAGTGCCAGTTGAAGAATAATTGTCCCGCTGAGTGTGGTTACAGGTAAATTAACTTGTTCAGCAAGTACAGAGACAGGTATACCTACTGCCCCAAACGCTGTAGGGACTGTATTAGCAACCAGTGATGCAATCGCTGCTTTTAGTGGGTTAAAGCCCAGAGCAATCAGTATACCAATGGGGATTGCTACCGCTGTACCGTATCCGGCTGCCGCCTCAAGAAATCCACCAAAACACCATGAGATAAGAAGTACCTGGATACGTTTGTCATCACTAACGCTCGCTCAATCATTTGGTCTGCTATCTCAACAGATTGCTTTCAACATTATTGTCAGAATCTGGAGCAGATTGAAGATCGCATACTTCAACTCGATCAGGAAATATCTCGCCTGTTACCTGAGTGATCTCTGTGCAATCTGGTCTGCCAGTTGCAGGCTCTTAAAGGTGTTGGTCAACTAATCGCAATAACCCTGGTTGCTGAACTGGGTGATTTTTCGCGATTTTCCAATCCTGAACAGCTCATGGCTTTTCTGGGACTGGTGCCAGGTGAATATTCCAGCGGAAACAGCATTCGCCCCAGAGGAATAACAAAAGTTGGAAACAGCGAACTGAGACATCTGCTTTACGGATATCAAATAAATTCAGATTATTTAACAGTAAAACCCCACTTATGTGATGAATCTCATAAAAAAGCAAAGTGAAGTAATAATATCCAATTTATCCCTCATTCCTTAAGTAAGCGTACACTGGCCGCGTACACCATGGCATAATGATATGTTGTTTTACTGATATTTCCGGCTGGTAAAATCCCCGACGGCCCGGCTGAAGCTGGTGCAGGAAAGCGGGTTAATTGTCACTACGCGGGATAACCTGTCTGGCTGGATACAACGTATTGCCACAGATATGCAGCAACTGCGTCAGTCCGGAATGTCAGTCATCTCCGGGGATGTTGGGGTCTCAGGCACACTGATCGGCCCCCCGTGTTGTTTCCGGGTACTGTTTTTGATTTATGCAACAAAGTATTGCAGCGTCGAATATGAGCTATGGCCAGATTTTTGTTAATCGTGGTTGTTGCAACATGTAAGGCGAATGACCACACTATTCTGGCACGCTCGTAATCACGCTGAAATTCCGCTTCCTGTGCTGCCGTGAAGAGTTCCGACCAGGACATACGGCGAAGTGTATGTCTGTCAGTAATATCCGTCATGAGCTCTCAGCTTCCTCCTTCGTATTTCCGTCAGAAACACAAACGCCCCGCAGAGAAAATTCGCCAACATTCTCCTTTTTAATGGCGTGCAATGCATCGCGACAGGCCCGTTCGGTATGAAATGCCTGGCTGTGCACCGCCAGTGTGGGCTGCCGGGCATCACCGGAAGAGACATTAAAGGGAGATGAAAGCCAGAAAATCAGTAGCCACATGCGTCACACCTCGTCCTTTTTATGCGGGTATCTGGCCAGAATATTGAGCGCCTGTAATGGAGCTTCATGCATTTCACGGATACAACGGGCATCGGTGATGTTTTCCCTGTAATGCGTGGTTTCCAGCATCATATGATGCATATGCAGCATCCGGGCCAGGGCTGCACGGAGTTCTTCAATATGTTGTTCATGGGAATGCTGACGGGGTGGTATCCGGCAGAGAGGGATAACCTCCACATCATCCGGGTGCGCGCGAAGCCACGCGTCAGTGACTGTAATGTCGTCAGTGTAAAACCATGTGCCGGATGTCCCGTTGGCCAGAAAACGCATTTTCCAGGCTTCTGGGGTGGCGGTTGTGTTGTTATCTTTCATGGTGCCACCACTCATTCAACAGGCTTAATGCTGTCCAGGCGCAGTCTGCTCAGACTGTCGTGGCTGCCACAGCGGCGTCCTGTACTTTTGCTGTAGCACTCCTGCCCCCTGATACACCATGCCGTTGGCGTTTCGTAGAGGCTGACACGTCGGGTTTTATCTTTACTGGCTAGAAGCCCGGTGTGAGTTTTTGTCTTTTTCATCGGTGGGGTACAAACGCAGAAATTTTGTTGTCATCAGTTTTTGCCTGCAGAGGCCTGAAAAGACAGCGTTTTCAGACCCTGTTCAGGTTAGTGAATATTCTTACCTGGCCTTTCGGCAATATCAATCCCCTGAAGTTGCATGGATATCCCATGCCCATTGAGCATCTGGCTGTCCATGGAATGGATACCACATGTCACCATCAGGTTGTAACAAAGCGTACTCAACATGGCGAGCGCCTCTTCTGAGGATTTACAATGTGTGTTCATAAGGGCCAGAAACTGCTCAACAACATCCGGGTTGATGCTGGTACTGTGTATTTCATCCTTCATTATGTGTCCTTGTTTTTTATTATTTTGCATTTCAGAAAATAACACGATGCATGTAACCCAGAAAACCGATATGTGCACGCGTAGTCACTTTCTGGCAGATTCCGGTCTCTGAAACAAAATACGAGGTGGCATGAAGCGGATTGTGGCGGACAGGGAAAGTGATTTGATTCCGGGGAAGGCGCTGTGCAGCAGTCTTATCCGGCAGTTTAAAGGGGTGGACGGAGACCAATGAGGCACTGGAGCAGATTCAGTGCAGAGGTGACATGATTTATCAAACTTAATTGTGACAAAATGGCGATTGAGAAGGTGCAATTGACTTATCCGGATTCGGTCGTGGCGAGGTGGTGACCCTGCATTCTGCTAACCGGGTTATGAGCCAGGAGTCAGCGATAGACAAAGGGACTTATCTGACCGGGCCCCCGGAAAAATGGCGGGAGAGAATGATACCTTCCTGCTGACGAGACCGGACTTTGAGATGACGAGCGATAGTGCGGCAGTGATGTACAGCCTGATCGGTAGCTGCAAAACTTAACGGAATCGAGCCGGAAACGTGGCTACGCCACGTGATCAGTGTAATCAACACCTGGCCTGCCAACTGTAGTGGCACAGTAAATTTGGCCACCTGATTAAAGGTGATATTCTCACCTCAACACAAAACAGGTGACTTAATGAACAAGAAAACCAAACGTACTTTCACCCCTGAGTTCAGGCTGGAATGTGCACAGCTGATTGTTGATAAGGGCTATTCGTATCGACAAGCCAGTGAGGCGATGAATGTCGGTTCTACCACGCTTGAGAGCTGGGTACGTCAGCTCAGGCGAGAGCGCCAAGGTATTGCGCCCTCTGCAACACCCATTACCCCTGAACAGCAACGTATTCGCGAGCTGGAAAAGCAGGTTCGCCGACTGGAGGAACAAAATACGATATTAAAAAAGGCTACCGCGCTCTTGATGTCCGACTCACTGAACGGTTTACGATAGTTTCCAGACTGAGTGACAGCCACTCAGTTGTCAGCCTCTGTTCCGCACTGGGAATACACCGTAGCAGTTACCGGTACTGGCGAAAACGACGCGATACGGTTAATTCGGCTCGCGTCAGGTTGTGCAGCGAAATACGCCGGGCATGGAACCAGAGCCGGGGCTCTGCAGGCGCGCGCACGCTGGCTGAAATGCTGACCCAAAACGGCGTCCCGATGAGCCGTTATCGTGCCGGACGGCTGATGAAATACCTGAACCTGAGCAGTTGTCAGCCCGGAAAACATCAATACAAAAATGCCTGTCAGGAGCATACGTGTTTGCCGAATCTGCTCGAGCGTCAGTTCGCTGTACCGGAGCCAGACAGGGTATGGTGCGGAGATATTACGTATATCTGGGCAGGAAATCGCTGGTGCTATCTGGCGGTCGTCATGGATCTTTTTGCCCGCAGGGTTATCGGCTGGAGCCTGTCAGCGAATGCCGATACTGCACTGATAAGCAGTGCCTTGCGGATGGCGTATGAGGTGCGTGGTCAGCCGCGGGACGTCATGTTCCATAGCGACCAGGGAAGTCAGTATACAGGACTGAAATATCAACAGCTTCTCTGGCGTTACAGGATAAAGCAAAGTGTCAGCCGACGGGGAAACTGCTGGGATAACAGTCCTATGGAACGCTTCTTCCGCAGTCTGAAAACAGAATGGGTGCCGACGGATGGTTACGTAGGCAAGGACGAGGCCCGGCAACAAATTAGCGGTTATATCCTGAATTATTACAATAGCGTCAGGCCTCACCATTACAACGGTGGGTTGACGCCGGAAGAATCAGAGAACAGATACCGTTTTTACTGTAAAACCGTGGCCAATATTACTTGACCACTACAAACCGCATGAAAGAGTTGTTGCCCTGGAACGTCACTCTCTCTGTACACTAATTTTTACCCCACGTCCTTCACGGTGCGCTTACACTCTGGACAAGTATGTAAATGATAAGTTAAAAATAATCCGTGCATTTCCTGTGACGATATTAGTTGTTGGTAACGAAATCTCATTAGCGGATCGGAAATGCACTTAACCTAATACGTTGCCACTGTTCCGCCAGGAGTTGCAGTGGCAACGTATTCTACCGTCAGTGATAGCGTTTTGTTATTATCAGAACTGATAGTTCAGCGACATCCAGTAATTTCGCTCAGGTATCACATATCCTGTTGTTGATGATCCCGTCTGGAAGTAATCACCGGCATACAGCGTACTCTTACCGGCACTGTACAGGCTCACGTCACTGTAATCCTTGTTGAGCAGGTTATTCACCGCAGCATTCAGCGTCAGGGCATCCGTCATCTTCCACGACAGACCTGCATCCACCACCGTCCAGGCTTTCAGGTATTCTCCTTTCTCATCATACACTTTCTTCTGTACAGCGCTCAGTGACGAATAATTCTGGGTGAAACGTGGTGTTTTCCCGCGATAACGGGCACCCAGCCATGATGCCACCTCTTCGGTGATCTGCCAGTTCAGTTTCGCATTCACCATGTGTTCAGGGGTATAACTCAGCGGCGCACCTTTGTTATCACCATCACGTTGTTCACTTCGGGTCCAGGTGTAATTCAGTGACAGCGTGACATCCTCTGACCACAGCGGCAATATGCCGGCAAATTCCACACCATGCAACCGGGCCTTTCCGCTGTTTACATAGCTATTGGTGTTATCATTTATGGAATAAGAGACAATCTTGTTGGAGAAGTCAGTCATAAAACCTGTGACATTGGCATTCAGACCGGCGGGGTTATCGTAATACACCCCAGCCTCATAACTGACGCTCTCTTCCGGCTTCAGGTCGGGGTTACCAAGTAGATTTGTTTTTCCCTGCCCGGATACACCACTAATCCCTTTATGTAGCTGCCCCATTCTGGGTGCCTTATATCCCGTGGTCACACCGCCTTTCAGCGTCCAGGCATCTGCCACATCCCAGACCAGATATGCACGCGGACTGAAGTGTCCCCCGAATTGCTCATGATGTTCATAGCGGCTGCCCACAGTCAGCGCAAGTGCATCCGTGAGATGCCACTCATCCTCAGCAAATACCGACCAGCTTTTCTGCCGGAAAGTTTCACCTGTGCTGGCAAGGACAACTCCGTCTTTCATGGACGAGCTCTGAAACTCGCCCCCCACCGTAACCAGATGAGATTCTCCCAGAGGGGTAAGCAGTAATGAATTCAGGATAAGGTTCGATTCCTTAAGCTCCCGCGGCTGACCGGCAAGCCCCCATTTGTCGCGCTTCAGTACACTGCGTACGAGCTCACGACCTTTATTTTCTGTCTCGTTCCAGTTCAGATACGATTTCCATGTTCCGAAGGTGAAAGTATGATCATAGCCAGCTGAAATTTTGTTTCGCTCATAGCGCAGGGTCCGGTCATATCCCCCCGTCAGACTCCCCAGTTGCCCATCCCGGTTATCATAACGCTGCCGGGTGGTATCCATATCAAACCAGAGCACATCCTGCGCCGACGCCTTCCAGTCAAGACGTGCACCAAGATTATAATTCTGTGACTCCGTGGGATAAGGAATACGCGTGGCTGCTGTATCGCTCAGTGATGTGACCGATGAGCCCTGACGCTGTTGTGTGCTACCGCGTACCTGCAGGCTGACAGAATCATCCACAAGGGGACCACTGCTCCAGAAATTAAACTGGCTGCTGTTACCCCATTTGTTGCTTTCCTGCAGATTCAGCCCTGCATTGACGGAAGAGAGCCATTTGTCTGCATTCTTTCTGGTAATGATATTCACCACACCGCCCATCGCATCAGAGCCATACAGTGTGGACATCGGCCCCCTGATAACCTCAATACGCTCAATGGCGGCCAGAGGGGGCATGAACCCGGTATTCATGGCAGAAAAACCGTTGGGAGTCACGTCACTGCTTCCGCCCTGACGAACACCATCAATCAGTATCAGCGTGTAACTGGCTGGCATTCCTCGGATGCTGATTTCCAGCCCACCGGTTTTACCCGTACCACTTTCAACATCCACACCCTCTACTGATCTCAGAGCCTCCGCCAGATCGTGGTACTGGCTGGACTGCAATTCCTCCTGGCTAATCACAGAAACACTGGCGGCTGCGTTAGTCAGCTTTTTCTCATAGCCGGATGCAGAGACAATCATCACATCCTCTGCAGCAGCTATGCTGCTGGCTGAAAATCCGAGACAGGGAATGACTACGGAAGCCAGAGTGGTTATTCGCATATTACTAATCTCCGATCATGTTAACCGGCAAGACAATACACAAATACAAACAATAATGAGAATAATTTATATTTACTTTTTACAAAAAATAAAGATTATTGGCAAAACCAAATATAAATAACGACTGCCTCGGCATGCCAGTTAACAGCTATCCGTATGGCGTGTTCGGTTTTGCGAATAAAAAATGGTTACTGTAGAAGCGGATTTCCACCACATGTCAACCATGAATGGTCAGTGGTGCGAGACGACTGGGATGATTTGGTCGATGACTGAGGTAGCCTGAGTTTAACGGACACTCCTTCCTGAAATAGAATGGCATCAGAAGGAGCTAATAATGAGCAGAAAAAACCAACGTTACTCTAAAGAGTTCAAAGCCGAAGCTGTCAGAACGGTTCTTGAAAATCAACTTTCGATCAGCGAAGGCGCTTCCCGATTATCTCTTCCTGAAGGCACTTTAGGACAATGGGTTACCGCCGCCAGAAAAGGGCTCGGTACTCCTGGTTCCCGCACGGTGGCTGAACTGGAATCTGAAATTCTGCAACTGC
>NZ_PSRU01000046.1:0-6911 GCF_003000935.1 Escherichia sp. R1
AGTACCAGCGTACGGCCCACAGAATGATGTCACGCTGAAAATGCCGGCCTTTGAATGGGTTCATGTGCAGCTCCATCAGCAAAAGGGGATGATAAGTTTATCACCACCGACTATTTGCAACAGTGCCTCCATAGATACCTTGTGCGGCTATGTCTGGCCGTCAGAGGCCAGTGGTTCGACCATGCGCAAGCGCCGCCAGCGGGTGCGCGAGGCGTTGCCGGAGCTGGTCGCGCTGGGCTGGACGGTAACCGAGTTCGCGGCGGGCAAGTACGACATCACCCGGCCCAAGGCGGCAGGCTGACCCCCCCCACTCTATTGTAAACAAGACATTTTTATCTTTTATATTCAATGGCTTATTTTCCTGCTAATTGGTAATACCATGAAAAATACCATGCTCAGAAAAGGCTTAACAATATTTTGAAAAATTGCCTACTGAGCGCTGCCGCACAGCTCCATAGGCCGCTTTCCTGGCTTTGCTTCCAGATGTATGCTCTTCTGCTCCTGCAGCTAATGGATCACCGCAAACAGGTTACTCGCCTGGGGATTCCCTTTCGACCCGAGCATCCGTATGATACTCATGCTCGATTATTATTATTATAGAAGCCCCCATGAATAAATCGCTCATCATTTTCGGCATCGTCAACATAACCTCGGACAGTTTCTCCGATGGAGGCCGGTATCTGGCGCCAGACGCAGCCATTGCGCAGGCGCGTAAGCTGATGGCCGAGGGGGCAGATGTGATCGACCTCGGTCCGGCATCCAGCAATCCCGACGCCGCGCCTGTTTCGTCCGACACAGAAATCGCGCGTATCGCGCCGGTGCTGGACGCGCTCAAGGCAGATGGCATTCCCGTCTCGCTCGACAGTTATCAACCCGCGACGCAAGCCTATGCCTTGTCGCGTGGTGTGGCCTATCTCAATGATATTCGCGGTTTTCCAGACGCTGCGTTCTATCCGCAATTGGCGAAATCATCTGCCAAACTCGTCGTTATGCATTCGGTGCAAGACGGGCAGGCAGATCGGCGCGAGGCACCCGCTGGCGACATCATGGATCACATTGCGGCGTTCTTTGACGCGCGCATCGCGGCGCTGACGGGTGCCGGTATCAAACGCAACCGCCTTGTCCTTGATCCCGGCATGGGGTTTTTTCTGGGGGCTGCTCCCGAAACCTCGCTCTCGGTGCTGGCGCGGTTCGATGAATTGCGGCTGCGCTTCGATTTGCCGGTGCTTCTGTCTGTTTCGCGCAAATCCTTTCTGCGCGCGCTCACAGGCCGTGGTCCGGGGGATGTCGGGGCCGCGACACTCGCTGCAGAGCTTGCCGCCGCCGCAGGTGGAGCTGACTTCATCCGCACACACGAGCCGCGCCCCTTGCGCGACGGGCTGGCGGTATTGGCGGCGCTGAAAGAAACCGCAAGAATTCGTTAACTGCACATTCGGGATATTTCTCTATATTCGCGCTTCATCAGAAAACTGAAGGAACCTCCATTGAATCGAACTAATATTTTTTTTGGTGAATCGCATTCTGACTGGTTGCCTGTCAGAGGCGGAGAATCTGGTGATTTTGTTTTTCGACGTGGTGACGGGCATGCCTTCGCGAAAATCGCACCTGCTTCCCGCCGCGGTGAGCTCGCTGGAGAGCGTGACCGCCTCATTTGGCTCAAAGGTCGAGGTGTGGCTTGCCCCGAGGTCATCAACTGGCAGGAGGAACAGGAGGGTGCATGCTTGGTGATAACGGCAATTCCGGGAGTACCGGCGGCTGATCTGTCTGGAGCGGATTTGCTCAAAGCGTGGCCGTCAATGGGGCAGCAACTTGGCGCTGTTCACAGCCTATCGGTTGATCAATGTCCGTTTGAGCGCAGGCTGTCGCGAATGTTCGGACGCGCCGTTGATGTGGTGTCCCGCAATGCCGTCAATCCCGACTTCTTACCGGACGAGGACAAGAGTACGCCGCAGCTCGATCTTTTGGCTCGTGTCGAACGAGAGCTACCGGTGCGGCTCGACCAAGAGCGCACCGATATGGTTGTTTGCCATGGTGATCCCTGCATGCCGAACTTCATGGTGGACCCTAAAACTCTTCAATGCACGGGTCTGATCGACCTTGGGCGGCTCGGAACAGCAGATCGCTATGCCGATTTGGCACTCATGATTGCTAACGCCGAAGAGAACTGGGCAGCGCCAGATGAAGCAGAGCGCGCCTTCGCTGTCCTATTCAATGTATTGGGGATCGAAGCCCCCGACCGCGAACGCCTTGCCTTCTATCTGCGATTGGACCCTCTGACTTGGGGTTGATGTTCATGCCGCCTGTTTTTCCTGCTCATTGGCACGTTTCGCAACCTGTTCTCATTGCGGACACCTTTTCCAGCCTCGTTTGGAAAGTTTCATTGCCAGACGGGACTCCTGCAATCGTCAAGGGATTGAAACCTATAAAAGACATTGCTGATGAACTGCGCGGGGCCGACTATCTGGTATGGCGCAATGGGAGGGGAGCAGTCCGGTTGCTCGGTCGTGAGAACAATCTGATGTTGCTCGAATATGCCGGGGAGCGAATGCTCTCTCACATCGTTGCCGAGCACGGCGACTACCAGGCGACCGAAATTGCAGCGGAACTAATGGCGAAGCTGTATGCCGCATCTGAGGAACCCCTGCCTTCTGCCCTTCTCCCGATCCGGGATCGCTTTGCAGCTTTGTTTCAGCGGGCGCGCGATGATCAAAACGCAGGTTGTCAAACTGACTACGTCCACGCGGCGATTATAGCCGATCAAATGATGAGCAATGCCTCGGAACTGCGTGGGCTACATGGCGATCTGCATCATGAAAACATCATGTTCTCCAGTCGCGGCTGGCTGGTGATAGATCCCGTCGGTCTGGTCGGTGAAGTGGGCTTTGGCGCCGCCAATATGTTCTACGATCCGGCTGACAGAGACGACCTTTGTCTCGATCCTAGACGCATTGCACAGATGGCGGACGCATTCTCTCGTGCGCTGGACGTCGATCCGCGTCGCCTGCTCGACCAGGCGTACGCTTATGGGTGCCTTTCCGCAGCTTGGAACGCGGATGGAGAAGAGGAGCAACGCGATCTAGCTATCGCGGCCGCGATCAAGCAGGTGCGACAGACGTCATACTAGATATCAAGCGACTTCTCCTATCCCCTGGGAACACATCAATCTCACCGGAGAATATCGCTGGCCAAAGCCTTAGCGTAGGATTCCGCCCCTTCCCGCAAACGACCCCGACCCGCGCCACGGCCCACGAGCGGACGCCGCAGCAGGAGCGCCAGAAGGCCGCCAGAGAGGCCGAGCGCGGCCGTGAGGCTTGGACGCTAGGGCAGGGCATGAAAAAGCCCGTAGCGGGCTGCTACGGGCGTCTGACGCGGTGGAAAGGGGGAGGGGATGTTGTCTACATGGCTCTGCTGTAGTGAGTGGGTTGCGCTCCGGCAGCGGTCCTGATCAATCGTCACCCTTTCTCGGTCCTTCAACGTTCCTGACAACGAGCCTCCTTTTCGCCAATCCATCGACAATCACCGCGAGTCCCTGCTCGAACGCTGCGTCCGGACCGGCTTCGTCGAAGGCGTCTATCGCGGCCCGCAACAGCGGCGAGAGCGGAGCCTGTTCAACGGTGCCGCCGGCCTGCTCCTCAAGCACGGCCCCAACAGTGAAGTAGCTGATTGTCATCAGCGCATTGACGGCGTCCCCGGCCGAAAAACCCGCCTCGCAGAGGAAGCGAAGCTGCGCGTCGGCCGTTTCCATCTGCGGTGCGCCCGGTCGCGTGCCGGCATGGATGCGCGCGCCATCGCGGTAGGCGAGCAGCGCCTGCCTGAAGCTGCGGGCATTCCCGATCAGAAATGAGCGCCAGTCGTCGTCGGCTCTCGGCACCGAATGCGTATGATTCTCCGCCAGCATGGCTTCGGCCAGTGCGTCGAGCAGCGCCCGCTTGTTCCTGAAGTGCCAGTAAAGCGCCGGCTGCTGAACCCCCAACCGTTCCGCCAGTTTGCGTGTCGTCAGACCGTCTACGCCGACCTCGTTCAACAGGTCCAGGGCGGCACGGATCACTGTATTCGGCTGCAACTTTGTCATGCTTGACACTTTATCACTGATAAACATAATATGTCCACCAACTTATCAGTGATAAAGAATCCGCGCGTTCAATCGGACCAGCGGAGGCTGGTCCGGAGGCCAGACGTGAAACCCAACAGACCCCTGATCGTAATTCTGAGCACTGTCGCGCTCGACGCTGTCGGCATCGGCCTGATTATGCCGGTGCTGCCGGGCCTCCTGCGCGATCTGGTTCACTCGAACGACGTCACCGCCCACTATGGCATTCTGCTGGCGCTGTATGCGTTGATGCAATTTGCCTGCGCACCTGTGCTGGGCGCGCTGTCGGATCGTTTCGGGCGGCGGCCGGTCTTGCTCGTCTCGCTGGCCGGCGCTGCTGTCGACTACGCCATCATGGCGACGGCGCCTTTCCTTTGGGTTCTCTATATCGGGCGGATCGTGGCCGGCATCACCGGGGCGACTGGGGCGGTAGCCGGCGCTTATATTGCCGATATCACTGATGGCGATGAGCGCGCGCGGCACTTCGGCTTCATGAGCGCCTGTTTCGGGTTCGGGATGGTCGCGGGACCTGTGCTCGGTGGGCTGATGGGCGGTTTCTCCCCCCACGCTCCGTTCTTCGCCGCGGCAGCCTTGAACGGCCTCAATTTCCTGACGGGCTGTTTCCTTTTGCCGGAGTCGCACAAAGGCGAACGCCGGCCGTTACGCCGGGAGGCTCTCAACCCGCTCGCTTCGTTCCGGTGGGCCCGGGGCATGACCGTCGTCGCCGCCCTGATGGCGGTCTTCTTCATCATGCAACTTGTCGGACAGGTGCCGGCCGCGCTTTGGGTCATTTTCGGCGAGGATCGCTTTCACTGGGACGCGACCACGATCGGCATTTCGCTTGCCGCATTTGGCATTCTGCATTCACTCGCCCAGGCAATGATCACCGGCCCTGTAGCCGCCCGGCTCGGCGAAAGGCGGGCACTCATGCTCGGAATGATTGCCGACGGCACAGGCTACATCCTGCTTGCCTTCGCGACACGGGGATGGATGGCGTTCCCGATCATGGTCCTGCTTGCTTCGGGTGGCATCGGAATGCCGGCGCTGCAAGCAATGTTGTCCAGGCAGGTGGATGAGGAACGTCAGGGGCAGCTGCAAGGCTCACTGGCGGCGCTCACCAGCCTGACCTCGATCGTCGGACCCCTCCTCTTCACGGCGATCTATGCGGCTTCTATAACAACGTGGAACGGGTGGGCATGGATTGCAGGCGCTGCCCTCTACTTGCTCTGCCTGCCGGCGCTGCGTCGCGGGCTTTGGAGCGGCGCAGGGCAACGAGCCGATCGCTGATCGTGGAAACGATAGGCCTATGCCATGCGGGTCAAGGCGACTTCCGGCAAGCTATACGCGCCCTAGGAGTGCGGTTGGAACGTTGGCCCAGCCAGATACTCCCGATCACGAGCAGGACGCCGATGATTTGAAGCGCACTCAGCGTCTGATCCAAGAACAACCATCCTAGCAACACGGCGGTCCCCGGGCTGAGAAAGCCCAGTAAGGAAACAACTGTAGGTTCGAGTCGCGAGATCCCCCGGAACCAAAGGAAGTAGGTTAAACCCGCTCCGATCAGGCCGAGCCACGCCAGGCCGAGAACATTGGTTCCTGTAGGCATCGGGATTGGCGGATCAAACACTAAAGCTACTGGAACGAGCAGAAGTCCTCCGGCCGCCAGTTGCCAGGCGGTAAAGGTGAGCAGAGGCACGGGAGGTTGCCACTTGCGGGTCAGCACGGTTCCGAACGCCATGGAAACCGCCCCCGCCAGGCCCGCTGCGACGCCGACAGGATCTAGCGCTGCGTTTGGTGTCAACACCAACAGCGCCACGCCCGCAGTTCCGCAAATAGCCCCCAGGACCGCCATCAATCGTATCGGGCTACCTAGCAGAGCGGCAGAGATGAACACGACCATCAGCGGCTGCACAGCGCCTACCGTCGCCGCGACCCCGCCCGGCAGGCGGTAGACCGAAATAAACAACAAGCTCCAGAATAGCGAAATATTAAGTGCGCCGAGGATGAAGATGCGCATCCACCAGATTCCCGTTGGAATCTGTCGGACGATCATCACGAGCAATAAACCCGCCGGCAACGCCCGCAGCATCGCGACCGTCATCGGTGAGAAGTTCGGCAGGTATTGGGTGGTGACAATGTAGGTGCTGCCCCAAATGGCAGGTGCTATCGCTGTGAACAATAAATCGGGGCAGACGGCGCTTCCAGCGTGACGACCATGCCGAGCACGCAGCGGGTGAACACGTCGATGGCGAGGGTCAGGTACGGGCGGCCAATAGGTTGCCGGTCGCGGTCATCGACCACGATCAGGTCGATGACCGTATGGTCTATCTGCACCTGCTCCAGCGGCGCGGTCACGGCAGGAGGCTCGCCGCCCACACCTTGTAGGTCACGAGCGGCATCCTGGCCTTCCCGCCGGCGGATGACCTTGCGCGGGTCAAGGCTAGCGATCCGTAAGGCCACGGTATTGCGCGCCGGCACTCGCAGTTTTTGAGCCTTGCACACCTGAGTGACTTCGCGGTGAAAGGCCGCTAGGCTGCGCTTCTGCTTGGTCAGGAACCGCTTTTGCAGTAGCTCGTGGATGACGCGCTCGACCGGTTCCGGCAAGCGCCCCTTACCTTTACCTCCACCGGACTGGCCGGGCACCAGATCCGTCACGAGGCCGCTGCCTTGCCGGGCACGCCGGATCAGAACGTAGGCACTGTTGCAAAGTTAGCGATGAGGCAGCCTTTTGTCTTATTCAAAGGCCTTACATTTCAAAAACTCTGCTTACCAGGCGCATTTCGCCCAGGGGATCACCATAATAAAATGCTGAGGCCTGGCC
>NZ_PSRU01000047.1:0-6584 GCF_003000935.1 Escherichia sp. R1
GGAGCGGAGACGGAGTGTGTCAGTATGTTCCGTTATGAGGCGCATGTCCGCCCGTCGTCGGTGCAGAGCCAGGATTACACGTTTAAGGTGCCGGACTGGCCGGGGATGTATGAGCAGCAGGGTGAGAACCTGAACGGACAGCTTGAACAGTATGAGATATTTGATTATCCGGGAAGGTACAAGGATGAACAGCACGGCAAGGATTTCACGCTGTACCAGATGGACAGCCTGCGCAGTGATGCGGAAAAGGCCACAGGGCAGAGTAATTCACCGAAGCTGTGGCCGGGAACGCGGTTTACGCTGACGGGACATCCGCAGAAGATGCTGAACCGTGAATGGCAGGTGGTACAGAGCATACTGTCAGGAAGCCAGCCGCAGGCGCTGCACGGCAGCCAGGGGAGAGGAACCACGCTGGGCAATCAGTTAGAGGTGATACCGGCGGACCGGACGTGGCGTCCACGGCTGCAAAGCAAACCGAAGGTGGACGGGCCACAGAGCGCCATTGTCACCGGTCCTGCGGGAGAGGAAATCTTCTGCGACGAACACGGACGTGTGCGAGTGCAGTTTCACTGGGACAGGTATAACCCGGCAACGGAGGCGAGTTCGTGCTGGGTGAGGGTGTCACAGGCGTGGGCGGGGCCGGGTTTCGGCAATCTGGCGATACCGCGGGTGGGCCAGGAGGTGATTGTTGATTTCCTGAACGGAGACCCGGACCAGCCGGTGGTCATGGGGCGGACGTACCATGAAGATAACCGCTCCCCGGGTGACCTGCCGGGAACGAAGACGCAGATGACCATCCGGTCAAAAACCTATAAAGGAAGCGGATTTAACGAGCTGCGGTTTGAAGACGCCACCAGTAATGAGCAGGTGTATATCCATGCGCAGAAGAACATGGATACGGAGGTGCTCAACGACCGGACAACGGATGTGAAACATGACCATACGGAAACCATCGGTAACGACCAGAAGATAACGGTGGGGTTGGGGCAGACGGTGAATGTGGGGAGCAAAAAGGAAGGTGGTCATGACCAGAAAGTGACAGTGGCGAATGACCAGACCATTACGGTACAAAACGATCAGCGGCTGGATGTTACCCACGATCGTCACAAGGATGTAGGGAACGATCAAATCAGTAAGATAATAGGAAAAGATACCGAAGAAGTCGTGAAATCCCAGGATATTAAAGTTGGAGAAGATTACAGCCTGACAGTTACCAACAGCCTCACCATTAAAGTCGGTGAATGCTTACTGAAAATGAATAAGGACGGTACTATCATTCTCAATGGTAAAAGTATCCAGATTGAAGGAAAAGATAAAATAAATATTTTCGGCGCAGATATTGATCTGGATTAATCTGGAGAAATTAACATGAATATTGAAAATGAAACTGGTTTTCCTCACTTTCAGTTCGAAAAAGTGGGATATTATGGTGAGTTATTCACAGTAGTGGTAGTTAATCAGACATTTGATTTTTCATATAGCGGCGGTCTTTGTCTGATTGCGGATGAGCAGCGACTGCCACTGATGACCGACTCCTGGTTCGGCGAACCGGAAAGCAGCAGTCTTAAAACAGCAACCGATTTGGTTTGCAGAAAAGTCAGGGCAGATGTTTTATTAAATGGACACGCATGGCATGCCACCGGGGAAACCACTCGATGGCAGGCCAGTTTACAGGTGGGTAATCTTCAGCGCCAATTTGATATATGTGGCCCTTGCCAATGGCAATATATATCTAACCGCTGGCAACTTAGCGAACCTGAATTAACTGATCGGGTACTGTTACGCCATGAACTGGCGTCAGCCAGTGAATTTAATCCTGTAGGCATTGTTATTCCCTCCCTGATAACGCCTGGCGATAAATCGCCCTGTCCAGCTCCACAGTTATCTGCCTCACCAGGAGCTATTTGCCGTAGCTGGCCTTCACGATTGCGCTATGCCAGAGGTTTTACAGAACAGTGGCAAAAGACTGTTCAGCCTTTTTATCCAGATGAATTCGATTTTGCATTCATGAATTATTCTCCACCAGAACAACAATACGATGGTTATTTAATTGGCAATGAAAAAATTATATTGAACGGCCTGTTACCTTCTAAAATGGAACAAACTTGTTTCCTTCCAGATATTAGACTATTGGCGTATTTGTTTTACCGCTCTGATAAAAACGTAGAACTGCGCCCATTGTTGGCTGACACACTGACCATCCACACAGACGATGAGCAACTAACACTACTCTGGCGCTTAACGCTCCCCGTGGATTCACTTCCACAACGTATTGTTTTGACGACGGAGCAGAGGGGACCTCATGGCTGAAAATCATATTGGTTGTCGTGAATCTAAGTACGTTGCGATATGTATTGCGCCTGATGTCTGCAAGGTTGGTGATGCGATAGTGCCGTTTGACAGCTTTCAGGACCTGACACATGAGAAAATTTATATCAGCAATGTCAGGGCACGGGGCAATCCAATACTGACCGTGGACTGTATTATTGCAGGTACACGAAGTAATGCCGGGAAAGGTGTCAGTTCTGGCACCAGTCTGGGCAGCGGTGACTGCCGGATATTGACAGGCGTGGATCATATAAAGTGCAAGGGAAAGCCGGTAGCCAGGAATCTTTCGCTGGTTGCCATGAATAATGATAATACAGTTGGTAAACTGTATACCCAGACAAACCCGCCAAATCAGATAATACCTGTTAAAGAATCATCGCTCTGGGCCAGGTATCTGGAACTGCAAAGACAACAGCAAGAGTTTGAGCTTGAGTCCAAAAAGCAAGAAGCAGATGCAATGATAGGATTAGGCAAGGCATTTATTAATGGCTGGTATATGTTGGGTGCATTGATTGCCAAAGGTCAGATGCAAAATGACATTGCCCAAATGGAAAGTAATATTGCTCTGGCGAGAGGGTTGGGAATGGATACCCAAATTATGGAGCGGGCGAATGAGACCAACAGGGAGGTAATGGAAACTATTGATCCTAGAGAGCCATTGTTGAAACCTGCCAATGAAACCCAAGCAATGGCGATGGAGGTTGAGCCATGGCTGGAACTTATGACCGGGGTTGGAGCACTGGTGAAAGGTTTGGTCAAGTTTTCAGCGAAGTTTGCAATAAAATCGGTTGGCAGAATGGGGAGGAGCGGTGCTAAAATTGTGCTGGATGCAAATGGATTGCCTATTCCTGTTCCTCCAAGCGTTGGCGCTGCGGGAAGAGTTCCGAGAGTATTACAAACTGGAGGTAATACTCTTGAGGCAAGAACTGCCAGGGAGTTAAATGAATTTTTTGGTAAAAATATTAACAGGAGAGAATGGGGGAAAGCTTTAGAAAAGTTGAAAAAAGATTTACGCTTACGAGGTGATCACCATGGTCGAATACTTGATAATGGTGATTATATTGATGACTCAGGAAATATTTTAGGAAACATAGAGGATTATTTATGATTAAGAATATACAATCAAGGCTTACCCCGATATCTCATGAATATCCAAGTTGTGATGAGTGCTATGCTAGCCTCTTGATTTACACAGGTAATACTCACCCTAATGAAATAAGTATTCACTTAGAACTTGAGCCAACATCAATCAATATAAAAGGAGATGAAATTATTACTCTATCGGGAAAGAAAAGATATGCAAAAAATTCATATTGGATGCTCTCGTCAGAAAATCTAGTGAACTCGAAAGATATTCGAGAACATCTGGATTGGCTACTTCACAAACTTGGACCTAAATCATCAAATATTGCAAAATTGCAAGCATTAGAAAATATTTCAATGGGTATTGACTGTACCTGGAGATCATTGAATTGGCACGGTGGGCCAACTTTATGGCCTGAGCAGATGAAAATAATGGCTAATCTTGGATTGGAGTGTTCATTTGATATTTATTTCGTCGGCAATGAAGATGGCAATCTTTAATTATTGCTCGCAAATATTTAATAAACAAATAGCACAATAAAATACTCGGTATTTATGGTATATACTCAATAAACCTCAAGATGCGGGTGTGAGCACCTGAAAGTGATCGTTAATTCGGGATGTCAGTGAGTCCGCTATATCCGGCAGTGTCTGGTTAAAAAAGACAGATATTGCTTCCCTGAACTCTCGCGTACTGCTGAAGTAGCGATTATTCCGGGCATGTTCGTTCATTAATTTCCACATTCTTTCTATCGGATTCAGGTTTGGGCTGTAAGGGGGAAGGTAATGCAGCCTGATATTTACCACTTCCGCCCAGTCTTTCACTAACTGTGAACGGTGGTAACCTGCTCCATCCAGAATAACGTGGATTTTCTGGTTATAATCAGGATAAACCTTTCGTATCTCATTGAAAAAACGGGATACATTATATTCATTAATGGTTTTATATTCGCAGATTAGCGGTGACGTCAGTGCTTTCAGATTCAGCGCCCCCATGATATTCAGGCGTGTGCGGCTGCCTGTTGTTTTTACTGCTTTTTTCTGGCCTTTGCGTATCCAGCCATAGCTGATTTTAGTGGCCTGAGTCGGATGGACTCCATCAATAAAAAGAATCGGCTCATCACCCACAGTTGTTTTCAGTTCCTTATAATATTCAATGAATTGCCTTTGTTTCTCTTCACTGAATTTATGGGGGACGCCTGACGGTTTTTTGTAGGTGAAACCATTACGATGCAGCCACTTATTCATCCCCGGAATGCTGAAAATGATGTTCCATGTCCGGGTGACAAACGCAATAACATCGCGGGTATGGTGAAATAAATTATCGGATAACTGGCTGATGAAAAGGCCGTTTGTTCAGCACTGAGTTTGCTGTCTGAGCCGCCGTTTTCGGGCTTCAGTTTTCCTTTATTCAGGAATTCGCTGATATGGTGATAAATCGTTGTCTGATGCAGGCGTAAAGCCTGAGCAATCATGGCAGAACTCCAGCCTTCGGAAGCCAGAAGAATGGCTTTAATACGATCTCTGACTCGCCCGTCACGACTGGAATCATGAAGGCGTTCAAGTTCAGCTTTTTGTTGCTCAGTAATGAATATTTTCATGTTGGACAGCATGATCTTCTGTTGCTGAAAAATCAAGCATCTTCAATGATCACGGGTATATACCTAATAAACAAGGGCAAGGAAAGATCATCAGAAGTACACTTTTTGTACTAAATAATTCGCATTTTATTGCACAGTCTGGTCATCGGACAGATCAGGACGGATGAGAAATCTAATGAGATTACAGCTATCCCTGAACTTCTTTACATGTTGGACATTAAAGGAAAAATCATCACAACTGATGCGATGGGTTGCCAGAAAGATATTGCAGAGAAGATACAAAAACAGGGAGGTGATTATTTATTCGCTGAAAATGAAATCAGGGGCGGCTTAATAAAACCTTTGAGGAAAAATTTCCACTGAAAGAATTAAATAATCCAGAGCATGACAGTTATGCAATGAGTGAAAAGCGTCATGGCAGAGAAGAAATTCGTCTTCACATTGTCTGCGATATCCCTGATGAACTTATTGATTTCACGTTTGAATGGAAAGGGCTGAAGAAATTATGCATGGCAGTCTCCTTTCGTTCAATAATAACAGAACAAAAGAAAGAGCCAGAAATGACGGTCAGATATTATATCAGTTCTGCTGATTTAACCGCAGAGAAGTTCGCCACAGCAATCCGAAACCACTGGTACGTGGAGAATAAGCTGTACTGGCGTCTGGACGTGGTAATGAATGAAGACGACAGCAAAATAAGAAGAGGAAACTCAGCAGAATTATTTTTAGGGATACGGCATATCGCTATTCAGGGCAGGGTTAAGACGTAAGATACGAAAAGCAGCCATGGACAGAAACTACCTGGCGTCAGTCCTTGCGGGGAGCGGGCTTTCGTAATCTTGCCCTGCGTCATGTATTTTTTATAATTTAATTTTTGCGAGATCGCCCAGGAGTTACACGTGATAGCTTATTTTTTTATCAGATCTGACGCATTATTTTTTTAAGTTTTCGATAATTTTGTAATTTATATTACCCTTGTGGTAGTTATCGTAGTTTTTCCCTTGAATATATATTTCAAGAACTTTCTGTTTTAAAGGCAAAGATAATGAAAGAAGAATGGGGTATTACACGCCAACAATTTGTATTACTTAAATAGACCAGTGAAGGTACGCATCAGAATATCCGGTGAAGTGATTAATATTTCGTTGAGTATTTCTCCGGATTTTTGAAACCTTCTGCTGTAGAAATTCTGAACAGGAGGAATTATTCCTTTAGCTGCCAGATTAAACGACAAAGGCACCCAGCACGACGGTTATTACGAGACCGTCATCACCGCCGGGTCATCCACTGTCTTTATCGATGGTCTCCCCGCAGCCCGTCAGGGAGATCCGCTGACGCCGCATGATAAACCGAAGCATCCCCCTCATCCCCGAAAAATCGCCAGAGGCTCGTCAACCGTCTTTATTGACGGCCTGCCCGCCGCCAGAACCGGTGATGCTATTGATTGCGGCGGCGTGGTTATTGGTGGCGGCACGGTAAATATAGGCTGATATGTCTGAGAGGTATTTATGTCCTTAAAAGGTCTTCGCTTTACGCTGGAGGTTGACGGCCAGGAGCCGGACACCTTTGCAG